>JAAELR010000260.1 GCA_024226455.1 Paracoccaceae bacterium
AAAAAGAGTTTGCCGATGAAACGCCATTCAGCCGCCTGGGATGACGGCTATCTCGAAAGGGTTATCATGCCGTAACGTTCAGTCGATTGCCCTGGTACCGCATCCCAGCAGATGCCGACCGTCCACCATGCCTAACCCATGGCCGACGCCACGGCGGTGGCGAACTCCTCGATCAGTGTGCCGCTCTCCTCGACCCCGACCGAGACGCGGAAAAAGCCTTCGCTCATGCCCAGTTCAGCCCGGCGCTCGGACGTCAAAGCCCGGTGCGAAGAGGTGGCGGGATGCGACAGGATGGTGCCAATATCGCCCAGCGTCGGCGCAAAGGGGATCTGTCCTGCCGCCTTGACCAGCCGGTTTGCCGCTGCCCGCCCCCCATCGATCTCGAAGCTGACCATGTTGCCGCCGCGCGCGCCTAGCAGAGCCACGGCGCGGTTGTGGTCGGGGTGGTCTGGTCGGGTCGGGTACAGAACGCGGCGAACCCCCGGCATTTCGGCAAGGGCATCGGCCAGCGCACCGGCATTCGCCTCGGCCCGGTCATAGCGCAGTTCGAACGAGTACAGCCCGCGCTCGGCCAGCCAGCAATCGAACGGGCTGGGCGTCAGGCCCAGCGTCACGGCGGTACCCAGCATGGCGGCGCGGTGATCCGGCTCGCGGGCCGAGACATAGCCCAGCGTCGCATCGGAATGCCCGGCCAGCAGCTTGGTCACCGAATGCAGCACGATATCGGCGCCGTGATCGTAGGGCTGAAAGCCACGCGGCGTGGTGAAGGTGTTGTCGATGGCCAGCAGGATGCCGCGTTCGCGGCAGATCGCAGCGATACCGGCCACGTCCGACACCCGCAGCGTGGGGTTCGACACCACCTCCAGCAGCACGACTCTGGTATTCGGGCGGATCGCCGCTGCAAAGCTGGCCGCATCCGTGGGGTCGGCCAGTCCGGTCTCGACCCCTAAACGTGGCAACTCTTCTGCCATCATCCGCATCGAGCGGCCATAGAGCTGGTTGCCGCCCACCACATGATCGCCACTTTTCAGCAGCGCCATCGCCATCGCGGTGATCGCCGCCATGCCGCTGCCGGTGATGAAACCGCCCCCGGTGCCCTCCATCGCGTCGATCTTAGTCGCCAGTACGTCGGCGTTGGGATGTGCCTCACGGGCATAGGAATAGCCCGGCGCAGCGCCCTCATAGATCTGGTCCAGCGCGTCGGGGCTGGCAGAGGCATAGACAACCGACGCCTGCAGCGGTGTCACCACCGGGCGGCTGGAACTAACCGGCCAGGCCGTGCGTCGCACCAGGGTTTTACCTGTTTTATCCGTCATTTACTCGATAACCCTCAAGTCACTTCGGAACGCCCGCGCCCGTTCCTGGTAATGTCGAGCAGATGCAAGCAGCCCGGCCGCCGCGGCCTCGTCCAGCATCCGCACCACCTTGCCCGGCGCGCCCATCACCAGCGCGCCAGGCGGGATCTCCTTGCCCTCGGTGACCAGCGCCCCGGCACCGATCAGCGCGCCGGCACCGATCCTGGCACCGTTCAGTACCGTGGCGCCCATGCCGATCAGCGCCCCTTCGCCGATTGTGCAGCCATGCAGGATCGCCTTGTGGCCGACGGTGCAGTTGGCGCCTACGGTCAGCGGATAGCCCGGATCGGTATGCAGAACGCAGTTTTCCTGGATATTGCTGCCCGCCCCCAGCACGATCGGCTCTGTATCGCCGCGCAGGCATGCGCCGAACCAGACCGAACCACCGGTCCCGATGCTGACCTCGCCGATCACGCTGGCGCTTGGCGCGACCCAGAAATCGCCGTCTTCCGGCGTCACGGGCTGAACTTCGCCCAGGGCATAGAGTGTCATTGCATGTCTCCGAATTCCGCGTTCAGGCCGCGCACGAACTCCCCCAGCGCAGATTGGCGCGCCCGTTTCAGCCGTTCGGCGCCCAGAATCGTGCGCAATTCCGCCGCCGCCCTGTCCTTGTCACTGTTGATCAGCACATAGTCGTATTCCGCCCAATGGCTGATCTCTGCCTGCGATTTCTGCATCCGCCCGGCGATCACCTGATCGCTGTCCTGGGCCCTTGCGCGCAGGCGGCTCTCCAACTCGGTGATCGAGGGCGGCAGCACAAAAATCGACACCACGTCCTGCCCCAGGCTCGATTGCCGGATCTGCTGACCGCCCTGCCAGTCGATGTCGAACAACACGTCGCGACCCTGCGATATCGCATCCTCCACCGGCCCCTTGGGCGAGCCATAGAGATTATCGAACACCTCGGCGTGCTCCAGCATCTCGCCCTTGCCAACCATGGCCTCGAACTCTGCGCGCGAGCGGAACCAGTACTCGCGACCGTCCTCTTCGCCCGGGCGCGGCGCGCGGGTGGTGGCCGAGACCGAAAAGGCGATGCTTGGGTCCCAGTCCCGAATCGCGTGGGCCAAGGTCGACTTGCCCGCGCCCGAAGGTGAGGAAAGGATGATCAGGATCCCGCGTCTGGCGGCCTCGGTGGCCATGGCGTCACTCCACGTTCTGCACCTGCTCGCGCATTTGATCTATGGTTGCCTTTAGGTCAAGACCGACGCGAGTCAGGTCCGGCGATTGCGACTTTGAACACAGCGTGTTGGCCTCACGGTTGAACTCCTGCGCCAGGAAATCCAGCTTGCGCCCCACCGCGTCCCGGGAGGCAAGCAGATCGCGTGCCGCCTGGACATGGGCCTGCAGGCGGTCGATCTCTTCGGTCACGTCCGTCTTCACCGCGATCATCGCCAGTTCCTGCGCCACGCGGGCCTCGTCGGCGCCCTCGGCATTGTCGAGCACGCGGGCCAGGTTTTCGCGCAGCCGCGCCGCGGTCTGGTCCTTGCGCGCCTCGGCCAAATCCGCGGCCTCGGCTGTCAGCGCGGCGATCCGGTCAAGCTGGCCGGTGATCACCTGCCCCAGCGCCCGCCCCTCGGCCTGCCGCATCGCATCGAAGGCAGTTGTCAGTTCCGGCAGATCGACGGTCAGCGCGGCGAGCAGCGGAGCGGTGTCCTCATCGGGGCTTTCGCTGGTCAGCACACCGCGCAAGCCAAGGATGTCGGCGGCACTGGGCCGCGCCAGCGTCAGGCCGGCGGCGGCGGCGGCGTCGATCCCGGCCATCTGCGTCAGCGCCCGCGCCAGCGCATCCTCGTCCAGCCGCTCGGCGCCGCCCGCGGCATCCCTGACCAGCTTCAGCGAGGCCGAAACATTGCCGCGTGCGACGGCCTTGCCCAGCACGCCTCGCACCGCCTGATCCAGCCCGTCGATCCAGTCGGGCAGCCGCAATCGGATATCCAGCCCCCGCGCATTGACCGACCGCGCCTCCCAAACCCAGCAGAACCCCAGCGCCTCGCCACGAATCGTGGCGAAACCTGTCATAGATTTAACCATTGGAATTAACCATTTAGTGTTTTTTAACCCCCTTGAACCGTCAATCTGTGCCAAATTAAGGCAAGAGTAAGGATTCTAACCATAAGGTTAATAGACGGGGCATCGTGCCGCTTGCAACGCATGATGATCCGAGAGGGGTACAGTAATGGAGACCGTTCATGGTTTCGAAGGAAATGTGGTGTCGTTTACCGCTCGGGCCGCAACGATGAGTTTTCCGGCAATTTCCCAGGTCGACGCCTATTGGGAGGGGTTGCGCGACGGGCGGCTGATGCCGGAACGGGCAGAGGTCGACCCGCGCGGACTGGAAAGTGCGCTGGAATTCGCATTCATGATGGAGCGCGTGGCGCCCGGCGTGGCGCGGATCCGCGTCGCCGGCATGCATCTCAGCGATCTTTTGGGCATGGAGGTGCGCGGCATGCCGATCACCGCGTTCTTTGAGCCGAAATCGCGGGCCCGGGTGGCCGAGACCATCGACCGTGTGACCGATGGCGCGCAGGTCGCGGATCTGCGGCTTTCCAGCCGCGGCGGCATCGGCCGTCCGCCTCTGACGGCCCGGATCATTCTTGCGCCGCTGGGCAATGGCGGCACCGGGTATCCGCGCATGCTGGGTGCGCTGCAAAGCCTTGGCAGCGTCGGCCGCGCCCCGCGCCGCTTTGCGATCGACCAGATCAACATGCGCCGCATCATCGCCGCCGCGGGGGCCTATGAAATGCCCAGCGACCCCAGGCAGCCCATGCGCGAACTGGCCGAAGAGCCCGCCACATTCCGGCATGCCGTAGCGAAGGAGCCCAAGGCGAAACAGAAAAAAACGCCTTTCCTGCATCTGGTTAAAACGGACAGTTAAGGCACCAAAAGTGCAAACCACGCGTTAATCTTCCGGTAATTGCTTCACGTGGAACAATTTTGCAACGCCCGGCCCGAAAACCGGGCGTTGCCGATTTCGTGCTTGCGCGTCAGGACGCAGCCGCTTGCCGGGTCTGACGCAGGCCGATCAGTTCTTCGGCCACCAGGAAGGCCAGCTCCAGCGACTGGCTGGCATTCAGCCGCGGGTCGCAAGCGGTGTGATAGCGATCTGAAAGATCCTCGTCGGACACAGCCCGCACGCCGCCGGTGCATTCGGTCACATCCTTGCCGGTCATCTCGAAATGCACGCCGCCCGGCACCGTGCCCTCGGCCTTGTGGATGGCGAAAAACTCCTGCACCTCGCGCAGCACCGAATCGAAAGGCCGGGTCTTGTAGCCGGATGACGACTTGATGGTGTTGCCATGCATCGGGTCGCTGGACCAGACCACGCTGGCGCCCTCTTCCTGCACCGCCTTGACCAGCCGCGGCAGATGTTCGGCCACCGATCCGGCACCGAACCGTGTGATCAGCGTCAGCCGTCCGGGCTCGTTTTCAGGGTTCAACGCCGCCATCAGCGCCTTGAGATGGCCGGATGTCATGGAGGGTCCGCATTTCAGACCGATCGGGTTCTGCACGCCGCGGCAGAACTCGACATGGGCGCCGTCGGGTTGCCGCGTGCGGTCGCCGATCCAGATCATGTGGCCAGATCCGGCGATGGTGTTGCCAAGCGTGGCATCGACCCGGGTCAACGCCTCTTCGTATTCCAACAGCAGCGCCTCGTGGCTGGTGTAGAAATCCACCGTCGCCAGGTCATGGCTGCGCTCACTGGTCACCCCGGCCGCGGACATGAAATCAAGCGCGTCGGTCAGTCGGTCGGCGATGTCGCGATAGCGCGTGGCGTCATCGCGGTTGGTGAAACCCAGTGTCCACTGGTGCACCCGGTGAATATCGGCAAAGCCGCCGGTCGAATAGGCGCGCAGCAGGTTCAGCGAGGCCGCGGCCTGGGTATAGCCCTGCAGCATGCGCTGCGGGTCGGGCACCCGCGCGGTCTCGGTGAAATCGAAGCCGTTGACGATGTCGCCGCGATAGCTGGGCAGTTCGACACCCTCGATGGTTTCGGTCGGCGCACTGCGCGGCTTGGCCATCTGCCCGGCCATGCGCCCGACCTTGATCACCGGCACCTTGGCGCCGAAGGTCAGCACCATGGCCATCTGCAGCAGCACCTTGAAAGTGTCGCGGATACTGTCGGCAGAGAATTCCGCAAAGCTCTCGGCACAATCGCCGCCCTGCAGCAGGAACGCCTCGCCGCGGCTGACCGCGCCCAGCTTGCGCTTGAAATTGCGCACCTCGCCGGCAAAGACGAGCGGCGGATAGCTGGCAAGCCGAGCCTCAACGGCGTTCAGCTTGGCTTCATCCGAATAAACGGGCATCTGGATTCTCGGCTTGCTGCGCCATCCAGACTTGTCCCAGGTGCTCATTGTCTTTGCTCCGGTTGTTATGTGTAAAACGAAACCCGGTTATAGGGAGCCCAAAAGCCTTCGCCAACCGCGAATTCCACGCTTTCATCGGGTAACCTGCGCAATCGGTGCAGTTTTGATCGCCACCTCTCTTGATCGCCGGATATAAACCTGTATCGCTCAGAGTACCGGAGCAGGGAAATAGCCACATGCATATGGCACGTCAGATGGTCGAGGTGGCCGATAACGGGCGCAAGCCGCGCCGGATGGTTTTCGTGCTGCTCAACAATTTCTCGCTGCTCAGTTTCTCGGGCGCGTTGGAAAGCCTGCGCATTGCAAACCGAATGGCGGGAAAAGAGCTGTATGGCTGGTTGCTGGTCGGCGAAGGCGGCGAGGAAATGCGCTGTTCCGCCGGTCCCTGGTTCCGGCTGGACAGTGACCTGGCAGAGCTGTCGCGTGACGACACGGTGCTGGTCTGTGGCGGCATCGACGTTCAGGCGGCGACGTCCAAGAAGATGCTGAACTGGCTGCGCCGCGAGGCCCGGCGCGGCGCCACCCTCGGCGGGCTCTGCACCGCGGGGTATACGCTGGCCAAGGCCGGGCTGCTCGACGGCAAGAAGGCCACCATTCACTGGGAGAATCAGGACAGTTTCGTCGAGGAGTTCGACGAGGTGGAACTGACCAAATCGGTCTTTGTGGTGGACGGCAACCGGGTTACCACGGCTGGCGGCACCGCCTCTATCGACCTGATGCTGAAGATCATCGCCGACGATTATGGCGAGGACCTGGCCAACGCTGTGGCAGACCAGCTGATCTATACCTCGATCCGTACCGATCAGGACACCCAGCGCCTTTCAGTGCCCACCCGCATCGGCGTGCGCCACCCCAAGCTGAGCCAGGTGATCCAGATGATGGAACAGAACATCGAGGAACCGGTCAGCCCCTCGATCCTGGCCCGCGACGTGGGCATGTCGACCCGGCAGCTGGAACGCCTGTTCCGGCGCTACCTGAACCGCTCGCCCAAACGCTATTACATGGAGCTGCGCCTGCAAAAGGCGCGCAACCTGCTGATGCAGACCGATATGAGCGTGATCAACGTGGCCCTTGCCTGCGGCTTTGCCTCTCCGTCGCATTTCTCCAAATGCTACCGGGCGCATTATGACACCACGCCCTACCGCGAGCGCGGCAGTCAGGCGGCGCGGGTGTCCCTCTGAGCGCAACAAAAGGAAGACACGGATGTCCGACAAGCCTCAGATCGCCGTTCAGGCAGCGAATGTGCGCCAGATCCGCGATTGGCTGGACCGCAACGAGATCGTGCTGGTCGACGTGCGCGAAACCTCCGAATACGAGCAGGAACATATCGCCGGCGCACTGCTGCTGCCGCTTTCCAGTTTCGACCCAGAGGTGTTTCCGTCGATCCCCGGCAAGAAACTGGTGCTGCATTGCGCGGTCGGCAAACGATCCGAGGCTGCCGGAAAGATGCTGCTAAAACAGGGCCACGAGAAGGTCGTGCACATGACCGGCGGCATCGAGGCGTGGAAATCGGCGGGATATCCGACCGAATTCCAGATCCTGCCGCCGAACGAGCAAGCCGCCAAACCGGTGTTCCTGTGCCCGCCCCCGGGCAAGGTGCTGAAAGAGGAATATCTCGACCCGCTGGGCATCGCGCCAAAGGATCTGGCAAAAGCGGTCGGCGTGCTCGAAGGCCGTATCGCCGATGTTCTGGCAGGCGAATCATCGATCGGGGTAGAGCTGACCCTGCGGCTGGCGCGGTATTTCTCCACCGCGGCGGATTTCTGGGTGCAGCTGCAACTGGAACACGATCTGGAGCGCGCGCGCCACTCGCTGGGCGAGGATATCCGCAAGGGCATCACCCCGCGCACATCCACCCTCTAGCCGCGTATTTGGGCAGTGTCATGGGCGGTGTCACGTAACCGCTCGCAATCCCCCTGCCCCGCTGATACGCGGATGTGATGAATTTCACCCAAAAAAAACACCTTGGCCAGCCGGAATTCATTGCGCTGATCGGCATGCTGTTCGCCACAGTGGCGTTTTCCATCGACGCCATGCTGCCAGCGATGAGCGACATCGCCGAAGAACTGACCCCCGACGCCCCGAATCGCGCCACCCTGATCATCACCAGCTTCGTGCTGGGCATGGGGCTTGGTACGCTGGTCACCGGACCGCTCAGCGACGCTTTCGGGCGCAAGAAGGTGATATTGGCCGGCGCCGTGGTTTATTCACTGGGCGCGGCGCTGGCCTGGGCCGCCCAGTCGCTGGAACTGGTGTTGGCCGCGCGCGTACTGCAGGGGCTGGGGGCGGCTGGCCCGCGGGTGGCGGCGCTGGCCATCGTGCGCGACCTCTACGCCGGTCGTCAGATGGCACGGGTGATGTCGTTCGCGATGATTGTCTTCACCCTGGTCCCGGCCGCGGCGCCGCTGGTTGGATCCTGGATCATCTGGCTTTCCGACTGGCGCAGCATCTTCATCGCCTTCGTGGTGTTCGCTTTGTGCTGCAACGGCTGGCTGGCCCTGCGCCAGCCAGAGACGCTGGCCCCCGACCGCCGCCGCCGCTTTTCCATGCGCAAGATCCGCGCCGGCATCGTCGAGGTGATGGCCATCCACCGGGTTTCGCTATCGATCTTCGCGCTCGGCTTTGTCTTTGCCATCCTGTTCTCGACCATTTCCACCGTGCAGCAGATATTCGAGCAAAGCTTTGACCGGGCGGACGAATTTCCCTACTGGTTCGGCGCCGTCGCGCTGCTCAGCGGGCTTGCCAGCCTGCTGAACGCGCATCTGGTGATGCGGCTGGGCATGCGCCGGGTAATCGTGCTGACGCTGGTGGTCGAGACGGCGATTTCGGTCGCTCTCAGCTTTGCCATCCTGGTCGGCGCCCTGACCGGACCCGTGTATTTCGCCGCTTTCGTGCTCTGGATGGTCTCTGTCTTCTTTGTCGCTGGGCTGACCATCGGCAACCTGAACGCGCTGGGGATGGAGCCGCTGGGCCATCTCGCGGGCCTCGGCGCTTCGATCGTCGGCTCTGTCTCTACCATTGTCGCGGTTATCATCGCCCTACCTATCGGTTTTGCCTTTGACGGCACGCCACTGCCGCTAGCCATCGGCACCGCGGTCTGTTCGATCTGCTCACTTTTTTTGATCTGTGTGATGGGATCCGAAGATCCCTGATGCTTAGCGTCACGGCCGGGTAATCCGGCGGCAAACCGGAGCAATGCCCTGAATCACCGTCCGGCCGCTGCTTCCGTCCCGGGTCGAAATCGCCAACCCAGTCACCACTTCAGAGTCCGAACACATCGCCTCGTCGCGCCAGCGGTCGTTGCAGTTGGCCTGCGCACTTCCTCGCGACTTGCGCGCCTGTGGTGTTCCGCACTGCACCAGCCGGGGCGCCGGATCGCTGCGCACCGTGTGGTCGCTGCCGCCCTGGCTGAAATGCGACGTGGCCGATCCCATCACATAGTATGTGTCGTCCTCGCCCAACACGCATTCCAGCCTTTCGCCGATCAGCTTGATGCCCTTGATCCGGTTGTTCCCCAAATTCATGCAGGCTTGAACCCCGGTCACAACATAGCCCTGCACGTTGTAGCTTACCGAGCGGCGGCTGTTTGTCGTCGAGAATCGTTTGTTCGAATTCCTGTGGCAATCCGCAAATAGCTCGCTGTCGCTGGAGCCGCTCTCCATATCCGTGGCCCGGGTCACGATATGGCAGGGTGCATCGCTGCGTTCGCCCCACATCACAAAGGCCAGCAAGCCACCGTCGCCGCCCGACTCGATCTGCTGCAGAACGCCCAGCGTGCCGGACACCGCACGCGTCACCGCCGAATTCGTGAATTCGATACCTTGCGCGGAAACTGGCGTACTCAAAGAAAGAATTGCTGGAATCAGGCCCAAAATGAAATGTCTCATGGAATACCCCTGTCACGATTGATTGCCAGAGAAAGTTTTGCACGTGGCCTGCCCTGTGAAAAGTCAGGTATTCCGGTAGCTAACCCGCAGCTTTAACCGGCCTTGACGAACCGGGCCAGATCCTGCGCGATGGCAAAGGCGCCCTTGATCTTGTCGGCTGTCTTCTTCCAGTCGCGCCGCACCACGATCTTGTTGTCGCGCACTTTGGCCAGCCCCTGCTGGGCGTTGATGAACTCGACCAGCCCGGCCGGATTGGCGAATTTGTTGTTGTGGAACAGGATCGTGGCGCCCCGGGGCCCGCCGTCGAGCCGGGCGATACCGGCCTGTTTGCACTTGTCCTTGATGCGCACGATCAGCAGCAGCATGTTGACCTCTTTGGGCAGCTTGCCAAAACGGTCGATCAGTTCGGCGGCAAAGCCTTCCAGTTCGACCTTGGTGTGCAGGTCGGAAAGCCGCCGGTAGAGCCCAAGGCGCACATCAAGATCGGGCACATAAGCCTCTGGTATCAAGACAGGAACGCCTAGATTGATCTGCGGCGCCCAGGATCTGTCGGCATCCGTCAGCCCCTCCATCTCGCCGGCCTTGATCTTGGCGATCGCCTCTTCCAGCATCGACTGATAAAGCTCATATCCGACCTCGTGGATATTGCCCGACTGCTCTTCTCCCAGCAGGTTGCCGGCGCCGCGGATGTCCAGATCCTGGCTGGCCAGCGTGAACCCGGCCCCCAGACTGTCGAGCGAGCCCAGCACGCGCAGCCGCTTTTCCGCCGTCGCGGTCAGCTTTTGCCGTGGCTTGGTGGTCAGATAGGCATAGGCGCGGGTCTTCGAGCGCCCGACCCGCCCCCGGATCTGGTATAGCTGCGCCAGCCCGAACATATCCGCCCGGTGCACCACCATGGTGTTGGCGGTGGGAATATCCAGCCCAGACTCGACAATCGTGGTGGCCAGCAGCACATCGTACTTGCCGTCGTAAAAGGCATTCATCTTGTCGTCCAGCTGCCCCGCCGGCATCTGCCCATGCGCGGTGACAACGGTGACCTCGGGCACCTGGCCGCGCAGGAACTCTTCGATTTCGGGCAGATCGGCGATGCGCGGCACCACAAAAAACGATTGCCCGCCGCGATAGTGTTCGCGCAGCAGCGCCTCGCGGATGGTGACCGCGTCGAACTCGCTGACATAGGTGCGGATCGCCAGACGGTCTATGGGCGGTGTGCCGATTATGCTTAGATCCCGGACACCTGTAAGCGATAGTTGAAGCGTTCGTGGGATCGGTGTGGCGGTTAGCGTCAGCACGTGGATGTCGCTGCGCAACTCTTTCAGCCGTTCCTTGTGGGTCACCCCGAAATGCTGCTCTTCGTCGATCACCAGCAGGCCGAGATCCTTGAACCGCACCGCCTTGGCCAGCAGCGCATGGGTGCCGATGACGATATCCGCCATGCCCCGCGCCGCCGCGTTCCGGGTGTCCTCGGCGTCTTTCGCCGAGACAAAGCGCGAAAGCTGCCGCACCTCGACGGGAAAGCCGCGAAACCGGTCCGAGAAACTCTTGAAATGCTGCCGCGTCAGCAGCGTCGTCGGCGCAATCACCGCCACCTGCTTGCCGCTCATCGCGGCCACGAAAGCCGCGCGCATCGCCACCTCGGTCTTGCCAAAGCCCACGTCGCCGCAGACCAGCCGGTCCATCGGCGTGCCATTCCCGAGATCCTCGATCACCTCGCCGATGGCACGCAACTGGTCTTCGGTTTCCTGATAGGGAAACCGGGCCGAAAACGCGTCCCACATGCCCGGCGGCGGCTCCATGATGGCACCGCGCCGCAGATGCCGTTCGGCGGCGACCCGGATCAGCCGGTCGGCGATCTCGCGGATGCGTTCCTTCAGCTTGGCCTTCTTGGCCTGCCAGGCGCCGCCGCCCAGCTTGTCCAGCATGCCCTGCTCATGGCCGTAGCGGCTGAGCAGCTCGATGTTTTCCACCGGCAGGAACAGCCGGTCGCCGCCGGCATATTCCAGGGCCACGCATTCGTGCGCTGCCCCCAGGGCCTCTACCACTTCCAGACCCTTGTAGCGCCCGATGCCGTGGTCGACATGCACGATCAGATCGCCCGGCGTCAGCGACTGATGCTCGGTCAGGAAATTCTCGGCCCGGCGCTTTTTCTTCGGCGCCCGGATCAGACGGTCGCCAAGGATGTCCTGTTCGGCGATCACAGTCAGCCCGGGCATCGCAAAGCCCGATTCCAGCGGCCAGACAGTCAGCGCGCAGCGGCGCTCTCCCTTCATGTCGGCAAACCGCCCGATGTGGCCCGCATCATGCAGGTCATGCTCTTCCAGCAGATGTTCCAACCGCTCTGCCGCGCCCTCAGAATAGGCGGCCAGAACCACATGGCCTTCCTCAAGTCGTGCGCGAACATGATCCGCCACAGCCCCGAAAAGGCTGATGTTTTCCTGCTGTCGCTCGGGAGAGAAGTTGCGCCCAATGCGTCCGCCCGCATCAATTACCTGCGGCCCCAGAGCCTGCGGCAGAGCCATGAACTGCAACACCCGCCGGTCCCCAAGCGCGGCACCCCAGGCGGCGGCGTCCAGATAGAGCAATTCCGGCGGGCAGGGTTTATAGACCGTGTCCATCCGGTTCTTCTGGCTCAGCGCATGGCGACGCGCCTCGTACTGGTCGGTGATCCCGTCCCAGCGCGACAGCCGCGCCGGGGTCATCTGGTCGTCCAGGCACAACGAAGCGCCGGGCATATAGTCGAACAGCGTCTCCAGCCGGTCGTGAAAGAACGGCAGCCAATGCTCTACGCCTGCGTGCTTGCGACCGGCGCTGACCGCCTCGTATAGCGGGTCATCGGTGCCCGCGGCGCCGAACTCGACGCGGTAGTTCTGCCGGAAACGGGTGATCGCCGCATCGTCCAGAATAACCTCTGACACCGGCGCCAGTTCCACCACCGACAACGGTTCCGTTGTGCGCTGCGATACCGGGTCAAAGCGCCGCGCACCGTCCAGCACGTCGCCGAACAGGTCAAGCCGCACCGGCCCTCCCTCTCCGGGCGGAAAGATGTCGATGATCCCGCCGCGGATAGCGTAGTCGCCGGGCTCTGCCACCGTAGGCGCCTGCACGAAACCCATGCGCACCAGGAACTGGCGCAACCCCTTCTCATCGATGCGCGAATTGACCCGGGCGGTGAACACCGCCGCGCGCAACAGCGCCCTGGCCGGCATGCGCTGGGTCGCGGCGGCAAGCGTGGTCAACAGAATGAAGGGGCCGGGCATGCCCTGCGCCAGCGTGGCCAGCGTCGCCATGCGCGCCGCCGAGATATCGGCATTGGGCGAGATCCGGTCATAGGGCAGGCAATCCCACCCCGGCAGGGTCAGGACCGGCATCTCGGGGGCAAAAAAGCGCAATGCCGCCTGCACCGCCGCCAGGCGCTTGTCATCGCGCGCGACGTGGATCACCGGGCCACCGGATGTCTGCATCTCGTTCAGCAGCAGCCTTGCATCAAAGCCCTCAGGCGCGCCGCCGACGGTGATATGGGTGGTCTCGGCCATGGGGGCCTCCGATAGTCCCTCAGTGGTGCAGGTCAGCCGCCAAGCGCGCCAACGGTCATGTTCTGGTACATGCCCCACAATGCAGTGACAAAGATTGCCACGATCCCGATCATCTGGGTGAACAGGCGGTGCTTCCGCATCCGCTTTCGCAGCGTATCGCCGTGAAGCTGAAGCGCTTCGATACGGGCCGCCGTCCAGAGGCTCAGCGCGCCCACCAGCGACAGCGGGAAGGCCAGCAGGAACAGCGCCTGTGCGAACTCGACCCAGTAAAGGAACCCCAGCAATCCCAGGCAGGTCAGAGCGGCGCAAGTGATCCCCAGCAGCCAAAGGCCAGAGACCCGGCCGATAAACAGGATCCGGTTGCAGTTGATCCGAACCAGGTCTTCGAGATCCTGCTCTGTCTGCCCGCCATTGCGTGCGGCACGCTGCACCATGTCAAAGGGCACGCCCAGCACCCAATGGCTGGTGCTCGACCAAACCACGGCCAGCGCGATCCAGAACCACAGGTTCGAGAAGGATCGCATGTCGATCAGTTCAAAGACGGTGTCGTACCAGTTCAACGGGGAGCCTGCAGATTTTGATTTTGGCGGACCCTATAGCGGCTCTGCGGCGATTCCTAGGGTTGAGATGAGCCGCAATCCCTGCAATGCAGACAAAAAAGGACTGCCAAAGGACCGCGCGATGACGCCCTTCCCCCCCGCTGCCTTCCCGACAACCCGGTTCCGCCGCATGCGGACATCGGCCCAACTGCGTGGCCTGATGCGGGAAAACACGCTGACGGCCGATGATCTGATCTGGCCGGTCTTTGTGATGGAGGGCGAGGATGCAGAGCACCCGATTGCATCCATGCCCGGTGTATCGCGGCTGACTGTGGGCCGGGTGGTGCGCGCCGCCGAACAGGCCGCCGAACTGGGCATTCCGGCAATCTGTCTGTTTCCCTACATAGAGCAATCGCGCAAGACAGAGGATTGCGCCGAGGCCTGGGACGCTGACAATCTTAGTAACCGGGCGATCCGGGCGATCAAGGCGGGGGTGCCGGATATCGCGGTGATGACCGATATCGCTTTAGATCCCTACAACATCAATGGCCATGACGGCTATGTGGTCGACGGGCAGATATTGAACGATGAAACCGTCGAGGCGTTGGTGAAGATGGCGCTGGCCCAGGCCGACGCGGGGGCGGACATTCTGGGGCCTTCCGACATGATGGACGGACGCATCGGCGCCATCCGGTCGGCTTTAGAGACCGCCGGGCACAGCAATGTCACTATCCTCAGCTATGCGGCGAAATATGCGTCGGCCTTTTACGGCCCCTTCCGAGATGCGGTGGGCGCGTCGGGCGCGCTGAAGGGCGACAAGAACACCTATCAGATGGACCCGGGCAATTCCGACGAGGCGCTGCGGCTGGTGGCGCGCGATATTGCCGACGGGGCCGACATGGTGATGGTCAAGCCGGGAATGCCCTATCTCGATATCTGCCGCCGGGTGAAAGAGAGCTTCGGCGTGCCGACCTATGCCTATCAGGTGTCGGGCGAATACGCGATGCTGAAGGGCGCGGGCCTGAATGGCTGGGTCGACGGGCAAAAGGTGATGATGGAATCGCTGCTGAGCTTCAAGCGCGCCGGCTGCGACGGGATCCTGACCTATTTCGCCCCCGAGGCGGCACGGCTGCTGCGCGGCGGCTGACCGGGCGTTCCCCGGCCCTTCCGGGCGGTCGTCCCAGGCCTGGGCGACGGATTGCCGATCGGCGGATCGGTGATGACAGCGGCTACCATATCTCGTATAGTGCGGGCCAACCGCCCGCTAAAAGGGCGGCAGAGGCAACCGGCAAGAATAGGGCAAACCCCAATGAGCATCCTTCCCCGTCGTACATTTCTGGCATCCGTCGGCAGCATGGCCGCGCTGGCAGCCTGCGGCAATGGCATCGGCTCTCGTGGCGGCGACACCATCGACGCCCGCGTCGACCAGACGCTGAACTATCTCTATACCAAATACCCCAACACCACCGAATTGCGTGACAAGTCTGCCGGGATTCTGGTGATGCCCGTCGTCACCAAGGCGGGCTTCGGCGTCGGCGGAGCATATGGCCGCGGCGCATTGCGGGTCGGCGGGGTGTCGGTCGATTATTACTCGGCCACATCCGGATCGTTCGGATTTCAGATCGGGGCACAGCAGTCCAGCCACGCGCTGTTTTTCATGACGCGGACCGCGCTTGAAGGCTTCCGCCGCTCGCCTGGCTGGGCGGCTGGCGCCGAGGCTGAGTATGTACTCAGCGAAAATGGCGAGAATCTCGCCGCCGATACCGCTGTCACCGGGCAACCGGTCGTCGCGCTGATCTTTGGACAGGCGGGGCTTCACGCCGGGGCAACGCTGAGGGGCACCAAATACACCCGGATCATTCCCTGATCCGTCGTTGCGCCACCAGGCGCCAGCCGGTCGCACGCCCCAGGATTTTTCAGCCAGCTGAAGCCGCTTGCCGGGTTCCCGCCGGTTTGCGGGTGCTGAGAAGCAGGTTGGTTTCGCTTGAAGAAACCCCGTCAAGCTGCCGGATTTCAAAGAGAACCTGGTCAAACGCCTCAAGCGTTCCGGTGCCGATCTCGGCGATCATGTCCCAGTTGCCATTGGTGGAATGCACCGCCGTCACCTGAGCAAACCCCATCAGCCGGTGGCGGATACGCTCGGCGCCCGCACCCTCTATCTTCAGCATCATCAGCCCGCGCACCGGGCTTTGCGCCACGTCGTCGCGCGTCAGCACGGTGAATCCCTGAATTTCACCATGTGCCAGCAGTTTTTCGATCCGGGCCCGGACGGTGGCCCGCGCCATGCCCAGCCGTGTCGCCAGATCACAGAGCGGTATCCGGGAATCGCGGCGCAGTAGCGCAATGAGTTTGCGGTCGGAATCGTCCAGTTTGGCAGTCCTATGTTATCATTTCGGCAAATCTGCCCCCTATTAGCGCAGAATGTTGGGTTCAGTCCAACACATATCGGCGGCAAACCGGCACAAAGCAAACATATCTGGCGAGACAAGCAATGAACCTGAAAACCTGCCTTCTGATCGGCGCCCCGGTGGACAGCGGCAAGCGCAGGCGCGGCTGCCTGATGGGGCCGGCGGCGCTGCGCGTGGCCGGGCTGGCCGATGAACTGCGCACGCTCGGGCATGCGGTACGCGACTTGGGCGATGTGACACCGCCCGCGCCGCGCGCCACCGAAGGCCCCTCTCATGTCTTTGCCCTGGCCGAAACCGTGGCCTGGACCGAAGCGCTGATCCCCGCCGCGCGCGATGCCATGGCTCTGGGGCTGCCGGTCTTCTTGGGCGGTGATCACAGCCTGTCGCTGGGCAGCGTTGCCGGCGTCGCCACCCATGCCGCCCAAGCCGGTCGGCCGCAATTCCTGCTCTGGCTCGATGCGCACAGCGATTTTCACACCCCGCAAAGCACCAACTCGGGCCACCTGCATGGCACACCCGTCGCCTATGTCACCGGCCAGCCCGGGTTCGAAGCCTTTCCGCCCCTGCCTGCGCCCATATCAGAGGAAAACGTCTGCCTGCTGGGTATCCGCTCTGTCGACCGGGCAGAGAGTCAGGCGCTGGCGCAGCGCGACCTGACAGTGCATGACATGCGCCACATCGACGAAACCGGCATCGCCGCGCCGCTGCGTGCCTTTCTCGACCGGGTGGCTAAGGCAGACGGCCTGCTGCACGTGTCGCTCGATGTCGATTTCCTCGATCCCGCCATTGCCCCCGCCGTCGGCACCACCGTGCCCGGCGGCGCCACCTTCCGCGAGGCGCATCTGGCCATGGAAATGATCCATGACAGTGGGTTGTTGTCTTCGCTGGATATCGTCGAACTGAACCCGTTTCTTGACGAACGCGGTCGCACCGCATCGCTGATGGTCGATCTGGTGGCCAGCGCGATGGGCCGGCGCGTGTTCGACCGTCCGACGCAAAGCTTCGCCTGATGACGCTGCAAGCCCCCCGCGCCGCGGTGATGATTCGCCCGCATCACTTTCATTCCAACACCGAAACCCGCACCGACAACGCCTTTCAGACCGCCAATGCCATGCCCGCAGATCAGACAGCCGCCCGTGCCCTGGCTGAGTTCGACGTGGCCGTCGCCGCCCTGCGCGGTGCCGGGGTCACGGTGCATGTCTTTGACGACACCGGTACCGAGACGCCGGATTCGGTGTTTCCCAACAACTGGTTTTCCACCCATGCGGGCGGCCATGTCGCCATCTACCCGATGTTCGCACCGACGCGTCGGCGAGAGCGGCGCTGGGACGTGATCGAAGCGTTGAAATGCGATTACCGGGTGCAGGACGTGATCGACCTTTCCGGGCTGGAACAGGACGGGCTGGCGCTGGAGGGGACAGGCGCCATGGTGCTGGATCACGTGGCCCATGTCGCCTATGTGGCGCAGTCGAACCGCGCCGACCCGGTGCTGCTGGAACGGTTTTGCACCTATTTCGGCTATGAGCCCATCGCCTTCGCGGCGCATGACCAGGCCGGTCGCGCGATCTATCACACCAACGTGCTGATGACGGTGGCCAGCGATTTCGCGCTGGTTGGGCTCGACCTGATCGCCGACCCGGACCGCCGCACCACCGTCGTGCAGCGGCTGGAAGAGAGCGACCACGAGGTGATCGCGCTGAGCGAGGCACAGATCGCCCGGTTCTGCGGCAATGCCATCGAACTTAGCGGCGACCGGGGCCGGGTGCTGGCGCTTAGCCAGGTGGCGCTGGAGGCGCTGACGCCGGATCAGATCGCCATTATCGAACGCAGCGCGCGTCTGCTACCGCTTGCCATTCCCACCATCGAAACCGCCGGCGGCTCGGTCCGCTGCATGATCGCGGGCGTGCATCTGGCGCGCCGCAATGGAGACCCGAGATGACTGAACCAAGCCCCCGCGCCTATGTGCCATTTGTCAGCGTCGATGCGATGATGGCGCTGGTTCACCGCATCGGCCTGGCAGAGATGCTGACCGGGATCGCCAACTATATCGAGGCGGATTTTCTGCGCTGGGAGGAATTCGACAAGACCCCGCGCGTGGCGGCGCACTCACCCGACGGGGTGATCGAGCTGATGCCGACCTCTGACGGGCAACTCTATGGGTTCAAATATGTCAACGGCCACCCGAAGAACGTGAAGAACGGAATGCAAACCGTTATGGCTTTTGGGCTTTTGGCACATGTCGATACCGGCGCGCCGGTGCTGTTTACAGAGATGACCCTGCTGACCGCCCTTCGCACCGCGGCCATGTCGGCGCTGGCGGCAAGGCATCTGGCGCGGCCCGATGCGCGTGTCATGGCGATGATCGGCAACGGCGCGCAGGCCGAGTTCCAGGCGCTGGCCTTCGGTGCGATCTGCGGCATCGAAGAGGTTCGGCTTTTCGATATCGACCCGGCGGCGACTGCGAAGGTGGCGCGCAATCTGGCCTGCAGCGAACTGCGCGTGGTGCGCTGCCGCAGCGCCGAGGATGCGATCGAAGGCGCCCAGATCATCACCACCTGCACCGCCGACAAGGCCAACGCCACCGTGCTGACCGACAATCTCGTTGGCGCGGGCGTGCATATCAACGCCGTGGGCGGCGACTGCCCGGGCAAGACCGAACTGCACCGCGACATTCTGGAGCGCGCCCAGATCTTTGTCGAATACCCGCCCCAGACCCGGATCGAGGGCGAGATCCAGCAACTGGATCCCGACCACCCGGTGACCGAGCTTTGGCAGGTGATGGCGGGTGAAAGCACCGGTCGGCGCGACGAGCTGGCGATTACCCTGTTTGACAGCGTCGGCTTCGCAATCGAAGATTTCGCCGCCCTGCGTTACATCAACGATCAAGTGCAAGCATCTGGCACCACTCAGAAACTTGATCTTCTGGCCGACCCCGACGACCCCCGTGACCTGTTCGGAATGCTGCAGCGAGCCGCGCCTGCACAGGCTGCCTGACCTCTTTTTGGTCCCGACGTCTCTATTCTTGGCCTCACCGGGAAGCGACGTCAGGACCGACGAACCCGCACGTTATTGCCGCGTGAATTCACCGGTCACATGCCTCCCCTGCCCCATCTTACCGCAACCAGATTACTTCTCAATGAAAACAATGTGTTACAACTCTCCCCCAGCGACGGCCTGAACCCTGCGATATCGTCATTGCACCCCAGATAGGGCACGGGCTATACTGCGTCACGACAAGATATAGCGCCCAGAAGCAAAACGGACAGGCACGTGAGCGACACGCCGGAACCCACTGAGAAAACTGACGATTCCACGCCCGAACGCCCCGCCTACGAGGGCCCGCAGGTGTCGATCTCGGACGAGATGAAATCGTCCTATCTCGACTATGCCATGAGCGTCATCGTCTCTCGTGCCATTCCCGATCTGCGCGACGGGCTGAAACCGGTGCACCGGCGCATCCTCTATGCAATGCACGAAACCGGCAATTCCCACGACAAGGCTTACCGCAAATCGGCCCGCCCCGTCGGTGACGTCATGGGCAGATACCACCCCCACGGCGATAGCGCGATCTATGACGCGCTGGTGCGCATGGCGCAGGATTTTTCCATGTCGCTGCCCCTGCTCGACGGTCAGGGCAACTTTGGCAGCATGGACGGCGATAATCCTGCGGCCATGCGTTACACCGAGGTGCGGATGGACAAGCCCGCCGCCTCGCTGCTGGCCGATATCGAAAAGGATACCGTCGATTTTCAGGACAATTACGACGGCAAAGACCTGGAACCCACGGTTCTGCCGGCCCGCTTTCCCAACATGCTGGTCAACGGCGCCGGCGGCATTGCCGTCGGCATGGCCACCAACATCCCGCCGCATAATCTGGGAGAGGTGATCGACGCCACGCTGGCGCTGATAGAGACCCCCGATCTCGACAGCATGCAATTGATGGAATACGTGCCCGGCCCCGATTTCCCCACCGGCGGCCAGATCCTGGGCCGCTCGGGCGCGCGCAAGGCGTATCTCGAAGGGCGCGGCAGCGTCATCATCCGGTCCAAGACCCATGTGGAAGAACTGCGCAAGGACCGTTTTGCCATCATCGTCACCGAGATCCCGTACCAGGTGAACAAGGCCACGATGATCGAAAAGATCGGTGAACTGGCCAAGGACAAAAAGCTCGAGGGCATATCCCACGTTCAGGACGAATCCGACCGCGTCGGCGTGCGCGTGGTGATCGAGCTGAAGCGCGACGCAACGCCAGAGGTGGTGCTGAACCAGCTTTTCCGCTTTACCCCGATGCAGACATCGTTCGGCTGCAACATGCTGGCGCTGAACGGCGGCCGGCCCGAGCAGCTGACGCTTCGCGACTTTCTCAGTCATTTCATTGTTTTCCGCGAGGAAGTCGTGGCCCGCCGCACTGCGTTCGAACTGCGCAAGGCGCGGGAACGTTCCCATGTGCTTTGTGGTCTGGCGGTCGCGGTCAGCAATGTCGACGAGGTGGTCGCCACCATCCGCTCCAGCGCCGACGCCGCCGAGGCGCGCACCAGGCTGATGGAACGGCGCTGGCCAGCGCATGAGATCGCGGGCTACATTCGCCTGATCGACGACCCGGGCCACACCATCAACGAGGACGGCACCTATTACCTTTCCGAAATCCAGGCCCGCGCCATTCTTGACCTGCGTCTGCAGCGCCTGACCCAACTGGGCGTTAAGGAGGTTACCGACGAGCTTGAAGAACTGGCCGGCAAGATCAAGGACTACCTCGATATCCTGCGCTCGCGGGCGCGGATCATGTCGATCATCTCGGACGAACTGCGCGAGGTGCACGAGAAATTCGCCGTGCCGCGCCGCACCGAGATCATCGAATGGTCCGGCGACATGGAGGACGAAGACCTTATAGAGCGTGAGGACATGGTCGTCACCGTTACCGCCGGTGGCTATATCAAGCGCACGGCACTTGTCGAGTTCCGCAGTCAGCGGCGCGGCGGCAAGGGTCTTTCCGGCATGGCGACCAAGGAAGAGGACGTGGTCACCACGCTTTTCGTCGCCAATACCCACACTCAGCTATTGTTCTTCACCACCGACGGCATGGCCTACAAGCTGAAGACATGGCGCCTGCCCTCGGGCGGGCGCACGGCGAAAGGCCGGCCCATCGTGCAGATATTGCCGATCCCGAAGGGTGTCAGCATCGCCGCGATCATGCCGGTGGACCGTCCCGAAGAGGAATGGGGCGAATTGCAGATCGTATTCGCCACCTCGAAAGGCACCGTGCGGCGCAACGCGCTGAGCGATTTCACCAACGTGATGCGCAACGGCAAGATTGCGATGAAGTTCGAGGACGAATTCGAGGACGCGACGCTGGTCAATGCGCGCATCTGTTCGCAGGACGACGACGTGATGCTGATCACCGAGATGGGCCGCGCCATCCGCTTTCCCTCGACCGAGGTGCGCGTTTTCCAAAGCCGCGCCTCTGTCGGTGTGCGCGGCATCAGGCTGACCAGGGGCGACCGGGTGGTGTCGATGTCGGTGATCCGGCATTTCCGCGCCGATGCGGATGAACGCGCCGCCTATCTCAAACAGCGCCGTCTTGTCGCCGGGGTGACCAAAGAGCCTGAAACCGACGACGAGGAAGCCGCGGCCGAAACCGGCCAGCTTTCCACCGATCGCTATGCCCAGATGTCGGCGGCCGAGGACCTGATCGTGACCATCACCTCTGGCGGTCTGGGCAAGCTCAGTTCCAGTCATGACTACCCGGTGCGCGCTCGCGGTGGCCAGGGCGTGGCCGCAATGGACCGTGCCATGCGCGGCGGCCGCTTGCTGGCCAGCTTCCCCGTCGAGATGGACGATCAGATCATGCTGGTCACCTCGACCGGCCAATCTATCCGTTGCCCTGTCGACGGCATCTCGTTCCGCTCGCGCGGGGCGGGCGGGGTCAAGGTGTTCAACACTGCCAGGGGCGAAGAGGTCGTATCGGTTGCCTGGATTGCCGACCAGGGCGAGGAAGACGGAGAATCAGAAACCGGTGGCGGCGAATAGCGCCAACGGCGCCTGTACCCTTGCACACGGGCACTAAAACACCTGGTTTCTGGCCAATCGCGGACATCTGTCGCGATTGTTTCCACACCCCGGGCACAGGTCCGGACGAAAGGTGCCGTTAGGTACCGTTTTCCCCGGGTTTCACGGCCCGCCCGGTTCTCGCCACAATGTTGCCCCCGTGCCGCCACGCCCCACCTGTCTTTTCGATGGCACTCAAAATGAGAGCAAGAGGACCTGGGGAGACGACCATGCAAAGCACCTGCGCAACACGCACCAGACGCCCAACCCAGAAGACCGAAGCAGTGTCGCGGACCGTTCTGTCGGTTGTCCGCATCCTGATCGCCTCTTACTTTCTGGCCATGGCCACCGGGCTGATCTTCGAGCCCGCCAGCCGGACCTTCCTCGACGCTGTCCTGCCGGCCGAACAGGCCCAGTTCGCCTCTACCACTTATCTATTCCTCACCGCCTTCTGGATCATGGTGGGCCGGGCTGTGCGCCCCGCTGCCCTGCTGCTTGCTGTCTACATCTTCTGGTCAGGTTTTCTGCACTACGACATCTCAAGTAATTCTCTGGAACTCTCGGCCTACTGGCGCGACATGGCGCTTATGGGCGCCGTGCTGCTGATCGCTGTCACAGAGCCCGGCGGCCGCACCCGGATGAGCGTTCGCAAGAAACAGGTCGCGCCGCGCCGCATCCGGCAGGACGCCGTCATCAACAGTGCCCGCCCGCCACGCGACGAGGCCCAGAAAGCCCGCGACGCAATCCTGGCCGGGTTCGTGCCCGCCCTGGCCACCGCGACCGGTTCCTCCCCGAACGATCTGACAGACGACGAGGACGATCCGGTCGAGAACCTGTTCGCGGATATCTGGGATACCGTGGTGCCCGCAGGTCCGGGCTGCGTCACGGCCTGAACCCTTCCCTTCCTGCGCCCGCTGACATAATAGCCGGGCGCATGAGCACCCCTCTTCATATCGTCGGCGGCGGCCTTGCCGGGGCAGAAGCCGCCTGGCAGGCCGCAAATGCAGGCGTCGACGTCATTTTGCACGAAATGCGCCCCGTCACCGGCACCTTCGTCCACCAGACCGGCAACCTTGCAGAAATGGTCTGCTCCAACTCGTTCCGCTCCGATGACAGCGAACAGAACGCCGTGGGACTCTTGCATTGGGAGATGCGCCAGGCCAACGGGCTGATCATGGCAATGGCAGACCGCCACCGCCTGCCCGCCGGCGGCGCGCTGGCCGTCGACCGCGACGCCTTTGCCGGTGCCGTTACCCAACGCCTGCAAAGCCACCCCAATATCCGCATGGTCACCGAAGAACTTACCGCCCTGCCCGAGGCGGGCCACTGGATCATCGCCACCGGTCCGCTGACCTCGGATGCGCTGGGCCAGGCCATCGCTGCCGAAACCGGCGGCGACGCGCTGGCCTTCTTCGACGCCATCGCCCCCATCGTTCATGCCGACAGCATCGACATGTCGCAAGCCTGGTTTCAAAGCCGCTATGACAAGGGCGAGACCGAAGCGGAACGCCGTGCCTATCTCAACTGCCCGATGGACCGCGAAACGTATGAGGCGTTCATCGACGCGCTGCTTGCCGCCGAAAAGGCCGAGCTCCACCATGGCGAGACGGCGAGGTACTTCGACGGCTGCCTGCCCATAGAGGTGATGGCCGAACGCGGCCGCGAGACCCTGCGCCACGGACCGATGAAGCCGGTGGGGCTGACCAACCCCCATCAACCCCTGATCAAGGCGCATGCCATCGTGCAGCTTCGCCGCGACAACAAGCTGGGCACGCTTTTCAACATCGTCGGTTTTCAGACCAAGATGAAGCACGGCGCGCAGGGGCAAGTGTTCCGGATGATCCCCGGGTTGCAAAGCGCGCGCTTTGCCCGCCTCGGCGGCATCCACCGCAACACCTTCCTGAATTCCCCAACGCTGCTTGACGACCAGTTACGCCTGGCTACCCGCCCGCATATCCGTTTCGCCGGCCAGATCACCGGGGTCGAGGGCTATGTGGAAAGCGCCGCCATGGGGCTGTTGGCTGCGCGTCTGGCCGTGGCCGAGATGCGGGGGCAAGCCACGCCCGCGCCGCCGCCCGAAACCGCCACCGGCGCCCTGGTCACCCACATCACCGGCGGCGCCGATGCAAAGACATTCCAGCCGATGAACGTCAATTTCGGCCTGTTCCCGCCGGTCGACCTGAAAGGCGGGCGCAAGAACCGCCCGGCGCGCTACAAGGCCTATACCGACCGGGCAAAATCAGCCTGGAGCGATTGGCTGGCGCAATCGCCACTGGACGCCGCCTGACCGTCCCGGTTACCGTCCGTCCATGACAAAGAAGTTCCTCACCAGCACATACAAGCGCGCCGACCCCGACCAGACGCGGGCTCATTACGACGACTGGGCCACCAGCTATGACGCCGAGATCGCAGAAAACGGCTATGCCACCCCGGCCCGCGTCGCAGAGGCGCTGGCCCGCCACGCCCCGGGGCTTTGCGGGCCGCTGCTGGATTTCGGCTGTGGCACCGGGCTTTCCGGCGTCGCGCTGCGGGCGGCCGGGTTCACCACCATTGACGGTGCCGATCTCTCTGCCGACATGCTGAAGGGTGCTGCCGAAAAAGGCGCATACCGCAAGCTTTGGCAGATAGAGGCCACCGACCCGGTGCCAGGCGGCTACGACCTGATCACCGCCACCGGCGTCATCGGCATCGGCGCCGCTCCGTCCAGTACCTTCGACGTCCTGCTCGGCGCGCTAAGCTCCGGCGGGTTGCTGGCCATGTCGCTTAACGATCACACCAGGACCGATCCCGAATTCGATGGCCGCTGGCGGGCCGCGCTCGACGCGGGCACCGCCCGGCTATTGTTCCAGGAATACGGGGTGCACCTGCCCGGGATAGATCTGAAATCTACCGTCTACGTCTTTGAAAAGACGTGAGTTACACCACCCGTTTCGCCCCCAGCCCCACCGGCCCTTTGCATCTCGGCCACGCCTTCTCGGCGCTGCTTGCGCATGACATGGCCCGCAAAAACAGCGGCCGATTCCTGCTGCGCATCGAAGACATCGACAGCACCCGCTCTCGCCCGGAATGGGAACGCCTCATCTTCGATGACCTGGAATGGCTTGGCATCACCTGGGATGACCAACCCTTGCGTCAATCCGAGCGCCTGCCCGCCTATCAGGACAGCCTCGATCACCTGTGGCATGAAAGAAACCTGCTCTACCCCTGCGACTGCACCCGTAAAGACATCGAAGCCGCGCTTTCTGCCCCCCAGGAAGGGTCAGAGCCCGCCTTTGGGCCAGACGGTCTGATATACCCAGGCACTTGCCGTGGAAAAACCGTTCGCACTGGCAGGTTTCCCAAACAAAAAGCCATGCGGCTAGATATGCAAGACGCGCTTTGCGGGATTGAGGGCATCACCTTCACTGAAACCGGCACCCCGGCGGGCGGCAGAACGAAAACCGTTCACCATTGCGCCCGTGAGCTTTTTCAGACGGTCGGAGACATTGTTTTGTCGCGCAAGGATTTTCTCGGCTCCTACCATCTGTCGGTAGTACTGGACGACGCCGTTCAGGGCATCACTGACGTTGTCCGAGGCGAAGACCTGTTTGCCGCCACCACGATCCACGCGGTTCTGCAACGGCTCCTGGATCTGCCCACACCCAGCTACCACCATCACCGTCTTGTTCGCGACGAGGCCGGCAAAAGGCTGGCCAAACGCGACGACGCGCGGGCGATCTCCAGATACCGCGCCGACGGGGCTACGCCTGCGGATATCCGCAGGCTGGTTGGCCTGTAGGCAGGTCGCAACTATCGCGTGTTAGCGTTATCACGTTAAATATCCGATAGTTACCTATATGTCCTCATGGGGACACAGGCGCCAACAGCTCAATTTCCCGCCCCTCCCGGACCGCCGTATAGAAACAGCTCCGCCTGTTGGTATGACAGGCAGGCCCCGCCTGCCGCACCACCGCCAGCAGGCAATCCCGGTCGCAGTCCAGTCGCAATTCGACGAGTTCCTGCACATGACCCGAGGTCTCGCCCTTGATCCAGAAATCCTGCCTCGATCGCGACCAATAGGTCACCCTTCCCATCGCCAGCGTCCGCGCCACGGCCTCGGCATTCATCCAGGCCAGCATCAGCACCTCACCGGTGCCCTCGGCCTGGGCGATGCAGGGCAAAAGCCCGCGATCATCATAGACCAGCGTTGCAGGATCAAAGCCCATCGGTTTACCTTTTCATTGCCCGGGTGCCACCCTATGTAGGAAATTCAGGAAGGTGAGGAAAGCCATGAGCGACGCAGATCTGATCAAGCTCTACTCCGGTCGGATTCTGGAGCTGGCCGCCGATATTCCGTTGACTGATCGGCTGCCCGCACCGCAGGCGACGATCAAGAAACGCTCGCCTCTCTGCGGCTCGACCGTCACCGTCGATCTGGTGATCGACGCCGGCCACATCAGCGAATTCGGCCAGGACGTAAAGGCCTGCGCGCTGGGTCAGGCCGCGGCCTCTATCATCGGCGCCAACATCATCGGTCGCAGTCACGCCGAGGTCGAAACCGCCCGCGATCAATTGAAATCGATGCTAAAGGACGGCGGCCCCGTCCCCGACGCCCCCTTCGACGGGCTCGAGGCGCTGCTGCCGGCGCGAGATTTCAAGAACCGGCACGCCTCGATTCTGCTGACCCTCGAGGCTACCGCCGAGGCCATGGCCGAGGCCGAGAACGCCGCCTGCGCCTGAAGCGCCGCCAGCCTCTTCTTCTTGGTTCCAAATACTGAAATCCCGACCGCGAAACACAACGCCACGCTCCCCGTGGACCCTGCCTTGCATCGCGCATCAGCGCAAAAAGGGCCGCCGCCTCCGGGGATGGAGGCGGCGGAAGTGGCGTCTGTTGGGGACCCGGGACCGGCCGACGGGGCGGATAGGCGCACCCCTTTTCGCCGGGGACAGGCAGTCGGCTTTTGCGTCAACTATTGGGGACAGAGACGCGTCAGAGGCCGGACCGGGAACAGAACGCAGGCAGAAACTTAAAGAAAAACAGGCAGGTAAAGACCAGCCAGCAGCAATGAGACCAAAGCTGCCGCACCTGCGAAATCCTGCAGGATGGTGTCGCCGGACCGCGCCGCGATTGTCTTGATGTCCTTGATCATGAGTGCCTCACTGTATGTTTGTTGCCCCTTTGTTCTCAAATTTGCGTCGACTTGTAAAGAACTTTCTAGGAACATTTGCGAACAAAATGGCAGCCCCCAAGTTAACCCACTGATATCAAACGGATAGCCTTGTCCTGCTCCATCAGCCACAGCAGAACGCGCGCTGCCTTGCCGCGGTCGCTGACCAAACCGGCATCATCGTTCAGCAGCTTGCGTGCGTCCGATTGCGCCAGAGCCATCAAAGCCGATTGCCGTTCCAGATCGGCTACGCGGAACCTTGGCAGCCCCGATTGCGCCGTGCCGATCAGGTCGCCGGCACCCCGCATCGCCAGATCTTCTTCGGCGATGCGGAATCCGTCCTCGGTCTCGCGCAAGATCTCCAGCCGCCGCCTGCCCCCTTCGTTCAACGGCGGCTGGTACATGAGCAGGCAAGTCGAAGCAGCCTCGCCGCGCCCGACCCTGCCGCGCAGCTGGTGCAGCTGCGCCAGCCCGAACGTTTCGGCCCGCTCAATCACCATGATAGAGGCGTTCGACACATCGACGCCGACCTCAATCACCGTTGTCGAGACCAGCACCCGTGTGTCGCCGGCCACAAAGCCCGCCATGGCCGCATCCTTTTGCACCGGCGGCATCTGGCCGTGAACCAGCCCGACCAAACCTTCGCCCAGGGCCGCGCGCAACCGCTTGAACCGCTCCTCTGCCGCCGTCATGTCGATGGTTTCGCTCTCTTCGACCAGTGGGCAAACCCAATAGGCTTGCCGCCCCTCGGCCACCGCGTGGCGCAGATGGTCGACCACCTCGTCGATCCGCCCGGTACTGACCAGCGCGGTGGCGATCGGCTTTCTGCCTGGCGGCTTTTCATCCAGCACCGAGACGTCCATGTCGCCATATTGTGCAAGGCTAAGAGAACGCGGTATCGGGGTCGCGGTCATCACCAGCATATCCGGCGCGCGACCCTTGGCGCCCAGTTCCATCCGCTGCGCCACCCCGAACCGGTGCTGTTCGTCGACCACGGCCAGCCGCAGGTTATGAAATTCCACATCCGCCGAAAACACCGCGTGGGTGCCCACCAATATCTGGATATCACCCGCCTTCAGCGCCGCCAGCTTGGCCGCCCGCTCTGCCCCCTTGTCGCGGCCTGTCAGGATCTCCAGCACCACGCCCGCAGCCTCGGCCAGCGGGCGCAGCCCCTCCAGATGCTGTCGGGCGAGGATCTCTGTTGGCGCCATCATAACGCCCTGCCCGCCTGCCTCGACGGCCACCAGCAGGGCCATCAGCGCCACCAGCGTCTTTCCCGCGCCCACGTCACCCTGCAGCAGACGGTTCATGCGCATTGGTAGGGCCAAATCATCGGCGATCTCTCCCATTGCGCGCTCTTGCGCGACCGTCGGGTGATAGGGGAGCGATTTCAATACCTTGTTACGCAGCCTTCCATCGCCTTCAGTGACCGAGCCCCTGCCTCGGCGCACCGCGGCACGAGCCAGCGCCAGGGTCAGCTGATGCGCGAACAGTTCGTCATAGGCCAGCCGCTGCCGCGCCGGAGAGGTCAGTGCCAACTCATCCGCCGAAAGGGGTGCATGCACCGTCTGAGCCGCGGTCTTCCAGGCAGGCCAGCCCTCGCGGGCGCGCAGCCCCGGATCGATCCACTCATCAAGCTCGGGCAGTAGCGTCAGTGCCGAGGCAGCGGCCCGGGTCACATTTCGTTGCGTGATCCCGGCGGTCAGCGGATAGACCGGCTCGTAAAGCGGGATCGTCTCGGCCTCTTGGGGGCGCAGGATGTGGTCGGGATGCGGCATCTGACCGATTCCGTCAAACAGCTCGACCTTGCCGCTGACCACCCGGCGCTGACCGGTGGGAAGTTGTTGCGCCAGCCAGTCGCCCCTCGCGTGAAAGAACACCAGCTGGAAAGTGGTCTGCGCGTCACGCACCTCGACGCGGTAGGGTCGGCCTTTGCGTGCGGGCGGTAGGTGCCTGCCGACCTCGACCTCGACCGTCAGCACCTGCGGCATTTCGGCGCCCTGTATCGTGGCCCGGCGGCGCCGGTCGATACCGGAATAGGGCAGCGTGAAAACCAGATCGCGCGGCTTTTCCACGTCCAGCCCGGCGAAGTTTTTCGCGATCTTCGGCCCCACCCCATCGAGCGTTTCCAGCCCCGCAAATAGCGGAAACAGGATCTCGGGCCGCCCTGTCATGCGTCGCCGATCAGGCTTATCCAGCCGTCTTCGTCGATGGTCTCGATGCCCAGTTCGGTTGCCTTCTTCGCCTTCGACCCTGCACCCGGGCCGGCGACCAGCAGATCGGTCTTCTTCGATACCGACCCCGACACCTTGGCTCCCAGAGCCTCTGCCCGGGCCTTGGCCTCGGCGCGGGTCATCTTTTGCATAGTTCCGGTAAAGACCACGGTCTTTCCCGCTACCGGGCTGCTGGCGGTGTTGCGCGGCACCACGTTTTGCACGGCAAGCTCGGCGGCCAGCCGGTCGATCGCCGCCCGTTCTTCGGCATTGGCCATGGCACCCGACAGCGAAAGGCCGACCGTCGCGGCGATACCATCCATTCCGATCAGGTCGTTCCAGGCGGCGGTGGCATCCTCGGGCACATCGCATTGGGCAATCGCGGCGTCGCGGACCTCCTTGATCCGGGCCCGGCGATCTTCTGCCGTGGCCGCGTCACGTTCTGTTGCTTCGGCCGCGTCGGCCATGCGCCAAGCCAGCGCCGCCGGCCGCGCCTTGTCCAGGGCCTTGGTCAGGGGTTCCCAGCCCAGATAATGCCGCGCCAGGTCCTTGCCCGCGACCTCGCCCACATGGCGGATACCAAGTGCGAACAACAGCCGGTCCAGAGGTATGTTCCGTTTGTCCTCTATGGCCTGGAACAGGTTCTCGACGCTTTTCTCGCCGAACCCGTCGCGGTTTTGCAGCTTCGAAAGGCTGGACGCATCGCGGGCCGCGAGGGTGAAGATATCCGCTGGTTCGCGGATTGGCAGCGCGTCGTCGCGATAGAACATCTCGATCTGCCGCGCGCCCAACCCATCTATGTCGAAGGCCCCCCGCGCCACGAAGTGCTTCAACCGTTCGACCGCCTGCGCGGGGCAGATCACGCCGCCTGTGCAGCGGCGTATCGCGTCGCCCTCTTCGCGCACCGCGTCAGAGCCGCATTCGGGGCAGACGGTGGGAAGGACGAACGGTTCTGCGTCTTCGGGCCGCTGGCTCAGGTCCACATCCGCCACTTTCGGGATCACGTCACCGGCGCGGTAGACCTGCACCCGGTCGCCTGCGCGGATGTCCTTGCCGCCCCGGATCGGGTTGCCGTCTGCGTCGCGCCCGGCAATGTAATCCTCGTTGTGCAGCGTCGCGTTAGACACCACGACGCCGCCAACCGTCACCGGGGCCAGCCTGGCGACGGGGCTTAGCGCACCGGTGCGCCCGACCTGAATGTCGATGCCTTCAAGCCTCGTCCAGGCAAGTTCGGCGGGAAATTTGTGTGCGATGGCCCAGCGGGGCGTGGTCGAACGAAACCCAAGTCGCCGCTGCAAGGCTAGATCATCGACCTTGCAGACCACACCGTCGATGTCGTAGCCCAGCATGGAACGCTGCGCTTCGATGTCGGCGTAATGCGCCAGCATCTCTTCGGGACCGTCGCAGGCGCGGGTCAGCGGGTTGGTTCGAAACCCCAGTGCGGCAAGTCGTTCGATGGTTTCGATTTGCGTATCCGCAAGCGAGTCGGACAATTCCACCCAAGCGTAAGCGAAAAATCGCAACGGGCGGGGCCGGGTTACAGCTGCGTCAAGCTGGCGCAGCGATCCAGCCGCGGCGTTGCGCGGGTTGGCAAACGTTTTGTTGCCCGCCTCGGCCTGCCTTGCATTCAGCGCCTCGAAATCGGCATGGCTCATATAGACCTCGCCCCGTATCTCCATCACGGTCGGGGCATCTTCGATCCGGTAGGGGATATCGGCAATCGTGCGGGCGTTGGCGGTGACATTCTCTCCGGTCTCACCGTCACCGCGCGTTGCGGCCTGCACCAGAATGCCGTTTTCATAGCGCAGGCTCAGCGACAGCCCGTCGATTTTGGGCTCGGCAGTATAGCGTAGAACCTGCTTGTCGCGCAGACCCAGGTAACGGCGTACCTTGTCGTCGAAATCGCGGATATCCTGATCGTCAAAGGCATTGGCCAGCGACAGCATCGGCACGGCGTGGGTGACCTTGGCGAATGTGTCGCTGACCGGAGCGCCTATGGCGGATAGCTGCGTTGCCACCTTTCTGAATTCAGGAAATGCGTCGACAAGTTCCAGATAGCGGCGCTTGGCAGCGTCGAAGTCGGCATCTGCAATCGATGGAGAATCCTGCGTATGGTATTCTCGATTTGCGGCCCACAGCAAAGTCTGGAGTTCGAAGAACTCCTCGCGCACTTGCTCATTCGAAATGTCTGGCGGCGTCTTGGCCACGGCGCAACCTTCCCCGGGGGTGTCTCCCAATTGATAGGAGCGCGCCCCTCAGAGGTCCAGCCCGCGCGTGGTCGTAGGTGAATGTCTTTCGGGCTTTCTGCCCGGGGCGCGGCTCAGGCGCCGATGGCGATCTGTTCGTCCATGATTGCCGGTTCCGGATCGCGCAACACATAGCCGCGACCCCAGACAGTCTGGATATAGTTGTCGCCGCCCGTAGCCTTGGAAAGCTTTTTGCGGAGTTTGCAGATGAAGACGTCGATGATCTTCAACTCAGGCTCGTCCATGCCGCCATAGAGGTGGTTGAGGAACATTTCCTTGGTCAGCGTAGTGCCCTTACGCAGGGAAAGCAGCTCCAGCATCTGGTATTCCTTGCCGGTCAGGTGCACTGACTTGGCCTCGACCTCGACCGTCTTGGCGTCGAGGTTCACCTCGACCTTACCGGTGCGGATGATCGATTGCGAATGCCCCTTGGAGCGGCGGATGATGGCGTGGATGCGGGCAACCAGTTCTTCGCGGTGGAAGGGTTTGGTCAGATAATCATCGGCGCCGAACCCAAAGCCCTTGAGCTTGTTCTCGGTATCATCCGCACCCGAGAGGATCAGAATCGGCGTCTCGATTCGTGCCAGCCGCAATTGCCGCAGCACATCATGGCCGTTCATGTCGGGCAGGTTGAGGTCGAGAAGAATCAGGTCGTAATCGTAGAGCTTGGCCAGATCGATGCCCTCTTCCCCCAGGTCCGTCGCATAGACGTTGAGGTTGGCATGGGTCAGCATCAACTCGATGCTGCGCGAAGTGGTGGGATCATCTTCAACCAATAACACCCGCATAACGCCTTCTCCACTTGGTTTTCGCCTGGTTAACTATACCTTGGTGGTAAAAGGTTAACGCACCGTTACCAAGAACCAAAGACCGGGCCAAGAACCTATGGTTGCCGGTACCTCTGCAGAGCCGTAGCCTTCAGCGCCGCTTCGCCATGGGTCTCCACCGCGTGGCGCCACTCGTTGAACTCGTCCTCGCTAAGCCGGTAGGTTTCCAGCGCCTCCTTCAGAGGCAGCAACCCGAAAACCACGCCCTTGACCACCGCCGCCTTGCGGCTGGCAACCCAGCGGCGGGTGTTTGGCGGCGGCATGTCGGCACGCGACAGAACTGCACCATCGGGCAGGTTCACGGTGCGCGGTCCGTCTATCTTGCGCAGATACATCTCACTCGTCCCCTCAATCTAACAGGGCGGCAGATTGGCGCAGCAGGGTTTAATGGCAGGTGAAACAGGGTCTTGAGAGTATCTTGGATTTTCCTATATTCCCTGCTGGTTTTTAGGAGAAACCCATGGCATCCAATGCGCCCCTGAATTCGCTAGGCTTTGCCCGAGCGCCGGTCGAGACGCGCGTGGTTGTGGCGATGTCGGGCGGCGTGGATTCCTCGGTGGTCGCGGCAGAGTTGTCGCGCGAGGGTTATGACGTGGTCGGCGTGACGCTGCAGCTATACGATCACGGGGCGGCACTGGTGAAAAAGGGCGCCTGCTGTGCGGGGATCGACATTCAGGATGCGCGGCGGGTGGCCGAAAGGATGGGGTTCCCGCATTACGTGCTGGATTACGAGAACATCTTTCGCAACGCGGTGATAGAGGAATTTGCCGAATCGTACCTTGCGGGCGCCACGCCGGTGCCCTGCATCCGTTGCAACGAGAGGGTCAAGTTCAGGGACCTGCTGGAGACGGCAAAGGATCTCGACGCCGATTGCATGGCGACCGGGCACTATGTTCAGCGCAAGACGGGCCCGCATGGAACAGAGCTGCACCGGGGCGCCGACCCGGTACGAGATCAAAGCTATTTCCTGTTCCCGACGACGCGTGAACAGCTGGAATTCCTGCGCTTTCCGCTGGGACATTTGACCCGCAAGGCTGAAACCCGGGCGCTGGCCTTGAAACACGGGCTTGCTGTGGCCGACAAGCCCGACAGCCAGGACATCTGTTTCGTGCCTGACGGCAACTATGCCGGGGTGATCGAAAAGCTGCGCCCCGGGGCGGCAGAGCCGGGCGAGATCGTGCATGCCGATGGCCGTGTGTTGGGCGTGCACCATGGTGTGATCCACTACACGATCGGGCAGCGCCGGGGCCTCGGGATCGGCGGGCTGGACGAACCGCTTTACGTGGTGCGGCTCGATATCGACACACGGCGTGTGATCGTCGGGCCAAAAGAGTTGCTTTCGACGCGGATTGTACCGGTGCGCGAGATCAACTGGCTGGGCGATGCACCGTTCATGTCGCAGGCAGAGTGGCCGCTGGCAGTGAAGGTCCGCTCGACCCGCCCGCCGCGCGAGGCGGTGGTGCGGCCGGTCTCGGCGACCGAGGCGGTGGTCGAGCTGGTGGTGGCCGAAGAGGGTGTATCGCCTGGGCAAGCTTGTGTATTCTACGGCCCGAGCGGTTCACGGGTCTTTGGCGGCGGCTGGATCTGGAAGAGGTGAATCGCCCCTTGGGCGATGCCTCCGGCGGAGGTGTTTGCCAAGAGAAGAAGGGCCCGGTCGGGCGAGGCCACTGAGGATAGCACGGGCGGCGCGCAGGCCGGGGGGCTCGGCGCCTTGCCCGAGTTTTTGCATCGTTTCGGCCATCGCGGCAGTTTGGGCGGCGCGGGTATCGGAGGCGCCGATCAGATCGTTCAGAGCGGCGGCAATTGCCGCCGGTTTACAGGCGGGGCCAAGGAATTCGGGGATCGTATTTCTGCCGGAGACGAGATTGACCAGTGTTACGGTGTCGGTCTTCAGCATGCGTGACATGATCTGCCAGGAAAGCCAGTTCATGTCATAGGCGATGACCATCGGTGTGGCAGCGGCAGAAAGTTCCAGGCTGACGGTGCCAGAAGCTGCCAGCGCGAAATCGGCAGCGGCGAAGGCCGCGCGCTTTTGGGCTGCGGCGGCTTCGTTGGTTTGCCCCCGCGGATCGATGACCACCGGGTCGCCGGGCCAGTTCCCTGCCGCCTTGATGACGGCACTGGCCACCGGTGCGGCGGCAGGCAAGACGACGCGCATCGCCGGGTGCGCCGCCAGAACCGGGCGCAGCGCCTCACCGAAGACCGGTGCCAGGCGACCAACCTCGCCGCGCCGCGAGCCCGGCAGGACCAGCAGAATGGGCGCATCGCCGATGCCGGTCTGGGCGCGGAAGGATGCCGTTTCGGAGGCGCTGGCCTGCGGTTCGGCAACAACCGGGTGGCCGACAAAATCGCAAGCCATTCCGGCGGCCTGCATATAGGCAGGCTCGAACGGCAGCAGCGCCAGCACCTGATCCATGCAATTGGCCATCTTCGCGGCCCGGCCAGAGCGCCAGGCCCAGACTGAGGGTGCTACATAGTGCACGGTGCGGACGTTTGAGACTGCCTTGACCAGACGCGCCACGCGCAGGCAGAAATCCGGGCTGTCGATGGTGACCAGAACGTCCGGTTTCGTGTCGGTGACCGCCCGCGCCATCTCGGCGATGCGGCGTTTCAGGTGGCGATATTTGGGCAGCACCTCAACGATACCGAAAAGGCTCAGCTCCTCCATCGGGAAGCGGCTGGCCATCCCCTCGGCCTGCATCAGTGGCCCGCCGACGCCGTCGAAGACTGCATCCGGGACCAGCTCTTTCAGCCCGGCCATCAGCGCCGCGCCCAGCTTGTCGCCAGAGGCTTCGCCGGCGATCAGGAAAACCTTCATCAAGGCGCCTGGGCGAGCAGGAACAGCCCGGCCTTCTCGGCAGTACGAAGCGTGGTATCTCGGTCGATCAGCAGCACCTCGCCCGCGTTGATCACGATACCCGCCAGCCCCGCAGCGGCGGCGGCGGTGATTGTCGCCGGGCCGATGGCGGGCATGTCGATGCGCAGGTCCTGGCCGGGCTTGGGCGCCTTGACCAGCACGCCGCGCGCGCGCTGGCGCAATCTGTCCGACGTCTCGGCCACAAATCGTAGCATCGCATCGGTGCCCTGAGCGGTCTCGACCCCCAGTGCTTGGCCATCGGCCACTACTGCACCCTGCCCTACATCAAGCGGGCCCAAAGCGGTGAGGATCGAGCGGGCGCGCGCCGCATCGACGTGGTCGGCATCGGCGGGCTGAGGACCGGCCAGCAATCCGGGTTCTGCCGTCAGCCCCGCCACCAGTTCGTGCGCGCCACGCACCACCAATCCTTCTTGCTCGAAGGCGCTGATCACGGCGCGCAGCAAACCATCATCGCCACCCTTCATCACCTGCATGAAGCAAGGCGCAAGCTGCATCATCTTTGGGTCGAAATTCGTCGGGTTCAGCGTCGGGCGGGTCAGGCTTCCGGCGAAAACAACCTCGGTGACGCCGGCTTGGCGCAGGCTATCGAACATCTCTCCGAAACGCTCGTACGAGACCTGGACCACTTCGTTCCCGGGCGGCGGCACTTCCATCCCCTCGAAATGCGCGAAGACCGCCTGGCGATGCGCCGCGGCGATCTTTAGCGGCAGGGCGCCCTGCCCTGCAAGGATGGCAAGGCGTGGCATCAGTCCGGGGTCAGGAAGGATCGGTCCGAGGCGCCGAGCACGAAATCGGCCACCTCGCGCACATAGTCGCTGTGGGTCTCGCTTCCAAGCCGTCGGGCACGGTCTTGAAAAGTACCCTCGCCCTGTGCCAACATCTGATAGGCGGCACGTAGCGAAGTGATATCATTGCGCGCCACGCCTTTGCGTTTCAGCCCGACAAGGTTCAGTCCGTCGAGCGCGCCGCGCGGCCCCTGCACAAGCCCGTGCGGGATCACGTCGTTGGTGACCATGGTCACCGCGCCGATGATGGCACCACGGCCAATGCGCACGAACTGATGGATACCCGACAGGCCGCCGATGATCACGTCGTTGCCAATAACGCAGTGACCGGCGAGGGCCGAACCGTTCACCATGATCACCCGGTCGCCGACGATGCAGTCATGCGCCACATGTGCGTTGGCCATGAACACACAGTCATCGCCCACCCGGGTCACGCCGCCGCCGCCCTCGGTGCCGGTGTTCATCGTCACGCCCTCACGGATGCGGGTGCGTTTGCCGACCACCAGGCTCGTCTCTTCTCCGTTGAACTTCAGGTCCTGCGGGATGTCGCCAATACAGGCGAAGGGAAAGATTGTGCTGCCTTCGCCGATCTCGGTGATGCCGGTGATCACCGCGTGCGATTTCACGGTGATGCCGGCGGCCAGCCGCACCTTGGGCCCGATCACGCTGAACGGGCCGATGCGGCAGCCCGCACCGACCACCGCGCCGTCTTCTACCACCGCGCTGGCGTGTATCTCGGCTGATGCGTGGAGGGGCATGCTCAGGTGGCCGACATATCGATCATGGCGGTAAATTCGGCCTCGGCGGCAAGGTCGCCCTCGACCTCGGCACGGCCCTTGAACTTCCAGATCTTCGAGCCGTCGCGCCGGGTTTCCACATGCAGTTTCAAAACGTCTCCCGGAACCACCTTGCGGCGGAATTTGCATTTGTCGATGGCCATGAAGTAGATCAGGAAATCGCGGTCGGCCAGATCCCGGGCCACGCCCACCATCACCGCCGCGGTCTGCGCCATCGCCTCGATGATGGTGACACCCGGCATGATCGGGGCACCCGGGAAATGGCCCTGGAAATGAGGCTCGTTGAAGCTGACATTCTTCAACCCCGTCGCCGAATTGGTACCGTCGATATCGACCACGCGATCAACCAGCAAGAACGGATATCGGTGCGGGATAATCCGTTGGATCAGGTCGATATCGGCGGTTTTCATCCCTTCGGCGTCGGTCATGGCAGCGTCCTTGTCAGCGGTGCGAAAGCCCGCATCTCCTAGCAATAGCATCCGCCCGGGGCAAGCACAGCTCAGTTGCCGCCGGGGATGGGTTCGGGTTCAGGATCGGGTGCAGGGTTGGTGGTAGCGCCTGAGTCGAGGAAGGCATTGGTTCGCGCTATGGCCTCGTCGGTAATGTCGATGGCCTCGTCCGACATCAAAACTGAGCGGCGGTCAAGCACCATCAAGGCGCCGCGTTCGCGCACGATCTCAGCCAGAACCGGTGTGATCTGGAGCAGAAAATCCTGCAGACCCTCATCATGCAGGCGCTGCAAATCGCGCAGTTTGATCTCCGTCTCGGTGCGGATCGCCTGAACCTTTGCATCGAACGCAGCCGCCAGCGCGCGGAACTCATCGGGTTCCAGCGTCGGGCGGAGCTCTGTCAGGTCCAGTTCCTCTGCGGTCAGTTCCTCTTCAAAGCGGCGGTTCTCTGCGGCAAGTTCCTCTCGCCGCAACTCGAACTCTTTCGCAACGCGCTCTGCCTTGCGTGAGCCGTCGAACAACCTCGCCAGGTCAAGCGTCAGGACAGGTATGGGAACCTGCACCGCCTCTTGGGCCGACAACCCGACGGCAGACGCGCCCAACAGCACCGTTGCCGCCGCAAGCGCCCTCAGGCCAGCGACGGCCACTGGTCAGAACCGGGTCGAGATGGTCAGGTCGAAATCGCGGTCAATGTCATAGGTTTCCTTTTGCAGCGCGCGCGAAAAGTTGAACCGCAACGGACCGATCGGGGTATCCCAGAAGATTGAGACTCCGGCAGCGGCGCGCAGTTTGAAACTGTCGTCGATGGTGCCGCCCAGAGTATTGTCGAGCCCCCAGACGCTGCCAACATCAAGGAACACGCCACCATGGACACCGTATTCCTCTGGCAGGCCCACCGGAAATTCCGCCTCAAGCTTTGCAACCGCGAAATAGTTACCGCCAAGAGCGTCGACATTGCCCGCGGTGGTATCGCGTGGGCCGACACCGAAAAAGTCAAAACCGCGCATCTTGTTGTTGAGGTTGAAACGGTTGGTGATCATGCTGGTGGTGCCGCCGAGCGAATTGTGCGCCCCACCCTCAAACACGGCGCGTAAGGTTACCTCGTTGTTGAGCACCTTGCGCTCTGCCACCACCAACGCGGTGCTTTCGACATATTGCGAATCACCGCCCACGCCAGCGAAATCCTGGCTCCACCGCAACAACACACCGGCATCAGGATTCAGCCCGGTATCGAGTGTGCTGTAGCTGTAGCTGTAGCCGACCGAACTGGTGATCTGCAGGCCAAGCGCCTCTTCGGCCGCCAGTACCGCCGACGAGGCCGCTGGAACGTCATTCACCTCGGTACCGTCGAGCGTATAGCGCACGCCGACCCTGCCATACTCGCTGATCGGGAATTCCAGCGACGGGCTGATTGCCCCGTTCACCGTGTTGTAGCTGGTGTTGGTGACGGTGTTGCTCTGCGCGTAATTTGCAGCGACAGAGAATTTCAGATCACGACCCATAAAGGAGGGTTCGCTGAAGCCAAAGCTGTAGGTTCCCGAATTAGCGCTTGCCGTCACGCTGAAGCTCAGCGTCTGGCCACGACCGAGGAAGTTCCGCTCGATGAAGCTGACATTGGCGCCTATCCCGGAACCACTGCTGTAACTGGCACCGAAGCTGAGGCTGCCGGTGGGCTGTTCCTCGACATCGACGTCGATCACCACCTGGTCCGGACCCGAGCCCTCGCGGGCTTCGACATCCGCCTTGGAAAAGAACCCGAGCGCCCGGATGCGTTCGGCGCTGTCGCGGATCTCGCGCGGGTTGAACGGGTCGCCCTCGACGGTCCGGAACTGGCGCCGGATCACGCGGTCTAGCGTGGTGGCGTTGCCCTCGATGTCGATACGTTCCACAAATATCCGCGGCCCACGCACGACCACAAATTCAATATCCAGCTTCAGCGTGCGGTCGTTGCGGGTGACCCGGGGCTCGACCCGGATGAAATCCATGTCTTTGCGCACTGCCAGACGTTCCAGACGGGTGATCGTGCTGTCGACCCCATTGGGCGAATAGGTCTGGCCTGACCGGATGCGGATTGCCTTGTGGAACTCATCGGCATCCACCTCGGGCAGTTCGGACGAGGTTGTGATCTCGCCGAAACTGTACTGCTGGCCTTCGCGTATGGAAAAGGTGACGAAGAACGCGTTGCGTTCCCGGGAAAACTCGGGCGCCGCCGACAGAATCCGGAAGTCGATATAGCCACGGCTGAGGTAGAAATCGCGCAGCACCTGTTTGTCGAATTCGATTCGGTCGCCGATGAATGTGTCGCGCTGAATGATCAGGCGGAAGACACCCGCCTGCTTCGATTCGAGCACCCGGCGCAGGCGGCGGTCGCCGAAATGGCGGTTGCCGACAAAGCTGATGCGTTCGACCTCGCTCACCCGGCCTTCGCGGATCTCAAAGACCAGATCGACCCGGTTGTTCGAGCGGCGGATGATCACCGGATCGACATTCGCCGCCAACCGGCCCGCAGTCTCATAAGCCTGAGTGATGCGCGCGGCGTCCTGCTCGGCCAGGCTTGGGCTGTAGACCCGGCGTGACTGCGACTGGACTATCGCCATCAACTCTTCGTCCTTCAGCCTGCGATTGCCTTCGATGCTGATGGCGTTGATCGTCGGGTATTCCCGCACCTCGATGACCAGAGTATTTCCGCTGGGAAGGAAATTCACGGTTTCGAACAGCCGCGACCCCATTACCGCCTGATAGGCTGCGTTTAGCTCGCCCGCGGTGATGGTTTCACCCCGGGCGATTCCTGCATAACTGAGGATCGTTGCGGGCTCGATCCGTGTTGCGCCCTCGACCTTGATGCTTGAAAATCGATAAGTCTGCGCTTGCGCAGGCGACGCCATGGCAAGGAAAGCCGCTGAAATCATGGTTGATATTAGGAACAACAAACAGCTGCCTCGGGACACGCCCCCGTTCGGCGCCCCATTTCCACCCCAGATCGCTCGTCTCATGAATTCTACCCCGAATGCAGCAGGCTTTGAGCTTGATTAACGGGATTGGATTGCATTGTCAAAAGCCCGTTGGCCCCAAGCCACAGTGACGCAGGACCTGTTGCAATACAACATATTGTGGACACGTCTGGGAAAGTTTTCCACAGGCGGGCAGAATACTGCCCAACTATGTGGAAAACCACGAAAGCCCTGAAACGTGAAACGCCCGCGTGGGCGGGCGTTTCGGCTGTTACAGTCAGAACCGCTGTGGTTTCAGAGCGATATCAGGTAGCCGGCGGCAAACAGCGCGGCGGCGATCGTCGCAGGAAACAGGATGCGGTCCCAATTCACATTGGCGAGCAGTGACAAGCTGTTCATGCCGTCCTTGATCGTGTCCATGGCGTTTTCCTGACATTTGTCATGTTTTCTGAAATTCAGCCTAGTGGTGAATTGTGGCGCGATTTGGGCGCGCCTGGGGCAATTACGGGCAGAGAAAATCGTTGGTCAGGGCAAAGGCCATCAAGGTTGCTATCAGCGCCAGCCCGATGCTCATCAGGATGCGCAGGGCACGGTCGCTGGGCGGTTTGCCCGACACGGCCTCGTAGGCGTGAAACACCAGGTGGCCACCATCGAGCACCGGGATCGGGAACAGGTTCAGTAAACCCACGGCGGTTGAAAGCACGGCGATGAACCCGATGAACGCATCGAGCCCCTGGCTAGCGGCGGCACCGCTGGTTTGGGCAATTCCGATGGGTCCACGCAAGCTGCATGAGTCTATCCATCCGGTCGCCATTCGGTAAACAGCGTTGAGCGATGTCTGAACGATGTAGTAGGTCCGGTCCACTCCATAACCCATTGCCTCGAAAATGCCGGGCGTGCGGGTCGCGACGTCGAATGGGATGTCTCCGCCCATGCCGATCAACCAACGATCTTCCAGCCCGGCCTCGGTCGGAACCGGCCCAAGCCGGGTACGGAACCGGAATTCGACTATTTCGCCCCCGCGCCAAACCGATAGCTTTAATTCCCGTCCCTCCGAGGAAATTGCTATCTTTTGCAGTTGAGAGAATGTCGTAAGCGGCGCATCGTCAATCGCCTGGATCACGTCGCCGACTTGCAGGCCCGCATCCGCGGCCGCCGATCCCGGGGCCACCGATCCCACCATCGGCGGGGCGGGGAATGGTCCAGGGACGGTCATTTTCACGCCTTCACGCCGAACCTCGTAGGTCAGGGTTGGTTCCTGCGGCAGATCATCCGAGGCACGCATCAGGTCAGCAAGTTTGCTGATTTCGATTCCCTCCACCGAAACCAGTTCGTCTCCGGTTTGAAGATGTGCGTAGCGCTCAGGCATTGGCATCAATTCACCCACGACTACCGGCGTGTCACGGGGCACTCCGAATACCAGTGTGAACGCGGCAAAGACCACAATCGACAGAATGAAGTTGAACACAGGCCCGGCAGCCACCGTGGCCGCCCGCGCCCAGAGCGGCGCGCCATGCATGGTGTGGCGCTGCGCCTCGGGCTCCATGCTTTCGAAATCGGCGTCGGTGGCGACGCTGGAGGCATCCGCATCACCGTGGAATTTCACGTATCCGCCAAACGGCAATGCCGCGATCTGCCAGACCGTACCGTGCCGGTCCGGGCGCGACCACAGAACCGGTCCGAAGCCTAGCGAGAACACATCCGCCTTGATGCCGCACCAGCGTCCGACAATGTAGTGACCGTACTCATGTACTGCCACGATGATGCTGAGCGCTATCACGAAGGCGCCGATGGTGTAGAGCGTGTTTCCGAAACTCGGTATCAGATCGAGCATGAGCGGGCTTATGCCTCTTTGGGTTTATGTGACTGCACGAATGGCCTCTGCCGCATATTGCCTCGCGACGCGATCCATCTCCAGAACGTTATCGAGGACAATCTGGGCTGAACTAAGGCTATAGTCCACAGACATCAGGGTTAAAACCCGCTCCACGATCTCTGGCATCTGCGTGAACCCGATCTCACGGGCCAGAAACCCGTCAAGCGCGCTTTCCTTGGCGGCGTTGAACACAGCGCCGGCCAGCCCGCCCGTCTGCATCACTTCGCGCGCCAGACGCAGCGCAGGCCAACGCGCCTCGTCGGCGGCGCGGAAGGTCAGCGCGCCGATCCGCGCCAGGTTCAGCCGCTCGACCGGCAGATCCCGGCGCTCGGGCCAGTGCAGCGCATAGCCGATGGCGTGGCGCATGTCGTGCGGACCAACATGCGCCATGATCGCGCCGTCGCAGAAGCAAACCAGCGCATGCACCAGGCTTTCGGGATGCATAATGGCTTCGATCCGGTCTGGTGAAATACCGAAATACTCGTGTGTTTCAATAAGTTCCAGCGCCTTGTTGAACATGGATGCGCTATCGATCGTGATCCGTTGACCCATCGCCCAATTGGGGTGCTGGCTGGCCTGCTCGGGCGTCGCGGTCTTCAGCTTTTCCAGCGGCCAGTCGCGGAAGGCACCGCCACTAGCGGTGATGACGATGCGCTCGACGGCGCCGACATCCTCGCCCACCAGCGCCTGAAAGACGGCAGAATGCTCGCTGTCGACCGGCAAAACCTGCGCGCCATGCGCCCGCGCCTCTGCCATCAAAAGCGGCCCGGCGGTGACCAGACTCTCCTTGTTGGCAAGCGCCAGAGTGCCGCCATGCCTGAGCGCCGTCAGGCCCGGTTTCAGCCCCGCCGCGCCGACAATGGCCGACATCACCCAGTCGGCAGGACGCTCTGCGGCTTCTTGCAAAGCATGCGCACCCGCCGCCGCCTCGACCCCGCTGCCGCCGAGCGCATCGCGCAGTTCGCCCAGCCGGTCGTCATAGGCGGTTACAGCTACCTGCGCGCCCAGTTCACGCGCGTCTCTGGCCAACTGCTCCACGTTAGCTCCGCCCGTCAAGGCAATGATCTCATACGTATTTATGTCGCGTCGAATCAAGTCGAGCGTGTTCTGCCCGATCGACCCGGTGGCGCCGAAAATCGATACTTTGCGCGGCATCTCAGAACCGCAGCTCCGGCACATCGACCAGCAGCGCCACCAGCAACATGAAAAGCGACGCCCCCAGCAGGGCATCGAACCGATCGAACAGCCCGCCATGGCCCGGCAGCAGGTTAGAACTGTCCTTGACACCCATGCGCCGCTTGACCGCACTCTCGGCGATATCACCCATTTGGCTGGCGAAGGACAATACCGAAGATATCCAGATCAGGTCGCGCCCCGAATCGGTGATCGTCAGAAAGATCAGCCCGATCAGCGCGGCAGCGATCCAACCGCAGACAATACCGGCCCAGGTCTTTTTCGGGCTGATCGCAGGCCAGAATTTCGGCCCACCGATCAGCCGACCGCCGAAATAGCCCGCGATATCGGTGCCCGCCACGACAAGCATCAACCAAAACAGCCAGACCATGCCATAGCTGTCGCGAAACAGCGTCAGCCCAAAACCGGCGATGGTGATCCCCAGCGCATAAGCGGCGAATATCCCGGTATGCGCGCGCAGCAACACGGCGCCGGCGGCGGCGGGCGCCAGCAGCAGCGGTCCTGCAAAGATCGGGTCCAGATGGCGCGCAAGCAGCAGGCAGGTCCCGGCCAGCACGCCAAGCTGCATCGCCTGCGCGGCGCGATCCTGTGCGATCATGCGGGCCAGTTCCCAGACCATGATGCCAGTGACCAGCGCGGCGGTAACAGCAAAGACCGTGCCGCCCAGCCAGATCACGGTGACCCCGATGGCGACCAGAACGCCGCCGGTGATCAGCCGGGGACGCAGATCGTCCCAGTTGCGCGGCGCATTCATGTGGTGACAGCACCAAAGCGGCGGTCGCGGCGGGCGTAATTACCGACGATTTCGGCAAATATCTCTTTCGAGAAGTCGGGCCAGAGCGTGTCGATGAACTCATATTCCGCATAGGCCGACTGCCAGAGCAGAAAGTTCGAGATCCGTGCCTCGCCGCTGGTTCGGATCACCAAATCAGGATCAGGCAGAAAACAGGTATCGAGATGCCGGGCCAGGGTTTCCTCGTTCACCATCTCGGGGTCGATATGGCCGGCCTTGACCTCTCGGGTCAGGCGTTTGACGGCACGTGCCACCTCGTCGCGGCCGCCATAGTTCAGGGCAATGGTCAGATTTACCTTGGTGTTTTCCGACGTCAACAGCTCCAGTTCATCCATCAGACGGACCAGTTTATCGTCGAGCTTGATGCGATCGCCGATAAAGCGCACGCGCACGCCTTCGGCCAAAAGCGCCTTTGCCTCTCGGGTGATGTAGCGGCGGAACAGGCTCATCAGCCCGGCCACCTCGGATTGCGTGCGCCGCCAGTTCTCGGTGGAAAAGGCAAATATCGTCAGATACTTGACGCCGATATCCGGGCAGGCGCGAACAATCTCCCGGACCCGGCGCGCGCCGACATGATGACCAAACAGCCGCGGCCGCCCGCGCTGGGTCGCCCATCGACCGTTGCCGTCCATGATGATCGCCACATGGCATGGCCCACCCTTCGGTCTGCTGTCCACACTCAGTCCCTCGTGCCTGTCCTTGAAACCATATTGTTGTTCTTGATTGAAACTTCCTTGATGAACGCCGGATATCCCGCCTGATCCGGTCTCAGACCCGCATGATCTCTTCCTGCTTGGTCTCCAGCGCGGCGTCGATCAGCCTGATATGCTCGTCGGTCATTTCCTGGATCTCGTCATGCCAGATCTTTTCTTCGTCTTCCGACATGCCGGCATTCTTGGCCTTTTTCAACTGGTGCATACCGTCCTGGCGCACGTTGCGCACCGCCACGCGGGCCTGTTCGGCGTACTGCCCGGCAACCTTGGTCAATTCGCGCCGGCGCTCTTCGTTCAATTCGGGGATCGGCAGCATGATGATGGTTCCGTTGGTCTGCGGGTTGATCCCCAGACCGGATTCCATGATCGCCTTTTCCACCTTCTGCACCAAAGACTTGTCCCAGACATTGATGGTCAACATGCGGGGTTCCGGCACATTAACCGTGCCGACCTGGTTGATCGGGGTCTGGGCGCCGTATGCGTCGACTGTCACCGGCTCGATCATGCTGGCAGAGGCCCGACCAGTGCGCAACGAAGCGAACTCTTGGCGCAGCGCCACCATGGCACCGTCCATCCGGCGCACAAGGTCTTTTTCGTCAATTTCGATTTCGTCGCTCATCGCCGCCACCTTCACTCAATTGCCCGCTCCGGGCCAATTTTTCTGGAATATAGTGTCAACCGTGCACGGTTGTATAGGTGCCTTGCCCGGCGAGGATGCCGCGAAAGCCGCCGGGCTCGTCGAGGCTGAACACGATGATCGGCAGGTTGTTGCCCTGCGCCAGCGCGATCGCCGTGGCGTCCATCACGCCCAGATGCCGCGCCAGCACCTCGTCATAGGTTATCCGGTCATAGCGTTTGGCGTCGTCATGTTTGGCGGGGTCCTTGTCATAAACGCCATCGACCTTGGTGCCCTTGAAGATCGCCTCGCAGCTCATTTCATTCGCCCGCAAAGTCGCAGCCGTATCGGTTGTGAAATAGGGGTTGCCGGTGCCCGCGGCAAAGACACAGACCCTGCCCTTTTCAAGATGTCGCACGGCGCGGCGGCGGATGTAGGGTTCGCAGACCTGATCCATCGGGATGGCAGAGATTACCCGGGTAAAGATGCCTTCGCCTTCAAGCGCGCCCTGCATCGCCAGCGCGTTCATCACAGTGGCGAGCATGCCCATATAGTCGGCGGTGGTGCGCTCCATCCCCTGGGCGGAACCCTGCAGGCCCCGGAAGATATTGCCTCCGCCGATAACCATGCAGATCTCGACCCCCAGGTCGTGCACCGATTTAACCTCTTGCGCGATACGCTCGACCGTCGGCGGGTGCAGTCCGTATCCCTGATCGCCCATCAGCGCCTCGCCGCTGATTTTCAGCATCACGCGCTTGTATTTCGTGACGGGGCTCTGGGGCTCTGGATCGGTCATATCGGGGGGCTGCTCCGCTGTTGTCTTTGCTTGGCGCGCAAAATGTCGCAAAAGCAAGCCATGTTCAATGCGCAACCGCCCTCATGAGACCCGATTGGCTCAAATCCCTCAGCCCCGAGTTGCCGGTGCTGATCGCCGGTCCCACTGCGAGTGGAAAATCGGCACTGGCGCTCGAAATCGCGGCCGATCAGGGCGGTGTGGTGGTGAATGCCGATGCGCTGCAGGTCTTTGGCAACTGGCACATCCTGACCGCGAGGCCGGGCCGGGACGAGGAATCGGTGGCGCCGCACCTGCTCTATGGTCATGTGCCGGGGGACGCGTCCTATTCGGTGGGCCACTGGCTGCGCGACCTGGCGCCGGTCCTGCAGGGCGAGGCGCGAGCCATCGTCGTCGGCGGTACAGGGCTCTATTTCACTGCCCTGACCGAGGGGCTGGCCGATATCCCGCCGACACCGGCAGAGATACGCGCTGAGGCCGATGCGCGGATCCGGGCCGAGGGACACCTCGGGATGTTGGACGAGCTGGATCAGGACACCGGAGCCCGGATCGACGCGCTGAACCCGGCCCGAGTTCAGCGCGCCTGGGAGGTCTGGCGCAGCACCGGCAAGGTGCTTGCCGCCTGGCAAGACGAAACCCCAGAGCCGGTACTGCCGCTGCAGGCTGCCCAGACTCTGTTGATACAGACCGAACGTGACTGGCTGGCGGCTCGGATCGGGCGGCGGTTCGACGCGATGATCGCCGACGGCGCGGTCGAAGAGACCCGCCGCAACCTACCAGGCTGGGACCCCGCCCTGCCCTCGTCCCGGGCGATCGGGGCACGGGAACTGATCGATCATCTGCTGGGCAACCGTGACCTGAAGGACGCAGTCGCCGCAGGAAAGACCTCGACCCGGCAATATGCCAAGCGACAACGTACCTGGTTTCGGTCGAAGATGCGCGCATGGCGTTCGATTCTGTTGCCGTGACACTCCGCAGCGATTGCACAATTCGAACAATAAACTGGGGATAACCATGGGAACTACCTGTGGATAGTTTCACAGAACGGACCCGATGCAGATATTCAGCACAAACCGGCCCGACATCAACATGACCCTGAAAACCAAGCGTTTTCGGGTCGAGCAGCTACCGCGTGTAGCGCCGGAAACGCGCTGGCGGACAGAGGCGATGAGGTCCTACGCCCAGCCGCTGCTGTTGTGGTTCACCCGGGGTCAGGGCCGCATCACCATCGCCGGCGTGACGCACGGATTCGGGCCTCACAACGCCATCTTCCTGCCGGCGGGCACCATGCATGGCTACGAGATGCTGGGCCAGGTCTTCGGCTCCTCGGTGTTCTTTCCCCGCGACAGCGTGCTGACCCTGCCCGAAGCCCCGGCGCATTATCGGTTCCGCGAGGTGCATCAGCAGGCCGAACTGACTGGCCTTGTCTACAATCTCGCACGGGAACTGGAACACGAGCGCTCTGGCCAGGACCGCGCCCTGATGGCGCATGCCGGGCTGCTGTCGGTCTGGCTCGACCGCGAAACCGTCGAGGAAAACCTGCACTCGCTGGAGGGCGACGCGTCGCGGCGACTGGCGGCGGCGTTCTCGGCGATGGTCGAGCGCGACTATCGCTCTGGCCGCACGATCAACGACTATGCAGCGCACCTGGGCGTCACCCCGACCCATCTGACCCGTTCCTGCAACCTCGCCTGCGGCCGCTCTGCCTCGGCGCTTCTGGCGGACCGGATCCATTTCGAAGCGCGCCGGATGCTGGACGAGACCCGCAAGCCCATCAAGGACGTCGCCCGGCTATTGGGGTTCAGTTCTGCGGCCTACTTTACCCGTGCCTTCCAGAAACAGACCGGTTTCACCCCTTCCGAATTCCGCCGCCACAGCTGAAAGAAACTTCGCCGTCGCGCGGATTTTCCTTGCGGTTCGGGCAAATGTCGTTTCTGCTCGGCTAGCATGTCGCTTTCAAACCCGGAAAGGGCGAAAGCGCGCGTTGACGAACCGTACACTTGTGTGCGGAAGTAGCCACCGGGGAGGGTGCCGCCAATCGAAAACCGGATTGGAATGCGGGAAAGCGGCTTGGAAACAGCCCGCTTTGGCACATTGCCCGACGATTATTGAAAACGTCCTCACAGGGAGAACATGATGACGCTTCACACCAAAACTGGTAAGGTCCACCCGGCCGCCGAGATGTACGCCAAGGAGCACAAGCAGGGTCTGATGGACCGCCGCGAATTCTTGGTGCGCGCCACGGCTCTGGGCCTTTCCGCCACTGCCGCCTACGGCCTGATCGGCATGAATGCCCCGGCCCAGGCCAGCGAAGCCCAGCAGGGCGGCACGCTGCGCATGCAGATGGAAGTGCGCGCGCTGAAGGATCCGCGCACCTATGACTGGACCCAGATCGCCACCTTTACCGCCGGCTGGCTGGAATACCTGGTCGAGTACAACAACGACGGCTCGTTTGAGCCGATGCTGCTGGCAAGCTGGGAGGCCAATGAAGACGCCACCGAATACACATTGCATGTGCGCGAGGGTGTTAAGTGGAACAACGGCGACGATTTCACCGCCGATGATGTGGCCCGCAACATCGCCGGCTGGTGCGAAAAGGACGTCGAGGGTAACTCGATGGCCGGCCGCTTCGCCTCGCTTATCGATCCGGAAACCAACAAGGCTGCGGACGGCGCGATCACCGTAACCGGCAGCCACACCGTGGTTCTGAAGACCAATACACCCGACATCACCATCATTCCGGGCATGGCCGACTATCCGGCCGCGATCGTACACGGCTCACACTCGGCCGAGACCATGTTGAGCAACCCGGTGGGTACAGGCTTCATGTTGCCCGAATCCATGGATGTGGGCGTGAAAGGCGTGCTGGTGCGCAACGACGGACACGAATGGTGGGGCACCGCTGCCGGCAAGGGCGGCTACCTTGACCGTATCGAGTTTGTCGACTACGGCACCGATCCGTCCGCGACACTGGCCGGGTTCGAGGCCGAAGAGATCGACGTGAACTGGGAATCGACCGGTGAATTCGCCGATATCATGGACGGTATCGGGTTGACCCGCTCGATCGTGAACTCGGGCGCGACCATCGTGATCCGGACCAACCAGGACCACGAGCCCTATCAGGATGTGCGGGTGCGCAAGGCCATCGCCATGGCAGTCGATAACGCGGTCTGCCTGGAACTGGGCGCTTCGGGCAACGGTATCGCCGCCGATAACTGCCATGTAGGCCCGATGCACCCCGAGCACGATCCCTCGGTCACCCGTCTGCCGCATGACCCGGCCGCCGCAAAGGCGCTGATGGATGAGGCCGGCCAGGGCGATTTCGAGCACGAACTGCTCTCGATCGACGACGACTGGCGCAAGAACACCACCGATGCGGTGGCGGCTCAGCTGCGCGACGCCGGTATTTCGGTCAAGCGCACGATCCTGCCGGGATCGACCTTCTGGAACGACTGGGCAAAATATCCGTTCAGCTCGACCAACTGGAACCACCGGCCGCTAGGCACCCAGGTTCTGGGTCTGGCCTATCGTTCCGGTGAAGCCTGGAACGAGTTCGCCTGGTCCAATGCCGAATTCGACGCGCTGCTGGCCGAGGCGAACTCGATCGCCGATGCCGACGCGCGTCGCGTTGTGATGGGCAAGATGCAGAAGATCATCATCGACGAAGGCGTGACCATCCAGCCCTATTGGCGCCAGGTCATACGGCATCACCGCGACAACCTGGTAGGCGTCGACATGCACATCGCCTACCTTCCCCAGATCTACAAGTGGGGCATCAAGGCCTAAACGCCAAAGCATGAAGAAGGGCCGTCCCGACACATGGGACGGCCCTAGAAAATAAGCAACACCAGATAGTTGCAACAATAAACCAAAGCCGACAGGGGCCGACATGGGTATCTTCATACTGCGCAGGCTGGGCGTCATGCTCTTGACCGCGCTGTGCCTGACCTTCCTCGTCTTCTACATGACGAACCTCTACCCCAATCTCGAAAAACTCGCCAAAAACCAGGGCAACTTCCGGATGACCGAGGCGGAGGTCGATAGCTTCCTGACCAACCGCGGGTTCTTGAACAATGTCTTCGTCAAATATGGTGAATGGCTTGGGGTCTGGCCAGGATATGTGGTCGAAGGCAGCGACGGGAAAACCAGAGCCCGCTGTGCCAATCACGCGGAAGTCAAAGAGGATACCGTCCGGTTCTGCGGCGTACTACAAGGCAACTGGGGCCAGTCCTCGGTGTTCAAGGAACCGGTGTCCAAGGTGGTCTGGACGCGTCTGAGCCTGACCGGCATCCTGATGTTCTGGGTGATGCTGGTGATGGTCCCCGGCGCGCTGATCGTCGGCGTGCTGGCAGGGATGCGCGAGGGTTCGCGCACCGACCGGACCCTGTCGACCGGTGCCATCATCACCACGGCAACGCCGGAATATGTGTCGGGCGTCGTCTTTATCGCCGTCTTCACCTCGTCCGCGGTGGGGCTGAAATGGTTCAAGGGCTCTGCCACAAGCGCCATGGACAACATCACGTTCGAGGCATTCTTTCTGCCGGTGATCACCATCTCGCTCTACGGGCTTGGCTATATCGCCCGAATGACGCGGGCTTCGATGGCCGAGGTGATGACCGCGCAATATATCCGCACCGCCCGGCTGAAGGGTGTGAGTTTCCGCAACATCGTTCTGAGACACGCGCTGCGCAACGCGCTGATCGCCCCATTCACGGTGATCATGCTGCAGATTCCGTGGCTGTTGAACGGGGTGGTCATCGTCGAAACGCTCTTTAACTACAAGGGCTTCGGCTGGACGCTGGTGCAGGCCGCCGGCAATAACGATATCGACCTGCTGCTTGCGGTGTCGGTTGTCTCGGTCGTGGTGGTTCTGGTCACGCAACTGATATCGGATATCGGTTACGTGTATCTCAACCCGCGCATCCGTATTTCATAAGGAGGGCTGGTCATGGAAGCATTGACTTGGACCGGCACGCTGGGGACCTACTTGGACGGCCTCTTCATCTTCGCGCTGATCGTGCTGCTTGCAGCCGCGGCGTGCTATTTCGTCGCCACCTTCACGCAGGACGAACCGTCCCTGGAGTTGGCGCATACACCCTTTGCCCGCACCAAGGACTGGACCATCGGCTCTGCCACATCGATGGGAGAACTGCTGTTTCCCGCCTTCGCGCTGGCCTTCATCATCTGGATGATCGACACGGTCCTCTCTGAAACCACCCTGGTCGCCTGGCTGCAGGGCTCCGGCATGCCGGTCTGGTTTGCCACCGTGCTTGCCATTCTGGTCTTCACCGTCATCGGTCTGGTGCTGACCTACGCGGTCCAGCGCCTGCCAACCGAAGCATATGAGTTCGTGGTCAAGTGGTTCTTCCGCCTGGTGATGCTGGTGTTCGTGCTCTACGTTTTCCTGGGCGCGCTGATGCCGCTGGGGGCCGCGGGCATCGTCGGCGGAGTGTCAAAGCAACTGATCCCGGTCTGGATCGCGCTGATCGTGACGTTCACCCTGTCGATCGCCTTCAAACGCAAGCTGGGGCTCTACGGCAAACTGTTCGACAGCCCGGTGGGCATGATCGGTTTCGGTCTGGTGATGTTCTGGGTTTTCACCGCCTTCATGGGCGGGCCGCTGGACATGATCGTGACCCATGACGAGCTTTCCATGGTCTCGGGCATGAAGAACCAGGTGCCCGGCACGCCACTGAATGGCGCCGAGGAGGGTGACTATCTCTATTACCTGCTTGGCGGCGACAATCTGGCACGCGACGTCTTCAGCCGCGCGGTGAAAGGCAGCTGGATCGTGGTGGTGATCGCGCCGGCCGCGACTGTCTTTGCCTTTATGGTCGGCATCACGCTGGGCCTGCCGGCAGGTTATTTCGGCGGCAAGCTCGATACCCTGCTCAGCTTTCTGTCGAACCTGATCCTGGCCTTCCCGGTGATCTTGCTGTTCTTCCTGCTGGTGACACCAGAAATCGTGGAGACGGGGCTGCCGAACTATATGGCAACGCTGCTGTTCGTGTTCCCGGTGATCTTCCTCGCGGTGCTGCTGAACTCTCGCTATTATACCCAGCCGCAGTTCCGCAACGTGATGATGGCCATCGTGATGACAGCCACGATCTGGCTTTATCTGTCGATGGTTTCCGAGGTCGATACCAAGGTGGCAATCCTTGCCGGTCCCATCGCATGGCTCGACTTGTTCGATGTCCCCAGCGAGATCCTGGTGGTCTTCGTCTCGGTGGTCTTCGTCAATTCGCCCACCGTGTTCCGGATCGTGCGCGGGTTGACCCTGGACGTGAAGACCCGCGACTACGTGGCCGCCGCCCAGACCCGCGGCGAGGGATCGTGGTACATCATGCTGTGGGAGATCCTGCCAAACGTGCGAGGACCGCTGATCGTCGATTTCTGCCTGCGCATCGGCTATGCGACGATCCTGCTGGGTACGCTGGGCTTCTTCGGCCTCGGGCTCGAATCGGAAAGCCCTGACTGGGGCTCGACGATCAACTCCGGTCGTCGGCTGCTGTCTATCTACCTGGCCCCGGCGCTGGTGCCCGCCCTGTCACTGATGAGCCTTGTGCTGGGTCTCAACCTGCTGGCCGATGGTCTGCGCGAAGAAAGCCTGCGGGACTAAGGCGCGCCCGACTGGCTGAATACATCCCGGGGGGTCCGGGGGGCTGCCCCCCGGACCGGCCCGAAAGACAAAGAACACACATCTCCAAAAGGGAGACCCGACATGGCGAAATGGGAATATGACGGCCCGATCCTCGAGATCAGCAAGCTCTCGATCAGCTTTTTCACCCGGCTGAGGGAAATTCCCGCGGTGATGGACTTCTCCTGCGTGGTCCAGCCTGGCGAGGCGATGGGGCTGGTGGGAGAATCAGGCTGCGGCAAGTCCACCGTGGCGCTCGGCGTGATGCAGGATCTGGGCGTCAACGGCCGCATCGTCGACGGCTACATCAAGTTCAAGGGCCGCAACCTGAACGACATGAGCGACGACGAACTGCGCGAGATCCGCGGCTCTGAGATCGCCATGATCTATCAAGAACCGATGGCCAGCCTTAACCCCGCCATGAAAATCGGCCGCCAGTTGATGGAAGTGCCGATGATCCACGAAGGCGTCAGCATGAAAGAGGCCTATGAGCGTGCGCTCGAAGTGGTCACCGACGTGCGCCTGCCCGACCCCGAACGCATGCTGCAAAGTTATCCGCACCAGCTTTCTGGTGGCCAGCAACAGCGTATCGTCATCGCCATGGCACTGATGTCCAAGCCCAGCCTGCTGATCCTCGACGAGCCCACGACCGCGCTCGACGTCACCGTCGAGGCCGCCGTCGTGGAACTGGTCAAGGATCTGGGCAAGAAATACGGCACGTCGATGCTGTTCATTAGCCACAACCTGGGCCTGGTGCTTGAAACCTGCGACCGTATCTGCGTGATGTATTCCGGCGAAGCGGTCGAGACCGGCAAGATCGAAGATGTGTTCGACAAAATGCGGCACCCCTATACGCAGGCGCTGTTCCGCTCGATCCCGCTACCCGGCGCCGACAAGAACGCGCGCCCCCTGGTGGCGATCCCCGGCAACTTCCCGCTGCCGCATGAGCGACCGACGGGCTGCAATTTCGGACCGCGCTGCGACTATTTCCAAGAGGGCCTCTGCGACGCCGACGTAATCCGCATGGCAGAGGTCGAGCATGGCGACCGCCACACCAGCCGCTGCCTGCGCTTCACAGAGATCGACTGGGAGGCCCCGATCACCGTCGGAGAGCAAAAGGAAAAGGCCCCGGTCGGCGATGTCGTGCTGAAGATGGAGAACCTCAAGAAATACTATGAGGTGGCGGCAAACGCACTGTTCGGCGGCGGCGACAAGAAGGTGGTCAAGGCCAACGAGACGCTCAGCTTCGAGGCCCGCGAAAGCGAAACCCTCGCTATCGTAGGCGAATCTGGCTGCGGCAAGTCGACCTTCGCCAAGGTTCTGATGGGGCTGGAAACCGCCACCGATGGCCAGATCCTGCTGGACGGAAAGAATATCGAGGACGTGCCGATCGAGAAGCGCGACGCCAAGACCGTGGGCTCGGTGCAGATGGTCTTTCAGAACCCGTTCGACACGCTGAACCCGTCGATGACCGTGGGCCGCCAGATCATCCGCGCCCTTGAGATCTTCGGCATCGGAGCCAGTGAGGCCGAGCGCAGGGACCGGATGCTGAAACTGCTCGATCTGGTTAAACTGCCGCGTGAGTTCGGTGACCGGATGCCGCGACAACTCTCGGGCGGCCAGAAGCAACGCGTCGGCATCGCCCGCGCCTTTGCCGGCGACGCCCGCATTGTGGTGGCGGACGAGCCGGTCTCTGCGCTTGACGTCAGCGTGCAGGCCGCCGTCACCGACCTGCTGATGGAGATCCAGCGCGAGCACAAGACGACGCTGCTGTTCATCAGCCACGACCTTTCAATCGTGCGCTATCTCTCCGACCGGGTGATGGTGATGTATCTCGGCCATGTGGTGGAACTGGGGTCGACCGACCAGGTCTTCGCCCCGCCGTACCACCCCTATACCGAGGCACTGCTTTCCGCCGTACCGATCGCCGACACCTCGATCGAGAAACAACATATCGTGCTCGAGGGCGACATCCCGTCAGCGATGAACCCGCCTCCGGGCTGCCCGTTCCAGACCCGCTGCCGCTGGAAGGACAAGGTGCCGGGGGGCCTGTGCGACACGCAGATTCCCGAACAGAAGACTCTCGCCAACGGCCACCAGATCAAATGCCATCTCAGCGACAAGGATCTGGCCGAGATGGAGCCGGTAATCAAGGTTGCTGCCGAATAGCAAAAGGGTGGTGTGACGCCTGTGGAAGGTTTCGCCCCCCTGCCCGACCCGCCATACTATGCGGTCATCTTCACTTCGCTGCGCAGCGGCGAAGACGAGGGCTATGCGGCGATGGCCGAAGAAATGGACAGGCTCGCCGCCGAGCAGCCCGGCTATATCGGCGTCGAATTCGTTCGCAATCAGGGCGGGCAATCGATCACGGTCAGCTATTGGCGGACGCAAGAGGCGTTGCAGAACTGGAAAGCGGTTGCCGCCCACACGCTGGCACAGCAGTTGGGAAAAGACCGCTGGTATCGGCACTACACCTTGCGGGTCGCCAGGGTCGAACGCGCTTATAGTGGCCCAGAAGGCCGATAACCCGCCGATACAGGGGCACTTTCATTTAGAAAAGAACCTCGGGAGTTTGAGGGGCAACGCCCCTCATTCCGCAATAAGTGCGCAAGAAAGCGTGCCAAAGACACTCATTTCTGCAAGCTCAACTGCCCCAGATGATCCGGACGTAGTTCCTGGTCTCTTTGTAGGGCGGTACGCCATCATATTTCTGCACCGCCTCGGGGCCGGCATTGTAGGCCGCCAAAGCCAGCCGCCAGGACCGGAACCGGTCATATTGCTGGCGCAGGTATTTGGCGCCACCCTCCAGATTTCCATACGGGTCGGTGCGGTCGACCCCCAGCGCCCGGGCCGTGGCCGGCATCAGTTGGGCCAGACCATAGGCACCCTTGTGCGACTTCGCAGTGGCGCGCCAGCCGCTCTCCTGCTGCACCAGCCGCAGGAACAGGTCCTCGGGCACCCCATGGCGCCGCGCGGCGTCGCGTGCCATGGCCAGATAGGGGCCGCTATACTTGCCGTTATAGGCGGGCGAATCCATGCCCGGCACCTCGAAAGTGCGCGGCTGCAGCCGGACCGAGTTGGCGTACTGTGTCGCGGCGCGGTTATCGAGCACATTGGTCTGCGACTTAAACAGCCCGGCGCGATTCTTCGACGAAAAGTTCAGCCCCTGGGCCAACACTGCCGGCCCGGCGAAGATCGCCGCCAGCGAAAATCCACATACAACCAGACGCCGCATCGCAACGTACCCCCTTCATGGCGGGCAAAATACAGCGGAACGCCCCCCGGTACCAGAGCGTTTGTGTCCGCTGCGACCCCATGGGCGGGGCTTTGCCGCCGTTATTAACCTTCCCTTTACCGCGATGGGGTGGTGTAACCGGCGACACGGTTAATGCGAGATTCGGCAGGAGGTCTGACATGGCAGGATCGGTGAACAAGGTCATCTTGGTGGGAAATCTGGGCCGGGACCCCGAGGTGCGCACCTTCCAGAACGGCGGCAAGGTCTGTAACCTGCGCATCGCCACGTCCGAGAACTGGAAGGACCGCAACACCGGCGAACGGCGCGAAAAGACCGAATGGCACTCGGTGGCGATCTTCCAGGAAGGTCTGGTGCGGGTGGCGGAGCAATATCTTCGCAAAGGGTCAAAGGTCTATATCGAAGGCCAGTTGCAGACCCGCAAGTGGCAGGACCAGTCGGGCAACGACCGCTACTCGACCGAGGTGGTTCTGCAGGGCTTTGGCGGCACGCTGGTCATGCTGGACGCGCGCGGAGGCGGTGGCGATGCCGGCGACGACCGCGGCGGTTATGGCGGCGACGACCAGCAGGGTGGCGGCGGCAGCTTTGGCGGGCCGGCGCCGGCGGGCAACATCGACGACGAGATCCCGTTCTAGGGTCAGGCCCCGGCCTCGCCAGGGACGGCGCACGCAAAGGGTTGTCCCGCCGGCTTGCGCGAATTGCAGGCTGCCCGTACGCTCTGGATATACAGGGCAGGGCCTGCGATGGTGGCGCTATGCGTTATTTTGCAATTCTGGTGATCGGTGCGGCACTGGCCGTTTAACTGCCGGCAGGCAGGACACAAGCGCAAGCCCCGGCCGACGTCGCCGATGTCGAGTTCTGGCAATCCGTCAAGGACAGCGACGATCCGGTCGAGTTCGAAGCTTACCTGGTTGCCTTCCCGTCCGGGACCTTCACCCGCCTTGCCGAGATACGTCTGAAGCGATTGCAGACAATGGCGACCAACGGCACCGACCAGGCCGATGCGAGTGACCTTGCCACGACGCCGCCGTTTGCCGACGACCGTGGCGGGCTCGGTGTCGAAATCACCGATCTGAACAAGGCCACTGCGGATACGTTAGAGCGGGATGATTTCTAGGGCGCGCTGGTTCTGCGGGTGTTTCCCAGCGCGCTCGCCATGGGAAAGCTGAACCGCGGCGACCTGATCCTCGAGGTCGACGGGACGCCCGTGATTGACGCAAACTCATTGATCGCCCCCGTATCCGCTGGCGCACCCGGATCGCGCATGCTCTTTCGCCTTTTGCGGGACGGCGGCCAGATCGTCGTAGCCGCCGAACTTGGCGGACACCTTGCCGGCGCCACAGAGCGGGCCGAAGCCGGCAGCGCCAACGACCTTGTTTTGGTCGCATCCGCTTACCGTACCGGCTATGGGGCGAAGCAGGATCTGGCGCAGGCCGTCGATCACTACCGCCTCGCCTGGGAGGCAGGCAGTCTTGAGGGCGGGTATTGGCTGGCGCGTTGTTATGACCAAGGCTGGGGCGTGACCCAGGACCGTTCCGGGGCCGCCGATTTGATGCGCAAGGTCGCCGACCAGAACTATCCCCCCGCCCAGGCCCCGACCGCCTTTTTCATCCTCACCGGCATCGGCGGCGAAGACAATCCCCTGCTCGCTCTGGTCTGCGCGGATGCGGCCGCAACAGCCGACAATGCCTTCGGTCTCTACATGATGGGCTATATCAGCGAAGGCGTAGAGGGTATCCCGGGCAGCGACATAGAATTGGCTATCGGCTATTACCGACGGGCCGCGCAGCGCGGCATCGAGGGAGCGCTGCAGAACCTGGAGCGTCTGGGCGAGCCGGTCTATATCGTTGCCGAGGTGCAGACCCAGTTGAAGCGACTGGGTCTGTATGCGGGCCGTCCCGATGGCGTAGTCGGCAGTGGAACTCGCAGGGCGATCCGGACCTTCGAGCGTCTAGTCGGCCTGCCGGAAACCGGCGAGATCGGTGCGGTGATGGCACGGCGGCTGACCAAAGTCATCGCGGGCACCGACTATCTGGCCGAACCGGAAGACCGCTAGCCCCACCTGGGGCTAGTCCCGGCGATCACTCAGCCGCGGCCGTGCAGGGCATCGGTCAGAACCGAGCGGGTCACGCCCGGATCGACACCGTCAGCCACGAAGGCCGCGCCGATGTCGCGCGCCAGAATAAAGCGCAACTGGCCGTCGACCACCTTCTTGTCCTGCGCCATCAACGCCAGCAGCCCGTCCACGTCGGGCAGATCGCCCGGGATGTCGGCAAGGTCCGTCTTCATCCCCATGCCGTGCAGATGGGCGCGCACCCGGCTGGGGGTTTCCTGCGAAACAAGGCCAAGCCGGGCCGACGTTTCAAACGCCAACGCACAGCCGATGGCAACGCCCTCGCCGTGCAGCAGGCGCTGAGAATAGCCGGTCGCGGCCTCTAGCGCGTGACCGAAGGTATGGCCCAGGTTCAAAAGCGCCCTATCGCCCTGCTCGGTTTCGTCGCGGGCCACGATATCGGCCTTCATCTGCACCGAGATGCGCACTGCCTCTTTGCGCAGCGCATCGTCGCCGGCGGCCAATGCCGGTCCGTTCACCTCGAGCCATTCATAAAAGCCGGCGCTGCCCAAAAGCCCGTATTTCACCACCTCGCCATAACCGGCCAGAAAATCCCGCGGGGCCAGCGTGCCCAGCCGACCGATATCGGCCAGAACCAGCGAGGGCTGGTGAAAGGCGCCGATCAGGTTCTTGCCGGCGACCGAATTAATTCCGGTCTTGCCGCCCACCGAACTGTCGACCTGCGCCAATAGCGAGGTCGGGATCTGCACAAAGCGCACGCCACGGCGCAGCACCGCCGCGGCAAATCCCGCCAGATCGCCGATCACGCCGCCGCCGAAGGCAACCACCATATCGCGCCGTTCGACCTTTTGCTCCAACAGCCATTCCACGGTGCGGGTGAACTGCGACCAGGATTTCGTCGCCTCTCCGGGTGGCAGAATCAACACCTCGCAGGCGATGCCCTTTGCCTGCAGCCCGGCCTGAAGTGCGGCCAGGTGCAGTCCGGCCACCGTCTCTTCGGTTACCACGAAAACCCGGGCGCGGTGCAAAAGCGGCGCCATCTCGGCGCCGGCTAGGTCGATCAGCCCGCCACCGATGCGCACGTCGTAAGATCTCTCGCCAAGCTCTACCCGAACCGTCGTTGTCACCCCTGATCCTCCAATACGTCGGGACGCGTCAGCAATACCCGGGTCACCGCACGCGCCATGTCCTCGATCGAATAGTCGGCCCGCGCTTCGACGCAAAGCTCGGCCAGCGCATAGACCGGATCGCGCGCCCGGCACAGATCCGCCAGTGTCGCATAAGGGTCCGCGGTGCGCAGCAGGGGCCTTGTGTTCTTGTGCTTGACCCGGTTCCACAACAATTCCAGGTCAGCCCGCAGCCAGACCGCGACGCCCAGATCGTGGATGATGCGGCGGTTTCGTTCGCTAAGGAAAGCGCCGCCGCCTGTCGACAGGATGCCGCGCTGTGACCCCAACAATCGGGTGATTACCTGGGTTTCCTTGTCGCGAAAGAACGGCTCGCCATCGCGTTCGAATATCTCGGCTATCGACATGTTCGAGGCGGCCACGATCTCTATGTCGCTGTCCAGGAACGGCACATCAAGCATCCGCGCAAGCGCCGAGCCGACGGCGGTCTTGCCAGAACCCATCATGCCGACCAGCACGACCGTCTTTTTCAGTTCCATCGTCACGAAACGGCAAAGCCCCGGCGAAAAATCCCTCGGAACTCAATGGCGGGTCCAGCCAGAAAATGCCATATATAAAACGAACCGACACCACCCGGCGCCACGCCCGGCGCCCGGCAACGCTAACAAGGCCTGGTTACGCTATGCTCACGATCCTGAAATTCATCGCGATCCTTCTGGTGCTTGGGGCGATCGGGGTGGTCGGCTATGCCTATCTCGGCGACATGTCGCCCGATCAACGGGACATAACGGCACCGGTGACGCTGGATGTGGACTAGGGGTGCCATAGCTGGGGCCGTTTTTGGCCTTAACTGCGGCTGCGCCGGTGCCGAAACACCGCTCTCGGCCATCGACTGGCTGAGCGAAAGCATCGAGACCACGGCCATGACACTGCCGGTGCTACCGCGCGAAGAGGCGGTAAGCCAAGGCGTCGGGACCGAGGTGATCACCGTTACACCGCTGGAAGCGGTCAGCGCCGATTCGGTGGGGCTGTTGCCGGCCAGTGTCACCGGGCTGCCGATCGGTCTTTGGGGACGCACGCCAAGCGCCGAATTGGCGGGGCTGTTTGGCAGGCTCGACACCGGGCTGTTGCCGGCGATGCGCGAGTTGGTCTTCACCCTGCTTCTTGCAGAGCTGAACCCGCCCGCCGACAGCGACGCCACCGGGCAGCTGTTTCTGGCGCGAATCGACACACTTTTGGGCCTTGGCGCGGTAGAACAGGCGCAGGCTCTGTTGGAACGCGCAGGAACCGACGCGCCAGAGCGCTTTCGCCGCTGGTTCGACGCCAGCCTGCTGACCGGCACCGAGGACGCCGCCTGCGAGAAACTGCGCGCTGCCCCGGGGCTGGCGCCGACTTTTCCCGCGCGGATCTTCTGTCTGGCGCGCGGCGGCGACTGGAATGCCGCCGCGCTGACGCTGCAGACCGGTCGGGCGCTGGGGGCGATCACCGAAGCCGAGGACGCGCTGCTGGCGCGGTTCCTCGACCCGGACCTGGCCGAAGGCGCAGCACCGCTGCCGCGGCCCTCACGCCCCAGCCCGCTGGTCTATCGGCTTTACGAGGCGATCGGACAACCACTGCCGACCACCACCCTGCCGCTTGCCTTCGCCCAGGCCGATCTGCGCGCCAATACCGGCTGGAAACCCCGGATCGAAGCCGCCGAGCGTCTGGCGCGCAGCGGTGCGGCGCCCGGCAACCTGCTGCTGGGGCTTTATACCGAACGCAAGCCCGCCGCCTCGGGCGGGGTCTGGGACCGGGCCGCGGCGATCCGGCGGCTCGATGGCGCGCTAGAGGCGGGAAAGGCCGAAGCGGTGGCGGCCAGCCTGCCCGCCGCTTGGGACGCGATGCATCAGATGCAGCTCGAGACGGTGTTTGCCGGGATCTATGCCGACAAACTGGCGGCTCATGCGCTATCGGGCCCGGCGGCCGCCCTGGCCTTCCGCATCGCGCTGTTGACCGGCAATTATGAGACCGCCGCCGCTGGCCGCGCCCCCGCCGATGCCGAAGAGCGGTTTCTCAAGGCCGTGGCGCGCGGCGATCTGGCCGGAACCGTGGCGCCGGATGAATTTGCCCAGGCCATTGCCGACGGGTTCCGCGCCACCACGGCGCCGCAGCCGCTGGCCCGGCTGGTGGCAGGCGGTGAGTTGGGGGCTGCCATCCTGCAAGCCGTCGCCATGGCCGGCGAGGGTGCGCTTGGTGATCTGGGAGAGTTGACCGAGGCGATCGCCTTTTTCCGTGCCATCGGGCTTGAGGATGTAGCCCGGCGCGTCGCGCTGCAAGTGATGATCCTGGACCCGCGCGGATGAGCCTGCGCTGGATCCAGACCTTTCTGGATGCCCAGGCCGCCGAGCTTGACGCTGCCACCAACACCCAACTGGCCTATGCGAGAGATCTCAAGGACTTTCTTGGCTGGCTGGAGCCGCGAGGCCAGACAATGCAAAGCGCCAGCCGCGAGGATGTAGAGGCCTATCTTATCCACTGCGACGCCCAGCGGCTGGCGCGCGCGACCCGGGCGCGGCGGCTGTCGGCGATCCGACAGTTGTTTCGCTTTGCCTTCGAGGAAGGCTGGCGCGGCGACAACCCGGCGATCCAGATCACGGGGCCGGGAAAGGCAAAGTCGCTGCCCAGGACGTTGAGCGTGGAAGAGGTCGACCGATTGCTTCAGGCGGCGCGGGACCACGGTCGCACCAGGCGGGACCGGCTGCGCAACACGTGCCTGCTAGAGCTGCTCTATGCCACCGGCATGCGGGTCAGCGAACTGGTGCAGCTGCCCGTCTCGGCCGCCCGAGGCGACCCGCGCATGCTGCTGGTGCTGGGCAAGGGCGGCAAGGAACGAATGGTTCCCCTGTCTCCGCCGGCGCGCGCGGCGCTGGCCGAATGGCTGAAGGCCCGCGATGACGCCGAGGATTCTGCCCGGGCAAAGGGTGCTGCGCCGTCGCGTTTCCTGTTTCCCTCACGCGGCAAGGCGGGGCATCTGACCCGGCACAGGTTCTACATGCTGATCAAGGAACTGGCGGTGGCGGGTGCGGTTCCGCCCGACAGGGTGACGCCGCACACCTTGCGCCACGCCTTTGCCACGCACCTGCTGGCCGGCGGTGCCGACCTGCGCGCGATCCAGACCCTGCTGGGGCATGCCGATATCTCGACCACGGAAATCTACACCCATGTGCTGGACGAACGCCTGAAAGAACTGGTGCTGGACCATCATCCGCTGGCCAGGGACGGCTGAACCGGTAGACAGTTGCTCGCAGAAACCCTTTCACCGCCGGCGCATTGCGTTTGGCCGGTCCTCGTTGGTCAGCGCTCTGCCAGCCGCGGCATTTGTCGCCTGCAGGCCGGAACCTGGACCGCATCGCAACCGCCTTTCTTGAAAGCCCGGCCCCGGCACCCCATAAGGTGACGAACCTCTAAAAAGAACAAGCGCCATGCAAACCGCCTCACCCATCCTTGATACCGCCTTCTGGATCACCGCCGCCGCCATCGCCGCGCTGCTGATCCTGTCTGCCTTCTTTTCCGGCTCTGAAACCGCGCTGACCGCCGCCAGCCGCGGCAAGCTGCGATCCCAGGCCGACAAGGGCAACCGGGGCGCCGACCGCGCGCTGAAGATCACCGAGGATAACGAGCGCCTGATCGGTTCGGTGCTGCTGGGCAACAACCTGGTCAACATCCTGGCCACCTCGCTGGCCACGGCGCTCTTCACCCGCGCTTTCGGGGAATCCGGCGTCGCACTGGCGACACTGGTGATGACCCTGCTGGTGCTGATCTTCGCAGAGGTGCTGCCCAAGACCTACGCCATCACCAATGCTGAACGCGCCGCAGCCCTGGTCTCGCCGGTCATCCGCGTCGTCATCCTGGTCTTCGCCCCCATCGTCAGCGCCGTACGCGCCCTGGTGCGCGGCATCCTGGCGCTATTCGGCGTGCGCACCGATCCGGCCAGCCAGATCCTGGCGGTGCGTGAAGAGATCGCAGGCGCCATATCGCTGGGCCATTCCGAGGGCGCGGTGGAAAAGGAAGACCGCGACCGTCTGCTCGGCGCGCTCGACCTGGGCGACCGCACCGTCGACGAGATCATGCGCCACCGCAGCGACATAGAGATGATCGACGGCGGCCTGCCCCCGCGCGACATCCTAGAGCAATGCCTCGCCTCGGCCCATACCCGCCTGCCCGTCTGGCGCGGCGAGGCGGAAAACATCATCGGCGTGATCCACGCCAAGGACCTGCTGCGCGCCATGTATGCGCGGTTCCGCGAGGCCGACGACCCGGCCACCGCCTTTCAGGGGGTCAACGTGCAGGACGTGGCGATGGAACCCTATTTTGTGCCAGAGACCACCACGCTGGACGACCAGATGCGCCAGTTTCTGCGGCGCCACACGCATTTCGCGCTGGTGGTGGATGAATATGGCAGCCTGCAGGGGCTGATCACGCTTGAGGACATCCTCGAAGAGATCGTCGGTGAGATCACCGACGAGTTCGATCTGGACGCCGACAACCCGATCCGCCGCACCGAAGACGGGCATTTCCTGATCGACGGCGCGATGACCATCCGCGACCTCAATCGCGCCACCGACTGGAACCTGCCCGACGATGAGGCCAACACCATCGCCGGTCTGGTGATCCACGAGGCGCAGATGATCCCAACCCAGGGCCAGGTGTTCAGCTTTCACGGCTTCCGCTTCGAGGTGGCCGCGCGCGAGGCCAACCGAGTCACTCGCCTGAAGGTGCGGCATTTGTAACCGCAGGCCTGCCGGCGCCGCGATGAGAGCATTTCCGCCAAGGTGAAGCACGAGCGTTGACCCTGCTGGATGCCTTAGCGCATGCTGTCGGCATGGGTTTTCATGCAGGGGGTAATGCGATGCGCTATCTGGCACTGATTTTCTTGGGGCTTTTCCATGCAACCGCCGCACAGGCGTTCTGCGGCTTCTACGTGGCCCGCGCCGACGGCGAACTCTTCAACGAGGCCAGCCGCGTGGTCTATGTGCGCGACAAGCAGCGCTCTGTGATCACCATGGCCAGCGACTATCGTGGCCCGGCGGCGGATTTCGCCATGATCGTGCCCGCCCCCACCGTGCTGCAGCGCCACCAGATCAAGACGGTGAAGGCCGACACCATCGCCCATCTCGATGCCTATTCGGCGCCACGGCTGGTGGAATATCACGACCACGACCCCTGCGCGCCGCTGGTCGAACCAATGGTAATGATGTCCGCACCCGAGAATACCATGCGCGGACGCGGCCCCGGCGCCCTCGGCGTCACGGTAGAGGCGGAGTACGCCGTCGGCGTCTACGATATCGCCATCCTGTCGGCCAATGAGAGCGACGGGCTGGTCACCTATCTGCGTCAGGAGGGCTACAGGATCCCCGGCGGGGCCGAACTGGTGCTGGCAGACTATATCGCCGACGGCATGAAATTCTTCGTCGCCCGCGTCAACCTGCAACGCCACGATGCCGGCGGGGCACAGGAACTGCCGCCCCTGCAGATCAGCTTTCAAAGCGCCAAGTTCATGCTACCCCTGCAGCTTGGCAAGATCAACGCCGACACCGAACAGCAGGTGCTGCTGATGGCGCTCACCCGCTCTGGCCGCGTCGAGGCGGCGAATTACGCCAACGCGCGCATCCCGTCCAATTTCGGCGTGCCCGGTTTTGTCGAAGACCAGTTCGGCCCCTTCTACAAGCGCCTGTTCCAGACCACCGCCAGACCCGACACCGTGGTCACCGAATACGCCTGGGACATGGCCTGGTGCGACCCCTGCGCCGCCGATCCGCTAAGCGCCGAAGAGCTGCGCGAACTGGGTGCCACCTGGGCCGAGCCCGGCGCCAATGCCGGCCAGGACGTCTTTGTCACGCGGATGCATTTCCGCTACGACAAGTCCGGCTTCCAGCGTGACCTTCTGATGAAGGTCACGAACGACCGCGAGAATTTCCAGGGCCGCTATGTCATGAGCCACCCATATGAGGGCGAAATGTCCTGCCCGCAGGCGCGCGACTACATCAAACAGACCCGCAGGCGCCTGATGACAGAGGCCGAGACGCTGGCCCGGTTGACCGGTTGGTCGCTGCGCGACGTCGACCGGCGGGTGCGCCGCAGCGTGCCGCCGATCTACCGCTATCTGCGCCGCTAGAAACCGGGCACCCGCCGGGGGGCGGCCCCCCGGCCCCCGGGATACCCTCAGCCAGATGAAGGGGCCGGGATTGGCATGGGGTTCGGTCGACTCCAGCCCAATCGAAGCATATCTGTATCCGGCAACTTCTGCCCTGTTTTGACGCCGGAACGAAGCGGCGCCTGGAAATCTTCTGAATGAAAGCCGCGCGGCAGCGCGTCATTTTGATACCGCCTACCTGCCCTTGAAGAGCCCGCCGAAGATGCCACGCACCAGCCGGCGCCCGGTGGTGCCTTTGAGTTCCTTGATCACCGCCTCGCCGATGGCACTGCCGAACGTGTCCTTCTTGCGCGGCCTGCCGATCCGGCGCGAGGTTGACCGCACGCCGCCCGTCGAATAGCGCCGGGCGGCGCGGAACTCGCGTTCCTGCACCTCCAGCCTCTCCTCTTCGGCCTCGGCGGCCTCGGCCGCGCGGGCTGCGGCAGCGGCGCGCGCCTTCAGACGCTCATAGGCGCTGTCGCGGTCGCGCAGGGTCTCGTATTTGCCCGCCACCGGCGAAGCCTCTATCACCGCGCGCCGCGCGGATTTGGAAATCGGCCCCAGCTGCGACGAAGGCGGCCTGATCAGGGTGCGCTCTGCCACCCCCGGCACGCCCTTCTTCTGCAGCATGGAGGTCACCGCCTCGCCGACACCAACCTCGCGAATCGCTGTCTCGATATCGAAGCGCGGATTTTCCCGATAGGTCTGTGCGGCGCGGTGCAGCGCCTGCTTGTCGCGCGCGGTGAAGGCGCGCAGCGCATGCTGCACCCGGTTGCCAAGCTGACCCAGCACGTCCTCTGGCACATCCGCCGGGTTCTGGGTGATGAAATAGACCCCCACCCCCTTTGACCGGATCAAACGGGCCACCTGCTCAACCTTGTCGATCAGCGCCTTGGGAGCGTCATCAAAAAGCAGATGCGCCTCGTCGAAGAAGAATACCAGCCGGGGCTTGTCGGGATCGCCAATCTCGGGCAGCTCCTCGAACAGCTCGCTCAGAAGCCACAGCAAAAAGGTGGCGTAAAGCGCAGGCGAGGCCATCAGCTTGTCGGCGGCCAGGATGTTGACGCGGCCCTGCCCGTCTTGGGTGGTGCGCATCAGGTCGGCCAGTTCCAGGGCCGGTTCGCCAAACAGATTGGCCCCGCCCTGATTCTCCAGCACCAGCAACCGGCGCTGGATCGCCCCGATAGAGGCGTTCGAGATATGGCCGTATTCCAGGCTCAGCTGCGGCGCGTTCTCGCCCACATGCACCAGCAAGGCCCGCAGATCGCGCAGGTCCAGCAGCGGCAGCCCCTCTTCGTCGGAAAGCCGGAAGGCGATGTTCAGCACACCTTCCTGGGCCTCGCTGAGATCCAGCATCCGGCTCAGCAGCAACGGCCCCATCTCGGCCATCGTGGTGCGCACAGGATGGCCCTGCTCGCCGAAGAGATCCCAGAAAGTGACCGGAAAAGCCTCGTAGGCATAATCGTCGAAACCGATGGTCGCGGCTCGCTTCATGAACGCCGTGTGCAGCTTGAACCCCTCAGAGCCGCTCGCCGCCAGGCCGGAAAGATCGCCCTTCACATCCGACAGAAAGACCGGCACGCCGGCCTTGGAAAACCCCTCTGCCATGATCTGCAATGTCACCGTCTTGCCGGTTCCGGTAGCACCCGCGACCAGCCCGTGGCGGTTGGCATATTTGAGCGTCAACCCCTGCGGCGTGCCGTACTCCTCACCGCCACCACCCATATAGATCCTGTCGTTCATATCGCCTGCCCCGGTTCCGCCAAAAAAGCTTTCACCGCCAAAATACATTCTTAACCGTTTTGTGCCACTCTTCTATCTGTCCGGAGGCATATCTTGTGTGTTCCGGATTGACTTCCTCCCTGTCAGACTGGCCGCGCTCATGGGCGCGGCCTTTTTTTCGTCAGCCTGCCTGCCGAGAATCGCAAAAAACTTCCCTGTTGACGCAAGACCGCGAACACCATACCCTGCGCCACGCTAATAAGTCGGCTAGTCCGGCAGGGAGAGAAACAATTCAAAAAAGGGGCCTCCTCGCGGGGCCCCTTTTTCATACACCGGCGCCAGCATCTGCAGATTACCGCGCCCGTTGTCAATTCTGCGCTGACAGTCCCGCAACCCCATGCTACATCAACGCAATAGTATGACACTGGCGATCAATGGACACCGCATGACCCACCTGAGCAAGACACTGCCGTTGCTGATGCTTCTGGCCATGGCGGCGCCAGCCCTGGCGCAAAGCACCGAAACCGGATCCGAGGACGACACTGGCGAAACGCCGAACCCGCTGGAACTGTCGATGGGCGAAGAGGCCTCAGACAATTCCCCAGGCGAGATGAAGGTAGGCGATATCTATGTCGCCGGCGAGCATGGCGACTGGGAACAGCGTTGCATCAAGGCCGAAAGCGGCACCGATCCCTGCCAGTTGTACCAGTTGCTGGATGACGGCAATGGTAACCCTGTGGCCGAGATCAACGTATTCCCGATCGGTGGCGAAGGTCAGCCCGCCGCTGGCGCCACGGTGATCACTCCGCTCGAAACCCTGCTGACCCAGCAGCTTGGCATGTCCGTCGATGGCGGCCCGGTCAAGAAATACCCCTATAGCTGGTGCAGCAAGGTCGGCTGTTTCAGCCGCATCGGCTATACCCAGGCCGACATCGATGCCTTCAAGCGTGGCATCAATGCAGCATTGATCATCGTACCTGTGGCGGCGCCGGACCAGAAGGTGACCCTCACCGTCTCGCTGAAGGGCTTTACCGCAGGTTTCGACGCCGTCGCGGCCAGCGCGGCCCAGTGAAGCGTTTCGCGGGAGTAGCTGAAACACAAGTGGACCGATTGTTTCGTTTGAGCCGAAGGCGAAAGGCGTAGCACAATGGTGCAATGGTGCGGGCGTTTCCAGAAACGCCAAAGGGGCCGGACGCTCATCGGCCCCTTTCGGGATCTCCTCGCTTGTGACCAGCGTCCGGAAATGTCGCCAGACATGCCCGCGCCAAGCGAGGAGCGCTGCGAAGCGAGCGATGAGCGCCGCCCCGAAAACCGCGTTTCGCCGACGGCTCAGACGCCCTGCAGCGCCAGCACCGCGTTCAGCCCGCCAAAGGCAAATGCGTTCGACAGCGCAACATCGATCTTGGCCTCGCGGGCCTCGTTCGGCACCACATCCAGCGCGCATTCGGGGTCGTGCTCTTCATAGCCGATGGTCGGCGCCACCACCCCGTCGCGCAGCGCCATGATGCAGGCCAGCAGTTCCACCGCCCCGGTGCCGCCAATGAGGTGCCCGTGCATCGACTTGGTCGACGAGATCAGCAGGTCGTCGGCATGCGCCCCAAAGGCATCGGCCACCGCGGCGCATTCGGTCTTGTCGTTGGCCGCCGTTCCGGTGCCGTGGGCGTTGACGTATCCGACCCGCGCCGGGTCGACGCGCCCATCCTGCACCGCGCCGCGAATGGCCCGAGCCGCTCCCTGTTTGCTGGGCATCACTATATCGGCCGCGTCGGAAGTCATGGCAAAACCGACCACCTCGGCCAGAATCTCGGCGCCGCGCCTTTTCGCATGCTCCATCTCCTCGAACACGAAGACACCGGCCCCCTCGCCCTGCACCATGCCGTTGCGGGTGGCGCTGAACGGGCGGCAGGCGTCCTTGGACATCACCCGCAGCCCCTCCCAGGCCTTGACCCCGCCGAAACACAGCATCGATTCCGAGCCACCGGTGACCATCGCCTTGGTCATCCCCGACCGAATCATGTGAAATGCCTGCCCCATCGCGTGATTCGAGCTGGCGCAGGCGGTAGCGACGGTGAAGCTCGGTCCTTTGAGGTTCCACTGCATCGAGACATGGGATGCGGCGGCGTTGTTCATCAGCTTGGGCACCACAAAGGGATGCACCCGGTTCTTGCCGGCCTCATAGACCGCGCGATAGTTTTCATCCTGGGTCGAAAGGCCGCCGCCGGATGTGCCCAGCACCACGCCCGACCGCGCCGCCAGCTCGCCGGAAAACTCCAGCCCCGATTGCTCGATGGCCTGCCCCGCGGAAAGCAGCGCGAACTGCGTGAACCGATCATAAAGCGCGATCTGCTGACGGTTGAAATGCCCGGTCTCTTCATAGCCGCGGACCTGGCCGCCTATCTTCACCGACAGCCGGTCCACATCGCGGATGTCGAGCGGTCCGATGCCGCAGCGGCCCTCGCGCATCGCCTCCATCGTGGCAGGCACATCGTGCCCCAGCGCGTTGATCGTGCCGGCGCCGGTGATGGCTACCCGCTTCATGCGGCCTGGTCTGCCACCAGCCCCTCGACCGCCTTGATGACCGCATCGACCGAGGAGATGTCGAACTCGCTGTTTTCCGGCTCGTTGGCATTGAATGGCACCTGAATGTCGAACTCTTCCTCGATGGCAAAGATCGACTCGACAAGCCCCAGACTGTCGATGCCCAGATCCCCCAGCGACTTGTCGCCGCTGACATCGGAAACTTCCAGCATGGCCTGATCGGCAATGATCTGGATTACTTTATTCCGGACCGGCATCCGCCTCCCCCGCGCTTTGTTGGGCTGATCTAGTCGGTCGGGCCGGGTTTTGAAACCGCTTTTTGCAACTGTGCGACAGTAGCGGCAAGGCGCGGCAGGCGGCGCAGGGCCTTGTAGGTCTCGACATGGGTGTCCATCTTCACCGCCGGATAGCCCAGCAGCACCCGCCCCGCGGGCGCGTTCGACAGGATCACCGTACCACCGCCCGCGACCACACCGTCACCGATGAAGATATTGTCGACCACACCGACCTGGCCGCCCAGCACCACATTGTCGCCGATCCTGACACTGCCGGCGATGCCCACCTGACCCGCGAACAGACAGTCGCGCCCAACCTCGCAGTTATGCGCCACATGCACCTGGTTGTCGATCTTGGTGCCATCGCCGATCCGGGTCGGCCGAATCGTGCCCGCATCGATACAGGAATTGCACCCGACCTCGATATCATGCCCCAGGCTCACCGAGCCCAACGAGTGGATACGCGTCCAGCTCTGCGCCTTGGCCTCGCTGGCGTCACCCATGGTCTCGCGCGCCGCCTCGGCGCGGGATCTCTCTGGCGTAACAAAGCTGAACCCGTCCGCCCCGATCACCGCGCCGGACTGGGCGATGAGCCGGTCGCCGATCCTTGCGTTGCGCCCGATGCGCACGCCAGCATGCAGCAGCGCGTCGTCGCCGATTTCTGTGCCCTCGGCGATGCTTACATGGCTGTCGATACGGGCGCGCGCGCCGATCCTGACACCGCGCCCGATCACCACAAAGGGCCCGATCGCCGCGCCCTCGCCGATGACCGCACTCTCGTCCACTACCGCCTGGGCATGCACCCCGGCCGGGATTCGCGGGCCCGGGTCCATCAGCGCGGTAAGCCCCGACATGGCATAGCGCGCGCGCTCTACAGTGATCGCTGCCTGCAGCCCAAGGCCCTGCCAGTCGGCCCCGCCCCACAACAGCGCCACCCGCGCCGCGCCCGTCGCAAGGCCGTCGACATATTTCGGATCCATCGCCAGAGCCAGATCGTCCGGCCCGGCATCGGCGGGCTCTGCCGCACCGGTGATCGGCAGATCGCCGTCGCCATGTACGGTCGCGCCAAGGGCATCAGCAATCTGGGAAACAGTGAAACGGGTCATGCATCCTCCGGCGTCGTGGCGCCCGCCCTTGCGCGCGCCACCTGGGATGCGTCTAGCTGCGAACCGCGCGCAGCACCACCCCGGCCCTCAGCAGCGCGTTGAATATCTTGGCGTCGCGGCCATAGATATCGCGGCGAAAGTTCAGCCGCCCCTTGGGCGAGGTGAACGCCGTGCGATAGACCAGATGCACCGGAATTTGCGTCTCCAGCGGCAGCTGAGTGTTCTGGCCCGTGTTCAGCACCCTGTGAAACAGTCCCTTGGGATCCGCCGACTGTGGCCGCAGCAGTTCATAGGCGAAATCGAACGGGTCCTTCACCCGGATGCAACCGTGGCTGAAGGCGCGCACTTCGCGGGAGAACAGGCTCTTTGACGGCGTATCGTGCAGATAGACGTTGTTTGGATTGGGGAACATGAATTTCACCAGCCCCAGCGCATTGCCGCGGCTCGGCGGCTGGCGCAGATTGAACGGAAAGTTGCCGGGGGTGTACCTGGACCAGTCGATAGCGCCCCGGCTGACCACGCGGCCGCGCGAATCGATCAGTTGCAAATGCCCCGCAGCCGCGCCACCGGCAGCGATCATCCGCGGCAGGTATTCATTCACGGCTATGGAATGCGGCACATTCCAGTTCGGATTGATCTCCATGTATTCCATCACGTCCGAGAATTCCGGACTGCGCTGATCGGGGATGTTCTTGCCGATCACAGAGCGGGTACGGAACGTCACCTCGTCATTGTCGACGATGGCGGCGGTGAAATCGGTCAGGTTGACCCAGACATGGCGTTTGCCGCGCGGGATGTTCATCCAGCGCTCCCGCTCGATGGCGACCAGGATGTTCGGCAGCCGCTCCTCGATCTGCTTGTTGATCTCGGTCATCGTGCCGGGGCCTGCGACCCCGTCTGTGGTCAACCCGTTGTCATACTGAAACAGCTGCACCGCCTTTTGCAGCGCCGCGTCATAGCTCTTGCTGGCCGAGCGCCGCATGTAACCCATCGAAATCAACCGGTTGCGCAGCGCCACCACCACGGGTCCGGCCTGGCCGGGCTTCAGTGCGCGGGCCGGCACGGTTGGCCCCCAGCCCCCCTTGCCCAGCTTCTTTTCCAACAGCAGCTTGGCCTTCAGCAGGCGCGCATATTCCGGCGCCCTGGGCGGCAGGCCGCGCAGAAACGCTGCCGGGTTGGAATTGGCGAATGTGGTCAGCAGCTTGGTGCGATCACGCAACGGAACCTGGCGGGTGATGCCCCTGTCGATCTTGCGAGGCGTCAGAATGCCGGTCTGCAGATCCCGGGCGTATTTCAAAAGCGTGCGGCTCAGTTCAACCTCGATCCGGCCCAGTTCGCGCTCGGATTTGACCCGGCGCAGGTTGGCCTGCAGCAGGTCGATATTGTAGGACGCAACCGGCAGCGCGTGATCGCCGGCGCGTTTCAGCGCCTTCAACAGCGCGGCACGCCGGGCCCGGTCACGAGAGTCCTTGCCGATCCAGATCGGCTTGTATCTGTTGGCCTTGTAAAAGGCGGCGATATCCGGGTCACCCGCGGCGGCCTCGGCAACCGCCTGCATGAAGGGTGTCACCTGGGCTCTGGCGGGGGTTGCGTCAAAAAGACTCAACATCATCGCGGCGGCCATGGCCAGCAGCTGTATTCCGGGGCGCATCCGGAGAACGGGGACCATCATGTCAGAACCTTTCGATATCAAGTGTCTCGCGCACATCTTGTGGATAAATCCAGCCTACTACACTAGCCCTCGGGGGATCACAAATCCGTAACCGACACAAACTGTCATAAAAGCGCAACGTCGCAGCGGTGCGCTGGTAATTAACCATATCAAAAGAATGTTATGGCAAATTTTCGCCGATTCCCCGCGGCGCCGGAAAAGAGGCCAAGTCGACGCTTGGTATAACATTTCAAATGTGTCATAAAACACACGCGCCAGGGGATGGGGCAAAGAGAAGTACCGCAGAAATGGCGGTGTAGGCAAGCGACGGGACGCGCGGGATACCTATGACAGACAGAAACAAGACAGGCCTGACACGGCGTGCGCTCTTGGGCGCCTTTGCGGCCACTACCATCGTAGCAGCACCGACCTTTTCCAAAGCCGCGGGTTTTTTGCGCGGCGCGGGCGATATCCGCAGCATCCGGATGTATTCCGGCCGCACCGGTGAAAGCATCGACACGGTCTACTGGATCGAAGGCGACTACATAAAGGACGTTGCCAAGGAACTGAACTACTTCATGCGCGACTGGCGGACCGACGGCACGCTTTCGATGGACCTTCGCACCATCGACATCATGGCCGCCTCGCACAACCTGATGGATATTCACGAGCCCTATATGCTGCTTTCGGGGTACCGTTCGCCACAAACCAATGCGATGCTGCGTTCGCGTTCGCGCGGGGTAGCCAAGAACTCGCTGCACATCAGGGGCATGGCCGCCGACTTGCGGCTGAAATCGCGCTCTGTGGGGCAGATGTTCAAGGCGGCACGAGCCTGCAACGCGGGCGGCGTCGGGCGCTATTCGGGCTCGAATTTCGTGCACATGGATTGTGGCACAGTTCGCAGCTGGGGCCGCTAGGCACACAGAAAACTCCGTCATCGGGTTTGGCGCCGTCCCAGGCAGGGGCGGCCCTTTGTTTTTTAGGGCGGTCTTGGTCCATCTGCTGCCATTGCTCTATTGGGGACGGCGGGCGGGGCGAGGTTTCGGACCTGGTCCGGGACGAGCGCCAAACCGCTGTTCCCCGGCAATCTGTTAGCGCTACCTCGTTATAAATCAACTGCTTGAGCATATGTCCCCATGGGGACAAGCCTCACCCGGCACCGAATCCCACGAACGGCAGGTACCGCACCGGGTCGCCCGGGCGCACTTGGCGGGCGCCGTCCTCCAGCTCTACCAACCCGTCTGCCCAGCTCAGCCCCGAGACCCTTCCCGAGCCCTCCGATGCGAACACCTCCACCGCGCCCGCGGCTGTCAGCCGGGCCCGCAGATATTCCCGCCGTCCCGGTTTCTTGGCCTTCGAAAACCCGGCCGGAACCAGCACCCCGCGCGGCACCCGCCAGCCGCCGCCGGCCAGCACCCGAAACGCCGGTTCGGCGAAGATCAGCGTGCAGACAAAGGCCGCCACCGGGTTGCCCGGCAGTCCGAAAACCGGCACCCCGCCCCACATCGCCAGCGCCAGCGGTCGTCCCGGCTTGATCGCCATGCGCCACAATTGCATGGTCCCGGTCTCGGTCATCAGGGCCGAGACGTGGTCCTCCTCCCCCGCCGAAGCGCCGCCGGAGGTCAGGACCACATCCGCCTCGGCCACCGCCGCGTCGAGCCGGGCCCGCAAGGTTTCCCGGTCGTCGGGCACGTGCCCCAGATCCACCGGCTCATATCCCCAGCCAGCCACCAGTGACAGCAGCATCGGCCGGTTTGCATCATAGATCTGGGCCGCCGAGGCTACCCGGCCCACCGGACACAATTCATCTCCCGTCGACAGCACCCCGATCCGTAGCGGGCGGTGCACCGTAACCTCGGCCACCCCAACCGAGGCCAGCACAGCAAGTTCCGTGGAACCCAGCCTTGTGCCCCGCTCCAGCGCCACCGCCCCCGCGGCGATATCCTCGCCCGCCGCCCGCGCGTTGGCCCCCGCCCTCAGGGGGCCGTGAAAGGCGATGCGCCCGGCTTCCAGGTTCACATCCTCTTCCAACACCACCGTATCGACGCCTTCGGGCAATTGCGCCCCGGTCAGGATACGCAGCGCCTGGCCCGTCGGCACGGCGCCGCCGAACGGCACACCCGCCGCCGCGCGGCCCTCTGCCAGTGGCATGGCCTGCACGCCCTCACCCGCCGGCCCGACAAAACCAAAGCCGTCAACAGCGGAATTCGCCGCCGGTGGATGAGCCCGGGGTGCTGCCACATCGCTGGCCAGAAACCGACCGGCCGCCGCCATTACCGGCAGGGTTTCGGTCCCCGTCACGCAACTCAGCGCTGCGCGCAACCGGTCCTGGGCCTCGTCGACCGGTGTCCAATGCACCCCCGGCGGCAGCGCGAAACAGTCGTTCTTCAGCCCTGGTGGTTGCATCAGACTGCCTTCTCCGCCAGCTGAAGCCCAACGGTCTGCAGAATGAAATCGGCCACCTCCGCCGTAGCGTCCAGATCGAAGACCGGCTTGGCCAGACCCTCGAGCGGCGTATCGCTGGCCACGGCCAGAACGGTGGGATCATCAGGCGCGATCAGTGGCTGGCCGGCGTCGGCACGATGGGTCTCGATCTTTCGGTGACCATCGCGCTTGTAGCCCTCGATCAACACCAGGTCGACCGGAGAGAGCCGCGCCAAAAGCTCGTCGAGCGGCGGTTCTTCACCGTCGCGCAGCTCTGCCATCAGCGCCCAACGCCTGGCCGAAGCCAGCAGAACCTCTGACGCCCCCGCCGCGCGGTGGCGAAAACTGTCCTTGCCGGGCTGGTCCACATCGAAAGTGTGATGCGCGTGCTTGATCGTTGACACGGTGAACCCGCGCCCGGAGATCTCGGCCACCAGCCGCTCCATCAACCCGGTCTTGCCAGTATTCTTCCAGCCGGTGATCCCGAAAATCTCCATGGTATTCACGTCCCTAGCATGCGTTCGGCCAGCAGCATATCCTCTGGCCGGTTGAGATTGAAGAACGGGTCGACGCGACCGGCAGGAAACTCCGCCAGCACGGCACCGTGCCGGTCGGTCCAAGCCCCTACCTTGCGGGTGCCAGCACGCAGCGCGGCGCGCAGGTCGTCGCGCAGGGCGGCAGGCCAGAGCCCGAAGGTCGGCTGCCTGAGCAGACCACGTTCGGGGTCAACCGTGGCGGCCAGCGCAATGGCGGCGGTTGGCGCGGCGTCGTGCAGGCGGGCCACAAGCTCGACGGGAAAGAGAGGCGTGTCGGCGGCGACGGTGAGGACCCGGACCAAGCCCTCTGCGGCGGCCCAGTCCATGGCCGCGAGAATACCGGCCAACGGCCCGGGGAAATCCGGCTCGCTGTCGGCCAGAACCGGCAGACCGAAACCGGTAAAGCGCTCCGGGTCGCCATTGGCATTCAGTGCGATTTCAGTGACCTGACCGCGCAACCGGTCGATCACATGGCTCAGGACAGGCCATCCGCCGAGGCCAAGCAGTGATTTGTCACCGCCGCCCATGCGCCGCGCCAGACCGCCAGCCAGAATGACGCCCGGGACCTCAGGCATCGCCGGCGCTCTTTCTGCGGTATTTGGAGGGTTCTTCGGGAACTGATCCGGGCTCGGCATCCCAGACCAGACGCCTTTCTCCGGCAAGGCACATGAAGCGCTTTCCGCGGAGGCGCCCGATCAGGGTCAGCCCAATCTCGCGGGCAATCTCTTCGCCCCAGGCGGTAAAACCAGAACGGCTGGCGAGCACCGGAATGCCCATGCTCGCGGTCTTGATAACCATCTCGGAGGTAAGCCGCCCGGTTGTATAGAGTATCTTGTCGCCCGCTGTTTCGCCGGTCCGGTACATCCAGCCCGCGATCTTGTCGACGGCGTTGTGGCGACCAACATCTTCCATGTAGACCAAGGGCTTATCGGCGCGGCACAGCACCGTACCGTGGATCGCGCCCGCCTTGAGGTAGAGGCTGGGAACCGTGTTGATGGCGCGGGCTAGGGCGTAGAGCCACGAGGTGCGGACCGGCGCGTCTGGCAGGCTGACGCCCTTCAGCCCCTCCATCATGTCTCCGAATACCGTCCCCACGGCGCAGCCCGATGTGCGGGTTTTCTTGAGCAGTTTGTCCTCGTAATCGGTCTGGCGTTCGGTGCGCACCACGACGACATCCAGATCGTCGTGAAATTCTACGCCAGTCACATCATCATCATGCCGTAACATCCCCTGATTCAACAGAAATCCAAGCGCCAGATAGTCCGGATAGTCGCCGATCGTCATCGCGGTGACGATCTCTTGCCCGTTGAGATAGATGGTCAGAGGGCGTTCCATGACGACGCTGACGGTCTGGCGCTTGCCCTCGTGATCGACCCCCTCGACGACGCGGGTCAGGCGTTGGTCGGCGGGGTCCGGGGCGATCAGAAGAGGGTCAGACACGCGTATGCTTCCTGTATGACTTCCGTATGATCCGCGTATGACACTCAGCCATTGGCCGAATGTCCGTCCGCGGTGGCATTCGGCACGAAAAGCGTCTCGCCGTCGATCGTGTAGGCGCCGATCATCGCCTGAACCTTGTCCGAAACCAGCCAATGTTCAAGCCGAAGTGCCAGCGCCGATTTCACATGACCATGCCGCGCCGGATCGACGGGCAGAAAGGCATATTGGTTGAACAGCGCCGGGTCACCCTGGAACACGATCTCCATGCCCGCCTTGTTGCCGAAGTTCAGCCACGAGGCGCGGTCGCTCAGCACATAGGCGCCCATGCCCGCGGCCACGTTCAGCGTCGCGCCCATGCCGGCGCCGACCTCGCGGTACCAGACGGGATCGGCGGACCCGGCATCGACCCCGGCCTGGGTCCAGAGCGCACGCTCGCGCCGATGGGTTCCGCTGTCGTCGCCGCGGCTAACAAAAACCGACTGGGTTTCGGCGATCCGGCGCAGGGCATTTGCGATGGCGCTTTGCGGGCCGACGGCGGCGGGGTCACCGGCGGGGCCGACGATGACAAAGTCGTTATACATGATCTCGCGCCGGTGCAGGCCATAGCCTTCGGCGACGAATTGTTGCTCGGCAGCTTTGGAATGCACCAGAATCGCATCGACGTCCCCTGCCCGCCCCAGCCGCAGCGCCTGTCCGGTGCCGACCACCAGCAGGTGCACGGTCAGGCCAAGGTCCTTTTCGATCTCGGGCAGCAGGATCTCTGAAAGCCCCGAATTGTGAAACGACGTGGTCACGGCCAAACGCATGTCCTCCGCCGCCGCAGCAACGGTCCACAGACAGGCGCAGAAGGCCAAGAATATCCGTTTCATTGCACCAAGTCTCCTCTGGTGACGGCATTCACGCGATTCCCTGAATGCCCCGTGCCAGGATAGAGAAAAACCAACGGGCGCGCCAAGCGATAGGGGTGAGCCGGGGGCGTGGCGCTTGGCCGCGATGCGGCTTGTGGCAAGGCTGACTATCTGAAGGGTGGAATTTCGTGGCAAAGGCCATGGGCGACCAAGGGGGTCAGCATGTACCGGACGGGGGCAGAGATTTGGACAACGCAGAAAAGGTAATGGCGGCGCTGGGCCGGATCGTCGACCCGGCCTCGGGGCAGGATATCGTCAGCGCCGGGCTTGGTGCAGGGCTTGCAGGTCAAGGACGGCGAGGTGCGTTTCGCGCTGCAGGTTGATCCGGCGCAGGGTGCCGCGATGGAGCCGCTGCGCAAGGCGGCAGAGACGGCGGGGGCCGGGTTGGACGGGGTCGGCAAGGTGCTGGCTGTTCTGACGGCGCATTCCGAGGGCGAAGCGCCCGACCCGGATGCGCGCCCGGCAGAGGCGGCAGAGGCCCTGCCCCGCTTTGCACGGGTAATACGGCTCGACGACAATGACGAGACAGCTTATTCGCGTTTGGCCGACAAGGGCAAATGGGCGATCTCGGGCGCGTTCGAGTTCATGTCGCAACCCGTTGAGGCCTTGGCGGAGGCCAAGACCCAGGATTTCGCCAATGGCTGGCTGGGACTGGGTAGTTTCGGGCGCGCCGCACTGGTCGCGGTCACACCGATCGCCGAAAAAGAGCTTGCCTCACTGACAGAGCTTTTGGCGCTGCATTTCGTCGAGCGCTACGGTGCACCCGATCTGGACACCGCCCGCCCCATCGCCGCCGAAGAGATCGCACATCTGACCGGTATTTGCGCCCGCCAAGGGCGGCGACTGGACCTTGGTGGGCGAGCCGACCGAGGGGGCGTTGGTGGTGCTGGCCATGAAGGGCCGGGCCCCCATGCCCGACCCCGCCAACGCACTGGGCGAGATCCCGTTCAGTTCAGAGCGCAAGCGGATGAGCGTGCTGGCCCGGGCTGGCGAAGGTTGCGCCGTGTTCACCAAAGGTGCCCCCGAGGCGGTATTGGCGGCGGCCGATGCCATTGCCGGGGCCGAGGGGCCGGAGCCGCTGACCGAGGCGCATCGCCACGCGGTGATGGAGGCCTACCGCGACATGGCCTCGCGCGGGCTCCGAGTAATTGCGCTGGCCGACCGGGGCTGCCCCGACGAGCATCTTTCCGAGGATCGCCTGACGCTTCTGGGGCTGGTTGGCATGATCGACCCGCCACGCCCCGAGGTCAGGCGTGCGGTCGCCGACGCCCATATGGCGGGGATCCGGGTAATCATGGTCACCGGCGACGGCCCGGTAACTGCACAGGCGATCGCGCGACAGATCGGTATTGCCGCCGCCGAAACGGTGACCGGTCCAGAATTGCAGGCGATGGACGACGACGATCTTGCCCTAAATCTGCAGGGCGACACGGTGTTCGCGCGCATCCAGCCCGGCGAAAAGATGCGCATCGTGCGCCAGTTGCAGAGCGCGCACCAGGTCGTGGCGATGACCGGCGACGGGGTAAACGACGCCCCCGCCTTGAAACAGGCCGATGTGGGCATCTCGATGGGCCAGCGCGGCACCGAGGTGGCCAAGGATGCCAGCGACCTTGTACTGCTCGACGACAATTTCGCCACCATCCTGCGAGCCATCCGCGAGGGAAGGCGCCAGACCGACAATGTGCGCAAGTTCGTCCGCTACCTGCTTGTATCCTCCTGCGCCTGAATTGACCTGAAGATTGACCTCAAATCACTTTGTATTCCTTGAGCGAGACGACGCGGAAGTTATCCGTAACCGTGTCGCGGAACTCACGCCATCTGTCGGGCAGGGTCTTACGAAAGAAACCCAGAATGGCCTCGGTGAATTGATTGAACGTTGCATAGTGGTGATTGTGTGTGACCCAATCGTGCATGACGCCCCAGAGGCGCTCGATTGGG
>JAAELR010000261.1 GCA_024226455.1 Paracoccaceae bacterium
CGCGTGTTCGAGAATTGGGAGGCCATCGTTGATGCCTGTTGCGACGCATGGAACCGCCTGACCGCCGAAACCGGACGCATAATGTCAATCGCAACTCGGAACTGGGTGACTACAGGTCAATGATTAAGCGGATTGGTATTATGCCGTCTTTCGCCCGCACCGTCAGATAGGCCACCGGTACCGGGTCGTCGCCTGGCAGTCGCTTAAAGCGGAAGGCGCGCACCAGAAACGCCGGCATCAGCGGCCTCTCGACCATAGCAAAACCCGCCCCGGTGCAGACCCGGGGGGCCGCTGGAGAACGGGATATAGGCCTCGCGCAGGCAGCGTCGGCCTTCCTCGACACCGTTCCGGTCCGGGTCGAACTCGTCCGGCCTGTCCCAGATCCTCTGGTGCCGATGCAGATGGCTTCGGAGGGATCATGCCGCCATCGAGGTATAGCGCGAGGCGGGAACGTCGATCCGGCTGGACGACGGCTTTCGGCCTTCATATCGCGCCGCCAGCGTCAGCGGACCGGCGGCGATCTGGAAATAGTCGTAGTCGCCGGGGTTGTCGAAGGCGCAGAGATACTGGAAATGCAGCCGGAAGAAACGCCAGCGCAGCCTGGCCCAGGTCTCGGGCTTCAATGTCTGGGTAAAGGCGGCAGAGATCACCAGCGGTCCGCGCTGGTTTTCCGGCGCCACCCCCGACACCGCCACCGGATCACAGAGCGCGAATGCACAGCCGTCTCCGGGGGCGGTAACATCGACCCAGGTCACCTCTTTGCGTTGGCTGAGATAGTGCAGATCGGCGCGCAGCCGGTCGGCCTTGGGCAGGAATGACACCATCGGCACCACCTGCCCCAGCGACAGGAAGGACAGCACCGGGCCATTCGCTGGCACCCGGTTCTGGCGGATCAGGTCGGCCAGCGCCGTCACCGCAATATGCGCGCCCGACGAATGGCCCACCACCAGCACCTCGTCGACCTCGTCGTTCAACGCGGCGGCGATGGCGTCGGTGAACTCGGCCATGCGGGCTTCCAACTCGGGCGGGCTGGCGCCCCGGGACTGGGCCGAATAAGCGTAGTCGTGCATCAGGTAGTAGGCGAACAGCTTGTTGTCGCGGGCCCGGAACCAGCGCAGCACCACCACGATCACCGGCAGCGCGGCGATCCAGCCTGCCGCGGCCCAGCCCGTGGCCCAGCCGACCAGAGCCCCCACGATCCACCCCGCCAAAAGCCCCACCAGAAGCTGCACGATCAGCATGCCCACCGGGTAGAGCGCGGCGATCACCGGACCCTTGCGCAGCCACATCAGCCGCCGCAGGGTGCCGCTGGCGATATAGGTCCAGGCGGTGCGGGCCAGTTGCAGATAGGTGCCGGGGATGTTGGTTTCCATCGAATCGCGCACGATGTCGGACCAGACCAGCACCTCGACGCTGGCGTGCACATCCGCGCCATCGATGACCGCCTCGACATCCCAGCCATAATGCGCGCCCTTGCGCGGGCTCTGGCCGATCTCATAGCCCGAGATTGCCGCCTGCTCGCGGCTTTCCTTGCGGAACAGTTCTCGATAGCGGCGGGGGTGAATGGGATCGTAGCCGGGAATGTAAAACACCCGGCGGTTGCGGACCGTACTGCTCTTTGCGGGTGCCACTGCATTGGCCTTCAGTTGATTGCCTGCCAGTCTAGCGGGTATTTCGGGCAAAAATAAGCCCGACCGTTCGACCCATGGCGCCCAAGAAACTATGCTTGGAAACCCGGTTTATCCCAAGGTTGCAAGGGCGGGGAATCTTTCCAGGAGCCAGTAGGAAAAGGCGCTGAATTGCCCGGTCAGCATCATCAGCCCCACGGTCCACAACAGCAAGCCCATGATCCGCTCGATCCGGTCCATGTGCCGCTTCATCCAGTTCATCAGCCCGGCCAGACGCGGGAAGAAAGCCGCAACCAGCAAAAACGGGATGCCGAGCCCCAGCGCATAGATGCCCAGCAGCGCGGTGCCGCGCACCAGACTGGCCTCAGAGGCCGCCAACGTCAGGATCGCCCCCAGTTGCGGGCCGATGCATGGCGTCCAGCCAAAGGCAAAAGCCAGGCCCAGCACGTAAGCACCCAGCGCCGAACCGCCCCTGTCGCCGGCCTCTACCCGCATCTCGCGGTCCATGATGCCGATCCGGAAGATACCCAGAAAATGCATCCCGAAGACCATGACGATCAGCCCCGCGGCGATGACGAACCAGTCCTGGTTCTGCAAAAAGAACGCCCCGAAGGCCGAAGCCGTAAAGCCCAGGAACAGGAACACCGTCGAGAGCCCCAGCACAAAGAACAGCGCGGCCAGCAGCACCCGGCGGCGGCCCGACATGTCGCCCGACATCTCGCCCATGCTGATACCGCCCATATAGGCCAGATAGGGCGGCACTATGGGCAGCACGCAGGGGCTGAGAAAGGACAACAGCCCCGCCACCAGCGCGATGGCCATGGCGGGCAGAAGCGTTGCGTCAATGAGATCGATGCCGAACATGGGTTGCCGCACTCCTTGCTTTGCCGCAACACTTAGACGTTAACGCGGGCCTCGTCACCCAAGCCTTTGTCACATCCGCGTGGACAGGTTGAAACAACCGGTTTATGCCCCGCCTCATGAGCCATGATCAAGACGTCGATGCGACCGGGTTACGCTGCCCGCTACCGGTATTGAAGGCACGCAAGCGACTTTCCGGCATGGCCTCGGGCGAAGTGCTGCGCGTCGAGGCGGACGACCCTGTCGCTGTAGTGGATTTCCCACATTTCTGCGCCGAGAACGGCCATGACCTGCTGGCGGTGCAAGAAGCCGGCGAGATCCGGGTCTATCTGATCCGCAAGGGCGGGGCGGCATAGCCCCGGCCAGATGAGGCGCATCGAATTCGCATCCCGCCAGCGTGCCGTTCAGAGCGTGTTGCGTTCAACCGGCACCAAGCAATCATCCCGATGATCGAGCCAGCGTTTGCGTCGGCACAAGGCGTTCGGCCAATGGGTTGAATTCAACTATAGGCAACACGCTCCGGAAACCTGGTTCAGCTTCCCATCGACCACCAGCCGCGCCGTTTCGGCTTGGCCGGGGCCACTTCCGCCGGTTCCGGCTCCGGCGTTGCGGCGACCTCCTCGACGACCTCGGCAACCGGATCAGGCTCGGCCTCTGTAACCGGTTCCTCATCCGCCACCGGGGCTGGCTCGGGTTCGGCTGCCGCGACGACCGGCTCGGGCTCCTGCGCCGGTTCCACCACCGGCTCGGATTCTTGCGCCGATTCCGTGGCGGGTGCCACGTCGTCCCCGGCGGTCGGAGCCTCTGCTCCGGTCTCTGCCGCTGCCCCTTCATCACCCCCCGGTGCGTCACTCTCGGGTGGCTCCGCAGTAACCGCCTCGGCCCCGTCGTCCTTCTTTTTCCGGGTTCGGGGCGCACGCTTGCGTTTTGGCTTTTCAGGCTTGGCATCGCTCTCTGCTGCAGCCGCGCTCTCTTCGGCGGTCTCTCCGGTTTCCGCGGCCTCGGTCACGGTTTCTGCTTCGGCTGTCGCGTCCACCGCACCGGCCTCGGCGGCTTCAGCGTTTTTCGAACGTGGCCGGCGCCGGCGCTTGCGGGGTCTTTCCTCGGTCTCGCTCTCTGGCACTTCAACCAGCCCGCTGTCCGCCGGTTCGGCACCACCATCCTCAATCGCGGCAACGGCGTCGCCATCGACCGACGCGTCGCCTGCGGCTTGCTCGCCAGCCTGCTCTCCGCCGCCGCCACGGCGCCGCCTACGCCGGCGGCGGCGCTTTTTCGGGGCGTCACTATCCTCGGCTTCGGCAACGGGCTGCAGTTCCTCTTCCTCGACCGGCTCGTCGAGACCCTCCATTATCGAGGCATCGACAGACACCACCTGCCCGGTCTGCACCACCTGCCGCGTCGCGGTCTTGAACTTCTCGATAGAGAAATCGGGCGAGATCATGAAGGGATCGGCCTCGATCCGCACCGACAGGCCATAGCGGCCCTCGATATGGGCGATATGCTCACGCTTTTGGTTCATCAGAAAGTTGATGATCCCCACCGGCGCCTTCAGCAAAACCTCGCGGTTGCGCCGGCGCGTGCCCTCTTCTTCAAGCTGGCGCAGGATGTTGAGCGCCAGGTTGTCGTCCGAGCGCACCAGCCCGGTGCCGTGGCATGCCGCGCAGGGCTGCGTCGTCGCCTCTATCATGCCGGGACGAAGCCGCTGACGGCTCATCTCCATCAGGCCGAACCCCGAGATGCGGCCAACCTGAATGCGCGCACGGTCGGTCTTGAGCCGTTCCTTGAAACGTTTTTCAACCGCCGAATTGTTGCGCCGTTCCTCCATGTCGATGAAGTCGATAACGATCAGCCCGGCAAGGTCGCGCAGACGCAACTGACGCGCCACTTCCTCGGCTGCCTCAAGGTTGGTCTTCAGAGCGGTCTCCTCGATCGAGCCTTCCTTGGTGGCCCGGCCAGAGTTGACGTCGATGGCTACCAATGCCTCGGTCACGCCGATCACGATATAGCCGCCCGAGCGCAACTGCACGGTCGGGTTGAACATGGCACTGAGGTAGCTTTCCACCTGGTGCCGGGCAAAAAGCGGCATCGGGCCGGTGTAGTTCTTCACGTTCTTGGCATGGGACGGCATGATCATCTTCATGAAGTCCTTGGCGACGCGGTAACCCGCCTCGCCCTCGACCAGAACCTCATCGATCTCGCGGTTGTAGAGGTCGCGGATCGAGCGCTTGATCAGGTTGCCCTCCTCATAGATCTGCGACGGCGCGATGGATTTCAGCGTCAGTTCGCGGATCTGCTCCCACATGCGCTGCAAGTACTCGTAGTCGCGCTTGATCTCGGATTTGGTTCGCTTGGCCCCTGCGGTTCGGATGATCAGTCCGGCACCTTCCGGAACCTCGATGGTAGAGGCGATTTCCTTGAGTTTCTTGCGGTCCGGCGCATTGGTGATCTTGCGGCTGATGCCGCCGCCGCGCGCCGTGTTGGGCATCAGTACGCAATAGCGACCAGCCAGCGACAGATAGGTTGTCAGCGCGGCGCCCTTGTTGCCGCGCTCTTCCTTGACCACCTGCACCAGCAATATCTGGCGGACCTTGATGACCTCTTGGATCTTGTAGCGTTTGGGTCTGGGTTTGCGGGGCTGGCGGATTTCCTCGGCGACATCCTCGTCGGCAACGGATTCGATGTCGGCATCGCGCTCGGTGGCGTCGGGCATCGCCTCGCCGTAGTCGTCGCCATCCTCGGCCTCGGTGTCCTCATCGTCAGCCGCCGCCGCGGGGGTATCCTCGCCCGCTTCGCTTTTTGTGACGGCCTCATCAGCCGCTTCGCTTGCTTCTTCGGCCTCGGCCCCGCCCGGTTCAGAACCGCCGCCGGCCTGTGGCACGGCAACCTCGGCAACCGCCTCTTCGGTCGCTTCGCCGACCTCTTCGGCTTGCGGCGCGTCGTCGCCCTCGGCCGGGGTCTCGACCGGCGTGTCGTGCACGTAATCTATCGGCGAGGTGCCTTCTTCATGCGCCTCGGAGTCCAGTTCGACCACACCCATCCCGGGAATGTCTTCGCTGGCAACCTCGCGGGTTTCGACCGCGTCATCGGCGGTAACAGCGGCGGCCTCGGTCTTGGCGGGGCGGCGGCGGCGGCGCGACCGTTTCGGCTTTTCCTCTTCCTCGGCGGCCTGGGCGGCGGCATAGGCCTTTTCCTCAGCCAGCAGTGCCTCGCGGTCGGCGACCGGGATCTGGTAATAGTCGGGGTGGATTTCGCTGAACGCCAGGAACCCGTGCCGGTTGCCGCCATATTCGACGAAAGCCGCTTGCAACGACGGTTCGACCCTGGAAATCTTTGCCAGGTAGATATTGCCAGCTAGCTGGCGCTTGTTTTCCGATTCAAAGTCGAATTCCTCGACCTTGTTTCCATCCACCACCACGACCCGGGTTTCTTCCGCGTGGGTGGCGTCGATAAGCATCTTCTTTGCCATGTTATGTCTCTGCACCCCGGCGGCCCGCCCGCACCGGGGGGTGCGAGCGCGCGGGCAAGGTGACTTGTTCGAGCGAGAGGAAAGGCGCGCGCAGTCTTGCGGGCGGGCCCGTTGGCCCGGTCGTTCGCATAGCACTGCTGTTCGCGCCTCATCGCGGTTCTTCTCCAGCACCGCAAGAACACGCGGCGCCCGTTCACGGCCCGGCCTTATTCAGGTTTTCCGGGCGATTTCCTGACCCCGGATCAAGTGTTCCCGATGGCCTGGTTCATTATTCTCGTCCCATCCGGCCGGCAACCATGCCGCTCCCGGTACAGGCGAGAAATTCTGTCGCGCGGGCCGAAAGGCCACGCTTGGGTGTAACATAGGGGCGAAAGGTGTCGAATTACAATGACCAAATCCGGCTCCGACCGAAAAGCCTGGGCCGCACCGAGATCGACCGTTTGCGGATCGTCGGCACCCGACCACTCGCCGACACAGCTCCTGCCTCCTGCCATGCCGCCACCGGCGCAAAGCGAGGAAGACCCGTCAGGGCCTGATGAACTCCCCGATGCCCGCGGCATTCAGAGATAGTCCGCCCGCTGCAGCCCGTATTTGGCCATTTTCTCGTTCAGCGTCCGGCGTGGCAGGCAGAGCTCTTCCATCACCGAAACGATGCTGCCCTTGTGGCGCCGCATGGTGTTGTCGATCAGCATACGCTCGAAGGCTTCCACATACTCCTTCAGCGGCTTGCCCTCGGTGGTCATCACCGGCTGCGCCTCGTCGTTTTCGGCCATCAGCAGCGAAGCGATGGTGCCGGTGCCGCGACGGTTCTGCAAAACCGCCCGTTCGGCGACATTGGTCAACTGGCGGATATTACCCGGCCAAGGCGCCTGCAGCAGCTGCGCCGCCTCCTGGGCGCTGACCTGGGGCGGCTCGCAGCCATATTCCTCGGCGAACTGTTCGCCGAACTGCGAAAACAGCATCAGGATATCCTCGCCGCGCTGGCGCAGCGGCGGCAGCGTGATCTTCAGCGCCGCCAGCCGGAAATAGAGATCGGGCCGCAGCACGTCCTCGCAACTCTTGCCCTGCTCTTGCAGGTTCGAGATCGCCACGATGCGGGTCTCGGCCGGCGTGCCCTGCTCGTTCATCCAGCTCAGAAGCCGCGCCTGCAGGCTTTGCGGCAGCGCCTCGATATCCTCCAGCACCAGCGTGCCGCCGCGCGCCTCTTCCAGTGCGGGCAGTTGCTCTCCCTCTTCCATCGGGCCGAAAAGCCGCCTGGCCAGTGTCTCTTCGTCATGCGCGGCACATGGCATCAGCACGAATTTCCGGCCCGCCTTGGCGCCCACCGCGTGCAGCGCGTGCGCCACCAGCGTCTTGCCGGTGCCGGTCTCGCCGTCGATCAGCACGTGGCCGTCGGCCTGGCCCAGGTCCAGTATGTCCTCGCGCAGCCGCTCCATCACCGGGCTGGCGCCGATCAGCTTTTTCATCAGCGTGTTGCCGTCGGAAAGCTCTTTTCTGAGCGCCCGGTTATCCAGCGTCAGGCGGCGGAATTGGGTCGCCTTCTTGGCCAGCTCGGTCATTCGGTCGGGATTGAACGGCTTTTCCAGGAAATCATAGGCCCCGACCCGCATCGCCTCGACCGCCATCGGCACGTCGCCATGGCCGGTGATCATGATCACCGGCAGCGCGCTATCGACGCTCATCAGCCGCTTGAGAAACTGCATCCCGTCCATGCCGGGCATCTTGATGTCGCTGACCACCGCGCCGGGATAGTCCGGCCCCAGCACCCGCAGCGCCTCTTCGGCACTGGGATAGGTTTCCGTGTCGAACCCGCTCAGCGCCAGCCACTGGCTGATCGACTGGCGCATGTCCTGCTCGTCATCCACGATCGCGATTTTCATTGCCTGTGCCATATAGCGTCCTCTTTGGCGGCCTTATTCCGCGGCCTTCATCTCATCCATCAGGGGCAGTTGCACTTCGAACACGGCGCCCCCGGCCCGTCCGTTGCGGGCGATCAGCCTTCCGTTAAAGTCCTTGACGATACCCGACGAAATAGCAAGCCCCAGCCCGACCCCGTCGCCGGGGGCCTTAGTGGTGTAGAACGGCTCGAACAACGCATCGAGATCGCCGATGCCGGGACCGTTGTCGCGCACCGAGATCACGGCCGTATTGCCGACCGCGAGGATCACGTCGATGGCCGGTTCGTCGTCGGCCTTTGTGGCGTCCAGCGCGTTGCGCAGAAGGTTGATCAGCACCTGATCCAGCCTGATCCTGTCGGCCATCACCATCACCGGATCGCTGGGCAGGTTGCGGGTGATCCGCGCCTTGCGCGCCTTCAGCTGCGGCTCCATCATCGTGATAGCCGAGGACACGCAATCCCTTACATCCACCGGCTCGACCGCCTCGCCGCCCTTGCGCGCATAGGATTTGAGCTGGCGCGTGATCGTCCCCATCCGTTCGATCAGGTCGTCGATGCGCAGAAAGCTCGACAGAGCCTCTTCCGGGCGCCGCCGCTGCAGCAGCAGCTTGGCGCCGGCGAGATAGGTTTTCATCGCCGCCAGCGGCTGATTCAACTCGTGAGAAACGCTCGCCGACATCTCGCCCAAAGCGGCCAATTTCGACGACTGCGCAAGGGTTTGCTCGGCGACCTGCAGGTTCTTTTCGGCCCGTTCCCGTTCGGCGATTTCCCGCTGCAGCGCCTCGTTCAACTGGCGGAGTTCTGCCGACTCACGCTGGAAGAAAATCGACCGCGCCAGTGCTCTGCGGCTGAACAGATAGAATCCCGCCGCCAGCAGAATGGCAAAGAACATGATCTCCAGCGCCAGCACCGCGTTCACCCGCTCGCGCATCGAGGCGTAGGTGGTAAAGCTGACCATACGCCAGCCACGGAACGGGATCCGGCTTTCGATACGCATCAGCGCGCTGCCGCGATAGATCGCCTCTGTCGGCAGCGCCGCCCAGTCGGCAGTGACCCTTATGGCACGCTCGATAGCGGATGTGGCCGAGGTCGCCTCCAGCGCCACCTCCTCGGTCTGCCCGCGCCATTTCGGCTCTGTCGACAGGATGATGACCCCCTCGCTGTCGGTAACCAGAACCGCATCCGAAATCGACGACCAGGACTGCTCGAAGCTGCGCAGATCGACCTCGACCACGATCACCCCGATCAAATCTCCACCGGCCTTGATCCGGCGGGAATAGTTGAACTCCACCGCCCCGCTTTCGCGGCGAAAAGTGTTGAATACCGTATCGTTAGAACGCAAAGCTGACAGGAAATAATGCTCAGACCGACGCGTCGATCCGATCAGGTTGCGCAGCGTCGCGGCCACCGTCCGACCGCTTTCGTCCAGCAACATGATCGAAGCCGCGCCGATCTCTTTCTTCAGTTCGAACAGGTGCTGCGTACTCTGGCTGAAATCATCGGAATTCAGCGCCCGGATCAGCGCGGGATCGCGCGCCAGCAGCAGCGGCACCACCGAGTTGCGCTGCAACTCGCTTTGCAGGTTGCCGGCATAGAGCGCCTGGCGCACCTCGGCACGGTTCTTGGTCGAGGCGGTGAAGCGTTCGGTCAGGAACTGGTTGGTGACCCAGATCGCCGCCACCGCCAGCACCAAAAACAGCACCAGCGCCAGCCGCGCCCTCCAGGGCATGACTGACCGCACATTTCCCCCGGGTGCCTCTCCATCGCTCATGGCTGCAGGATACGCCTCTACCCGCCCGCCCTCAAGCGGGCGCGGCGCTCTCGGCGATGACCGATACCAGACCGGCGAACATCGCCGCCCCGTCGCTGCCGCCCTGGACGGGTTCGGCGGCGCGTTCTGGATGCGGCATCAGCCCCAGCACCCGGCGGTTCTCGCTGAGAATTCCGGCGATGTCGTCGGCAGAGCCATTGGGGTTGTCGGCGTAGGTAAACGCCACCCGATCCTCGGCCCGAAGCCGCGCCAGCTGATCCGGCTCGGCAAAATAATTGCCGTCATGATGCGCGATCGGAAACACCACCTCGGCGCCGGACCCATAGGGCGCGGTAAAGGCGCTGTCGCCGGTGGCAACATTCAAGACCACCGGGCGGCAGATATATTTCAGCCCGGCATTGCGCAGCAGCGCGCCCGGCAACTGCCCAGTCTCGGTCAGCACCTGAAAGCCGTTGCAGACCCCCAGCGCATAACCGCCGCGCTCTGTATGGGCGCGCAGGGCTTTGGTGATCGGCGATTGCGCCGCGATGGCGCCGCAGCGCAGATAGTCGCCATAGCTGAACCCGCCCGGCACACCGACAATGTCGGTCCCGGCAGGCAGTTCGGTATCCTTGTGCCAGACCATCGACACATCCGCGCCCGCCTTGCGGAAGGCCACGGCAAGGTCCCGGTCGCAGTTGGAACCCGGGAAGACGAGGATGGCGGCTTTCATTGGGCGAGTTCCTTAGTTTTTCGACGGTACCGGAACGCAAAAAGCACGCCAGCTTCCGTAGTGATTGCCTTCGACAAATATGGGCTTTTCAAGCGCGTGCGCGGCATGCTCGCAAGACTCGCGTTCCAGGTAGGGACCAAGACGCTCAGAGTGAATGAATCCGGAGCCTTCACCCTCCACAGTGGCAATGAACAACAGTACCCACATTTCACTTGCTCCTAGTGCTTGAAATCGGTGATCACGGCCACGCCCGGCGGTGCGGGCCCGTCAAAGGCCGCAAGCTCGGCGCTGACATCGCTCAACGAGACACGCCGGGCGATCAGGGGGTTCAGATCCACCTGCCCGGCCTCGATCAGGCTCAGCAGGCTGGGATAGCGATGTGCGGGCATGCCGCGGGTACCGTATAGGGCCAGTTGCCCCGAATAGACCGCATCCATCGGCAGGGTCATCTCGGTATGGTCGCCGGCCGGCATGCCGATCTGCACCATACGTCCAAGTTTTCTAAGCGATAACATGGCATTGCACGTTGTTGTTGATGTACCCAAAGCCTCCACCGCCACATGCGCCCCGCCGCCGGTGACCTGCAGCACATGCGCCACCGGATCGCCGGTGCTGGCGTCGATGGCCGCATCCGCGCCCAGATCCTGGGCGTAGTCCAGCTTTGCGGCCACGTTATCGACCACCACGACCCGCGCTCCCAGCGCCCGGCCCAGCAGCATCGCCGACAGACCGACGCCGCCAGTGCCCCAAACCGCCAGCCACTCGCCGGGCTGCAGCGCCGCGCGACCAGTCAGCGCGTGCCATGCGGTGGTGACCCGACAACCAAGCGCAGCGGCAAGCGCCGGGTCCATCCTGGCCGGCAGCCGGGTCAGGTTCACATCCGCCCACGGCACGGCAATGCGCTCGGCAAATGCGCCGGGGACGGTGAAACCGGGAACGACCTGGGTGGCACAGATCGTCTGATGGCCCGCCTGACAGTCCGGACATTGCCCGCAAGCCAGGATGAAGGGCGCGATCACCCGGTCGCCCGTTTGCCATTGCGTCACATCCGGCCCCGCTTGGGCCACCACGCCGCAGAACTCATGGCCGGGGATATGGGGCAGCGAGACATCCGGGTCGGCTCCGCTCCATGCGTGCCAGTCGCTGCGACAGACGCCGCAGGCCAGAACCTTCAGGATCACTCCATCCGCGGGGCAGTCCGGTTCTGGAACCTCTGTGATTTCAAGCGGTTCGCGGTACTTCTTCAGAACGGCAGCTCGCATGCGCCTGTCTCCCTGCCGCCCGGTGCCATGGGGAGCGCCCGGCATCAGCCGATCTTGATATCGTAGCTTTCGATCACCGTGTTGGCGAGCAGCTTTTCACACATCGCCCCCACCGTCTCGCGCGCCTTTGCCGCATCGGTCTCGGTCAGGTCCAGTTCGATCATCTTGCCCTGCCGCACGCCCTCGACGCCCTCGAACCCCAGAGTTCCCAGCGCATGGCGCACCGCCTCGCCCTGCGGGTCCAGCACGCCGGTCTTCAACATCACCTGAACCTTGGCTTTCATGCGCCGCGTCCCATCTTCTTTTCGGTCACAAATGCGGAAAAAACCGCCCCTTCGCCCCGCGCCGTCAGTTGATCAAATGCGGCTTGACCGTATGCGTCACGTTCGAGGGCAGAACCCCCAACCGCCGCGCCACTTCGGTATAGGCATCCGCCAGATCGCCCAGGTCGCGCCGGAACACGTCCTTGTCCAGCTTCCGCCCGGTCTCGATATCCCACAGCCGGCACGAATCGGGGCTGATCTCGTCGGCCACGATCAGCCGCTGAAAATCGCCCTCCCAGACCCGGCCTATCTCTATCTTGAAGTCGATCAGCCTGATGCCCACCGCCATCATGATGCCCGACATGAAATCGTTCACCCGCAGCGCCAGCGCCACCATGTCGTCCAGATCCTGCTGCGCGGCCCAGCCGAAGGCGATGATATGCTCTTCGCTGACCAGCGGGTCGCCAAGCGCGTCGTCCTTGTAGCAAAACTCGATGATCGGTCGCGGCAGCGCGGTGCCCTCGGCGATGCCCAGCCGCTTTGACAGCGACCCGGCGGCGGTATTGCGCACCACCACCTCCAGCGGGATGATCTCGACAGAGCGGATCAGCTGCTCGCGCATGTTCAGCCGCTTGATGAGATGCGTCGGCACCCCGATCTGGCCGAGCCCCTTCATGAAGTATTCGCTGAGCCGGTTGTTCAGCACGCCCTTGCCGTCGATCACACCCTTCTTTTCCGCGTTGTACGCGGTGGCGTCATCCTTGAAATACTGCACCAGAGTGCCGGGCTCCGGCCCCTCGTACAGAATCTTGGCCTTGCCCTCGTAAAGCTTCTTGCGCCGCGCCATGGGGTCTCCGATCAGCGGACCGCTGGCCGCGGGTGGCGGCCGGTCCCTTGCGCGCCCCTATAGGCCATGATGCCACAGCCCGCAAGGCAAGCTGCCCCTTGCGGTCGCGCGCCGGGAAAGGCATATCCCTGGGAACTCAATTCACCGCCCAGAGGACTGCCAATGACAACCTTCGATGACCGCGAAAGCGCGTTCGAGAACAAGTTCGCCCATGACGCAGCAATGAAGTTCAAGGCCGAGGCCCGGCGCAACAAGCTGCTGGGTCTGTGGGCCGCGGGCCTGCTTGGCAAAGAGGGCGATGCCGCCAGCGCCTATGCGCTCGAAGTCATCAAATCCGATTTCGAAGAGGCCGGCGACGAGGATGTCTATCGCAAGCTCGCAGCCGATCTGGGCGATGCCGCCGACGAAAAGACCATCCGCGGCAAAATGCGCGAGTTTTTGGCCGAGGCCATGGCCCAGCTGATCGACGAAAACTAGGCCGCTCCGCACCGCAAGACGACAAGCAAGACCCCAAGGGACGCGGGCCGCAACGCCCGCGTCCCTTGGGCATTGCACCGGCTCGAACCTACCCGCTTAACGCTTTCGCAACGGCTCTCGGCCTACCCTTGAGCGGTGGGATATGTTGGAGGGTGAGCGATGGACATGCCGGTGGGGCTCGCATCGAGGACAGAACGTGACTGCCTGCGCGGGCTGCTGTCCAGGCAGCTGGTGCCGCTGGCGCTGCTGATCGGGTTCGTCGCGCTGATCGCCGGCAAGGCGGCAGAGCTTGACCTTGCATCGGTGTTGACCGCCGTCGCCGCCATCGGCCCGCTGCAATGGCTCGCCGCCTGCCTCGGCGCCGCTGCCAGCTTTTGGGCGGTCGGGCGGATGGAGGTTCTGGTGCATCGCCTGATGGGCACAGGAACTGCCCCGCACGTTGCACGGATCACCGGTGTCGCCGCGGTCGCCACCGCGCAGATTACCGGCTTTGGGCTGCTTACCGGCACGCTGGCGCGCTGGCGCCTGCTGCCCGGAATAAGCCTTTGGAAAGCGGCGCAGATCACCGGCATGATATCGCTTTGCTTCATGCTGGCACTGGGCGTACTGGCCGCCATGATGGTGCTGGCCACCGGGCCCGACATCGCCTTTGCCCGGCCGCTGGCCGGTGCCGCCTGCCTGGCCCTGGCACTGCTGGTGGCCGCTTCTCTCTGGCGGCCGCGCTGGCTGATGCGGCTGCCCTTGCCGCCACTGCGCGGGCAACTGCAGCTGCTGGTGCTGGCGCTGCTCGATACCGGGGCGGCGGCGTTGACGCTTTACGTGCTGATCCCCGAGGCCCAGCTGCCGCCGCTTGCGCTGTTTTACACCGTCTTCCTGCTGGCGCTCGGCGCCGGGCTGTTGGGCACCACCCCCGGCGGGGCCGGCCCGTTCGAGCTGGTGATGTTGCTCTGCCTGCCGCATCTGCCCGAAGCTTCGGCTCTGGCCGCCATCATGGGCTACCGTCTGGTCTATTTCGCGCTGCCCGCCGGTTTCGCCGCCGCGGTGCTGATCTTCGGCCTGCCAAGGGGCCGTGCCCGCACGCCCGAACCCAAGTTGCGCCCCACCGGAACCGCCCCCGGGCAGCCGGTCGCCACGGGCGCGCTCAGCTATATCGCCGCCCGGGCCGAGGCCGGGCTGATGCGGCAGGGCGAATTCGGCCTGCTCTGCGATACCGGCGAACGCCCCCTGTCGCTGGTGGCTCCCGCCGGGCAAAGCCTGATCATGCTGTCCGATCCGATCAGCCGCCACGCCGATAACGCCGCCGCGTTGCGCACCCTGCACGCCGCGGCGCGGCAACGGTTCCTGACCCCCTGTCTTTACAAATGCGGCGCCCGCACCGCCGCCACCGCGCGGGCCGCTGGCTGGACGGTGCTGAAAGTCGCGACAGAGGCACATATCGACCCTGCCCGGTACGATCTCGCTGCCCCGGCGGCAAGGCAGCTGCGCCGCCACCTGCGCAAGGCAGAGAAATCGGGCGTCACCATCACCGAGGCCGGCCCGCGCCCGCCGCTGGCCGAAATGCGCCGCGTCGCCCGCGACTGGGCAGCACACCGCGGAGGTGCGCGCGGTTTCTCGATGGGCCGTTTCGACGAGGATTACGTCACCGGGCAACGGGTCTATCTTGCCCATCGCGGCGATGACCTGATCGGCTTCATCACCTTGCACGAGTCCTGGCGCGAACAGACGCTGGACCTGATGTGCCATGGCGCCGCCGCCCCTGCGGGCACCATGCAATTGCTGGTGCATCGCGCCATCACCAGCGCCGCGCACCAGGGCTGCGCCCGCCTGTCGCTGGCCGCGGTGCCGCGGTTCGCCGACAGCCTGCCCATGCCCGCCGCGCTGGCGACCCGCCTGGATCGGCTGACCGGTGCCGACGGGCTGATACGTTTCAAATCCGGGTTCAGCCCCACCTGGGAGCCGCTCTATCTGGCCGCCCCCGGCCCTCTGGGGCTGGCGCTCGCCGGGCTGGATCTTGCCGACCGCATCCTGCGGCCGCGTGGTAAACTGCAATGGAATTCATAATCATTATTGGAATTATCGATTTGCTTCATAACCGAAAGCCTGTCATGCGATGAGCGTTTCCATCACCGCCAGCCCCCGTCTTGCAGGAATTCCGCCCATGCTCGCCAATGCGCTTTCCGACATGCTCTCCAGCCGCGACTGGATCCTCGCGGACGGTGCCACCGGCACCAACCTGTTCAACATGGGGCTGGCCGCGGGCGAGGCGCCGGAGTTCTGGAACGACACCCGGCCCGACAATATCCGCGCCCTCTACCGTGGCGCGGTCGAGGCGGGCAGCGACCTGTTTCTAACCAACAGCTTCGGCTCTAATGCCGCAAGGCTGAAACTGCATGGCGCGCAATCGCGAGCCCACGAGCTTAGCCGCATCGCCGCCGAACTGGGCCGCGAGATCGCCGATGCGGCGGGTCGGCCGGTCGTGGTCGCAGGCTCCATGGGCCCCACCGGAGAGATCATGGTGCCCATGGGTAGCCTGACCCACGAGACCGCAGTCGAGGTCTTTCACCAGCAGGCCGAGGGGCTGAAGGCCGGCGGCGCCGACGTGCTGTGGGCCGAGACCATCAGCGCGCCCGAGGAATTCAAGGCCGTCGCCGAGGCAGCCGCCCTGGCCGGCATGCCCTGGTGCGGCACGATGAGCTTCGACACGGCTGGCCGCACCATGATGGGCCTGACCTCTGCCGCGCTGGCCAATCTGGTCGGCAAACTGCCACACAAGCCACTGGCCTTTGGCGCCAATTGCGGTGTCGGCGCCAGTGATCTGCTGCGCACCGTGCTGGGCTTTGCTGCACAGGGCACCGAACAACCGATCATCGCCAAGGGCAATGCGGGCATCCCGAAATACGTCGACTGCCACATCCACTATGACGGCACGCCAGAACTGATGGCCGACTACGCCGTGCTGGCCCGCGACTGCGGTGCCAGGATCATCGGCGGCTGTTGCGGCACCATGCCCGAACACCTGGCCAGGATGCGCCAGGCGCTGGAAACCCGCCCGCGCAGCGAACGCCCCACTCTCGACCAGATCTCGCAAGCGCTCGGCGGCTTCTCATCGCCCGGCGACGGCACCGGCGACGATGCCGTGGCGCTATCCGGCGGAGGCCGCCGCCGCCGTCGTCGTGGGTAACCGGCTGGCCCCGGAACCCTCGCCGCCCCGGGGCAACCCGCAGTTCACAACAGCGACAGCTGATCGCCCGGGCGCGGCGGCACCGCGAAAAGATCGCGGCGCAGGGGCGGCAGTTCCCGCGCCAGCCCCAACCGCGCCGTACTCACCTTGAAACGCTGCGCCACCAATTCGGCATAGGCCCCCTCGCCGGTCATCCGCCGACCCCATTCCGGGCCATAGTCGCGTCCGCCATGGGTGTCGCGCACCCGCGCCATCACCCGCGCGGCCCGGTCCGGGCAATGCTCTGCCAGCCAGTCGCGAAACAGCCCCGCCACCTCCAGCGGCAACCGCAGCATGATGTAACTCGCCGCCACCGCACCGGCATTTCTCGCCGCCTGCAGGATCGCCTCCATTTCGTGATCGGTAAGCCCGGGGATCACCGGCGACACCATCACCCGAACCGGACAGCCCGTCCGCACCAGCCGCTCGATCATCCGCAGCCGCCGCGCCGGCGAAGGCGCCCGCGGCTCCAGCCGGCGCGACAGATCAGAGCCGAGCGTTGTCACCGATATGCCCGCCCGGGCCAGCCCGGCGCGGCCCATCTCGCCCAAGATGTCCAGGTCACGCTCGATCAGCGTACCCTTGGTGACCACGCCAACCGGGTTCCCGAACGCCTGCAGCACCTCCAGCAGCCCGCGCATGATGCCATACCGGCGCTCTATCGGCTGATAGGGGTCGGTATTGCTGCCGATCACGATCAGCTTCGGACGATAACGCTTCGCCGACAGTTCACGCTCCAGCACACGCGGCGCCTCGGGGCGCGCCACCAGCTTGGTCTCGAAATCCAGCCCCGGCGACAGGCCAAGAACCGCATGCGATGGCCGCGCGAAACAGTAGATGCAGCCATGCTCGCAACCGCGATAGGGGTTGATGGACTGTTCGAAATGCAGATCCGGCGAGCTGTTGCGGGTGATCACGCGGCGCGGCCGCTCCAGGCTGACCTCGGTACGCAGCGGCGGCTGATCCTGGTCCCGGTCCCAGCCATCATCGACCGGTTCGACATGGGTCGCGTGAAAGCGCACCGCGGGATTGCCCGCGGCCCCGCGCCCCTTGCGGCGATCCTTTTCGACATTGGTGGTGGCAGGCAGGAATCCGGACATGAGGCAGGCATAGAACAAACAATGAACATGAGGCAAGGGCGTGTTCACTTTTTTTGCCCGGCAGGTCGTTCCCGACATTGCCGATGTCGCAACCGGTCAAGTAACATGCGTCGAATGCGCACAAGAAGACCTTAACCCGCCTGCGCAACAGCGCTTTTTCGGAGTGCCCAGATGTCTGACGAAGAAGACGATATCATCCTATCAGAGCTCGACGACGAAGAGCTGGTGCAGCAGATGTTCGATGACCTCTACGACGGCCTCAGGGAAGAGATCGAAGAGGCCGTCAATATCCTGCTGGAACGCAAATGGACACCGTACCGGGTTCTGACCGACGCGCTGGTCGGCGGCATGACCGTTGTCGGCAACGATTTCCGCGACGGCGTCCTGTTTGTGCCAGAGGTGCTGCTGGCCGCCAACGCGATGAAGGGTGGCATGGTCATCCTCAAGCCGCTTCTGGCCGAGACCGGCGCGCCGCAGGTCGGAAAGATGGTGATAGGCACCGTCAAGGGCGATATTCACGATATCGGCAAGAACCTCGTCGGCATGATGATGGAGGGCGCCGGGTTCGAGGTAGTCGATCTGGGCATCAACAACCCGGTCGAGACCTATCTGGAGGCCATCGAGACCGAAACGCCCGACATCCTTGGCATGTCGGCGCTGCTGACCACCACGATGCCCTACATGAAGGTGGTGATCGACACACTGGCCGAGAAGGGCATTCGTGACGACGTTGTTGTGCTGGTGGGCGGCGCGCCGCTGAACGAAGAGTTCGGTCGCGCCATCGGGGCCGATGCCTATTGCCGCGATGCGGCCGTGACCGTCGATACCGCCAAGGAATACATGGCGCGCAAGCACAACCAACTTAAAGCCGCGAATTAAGAGCCCGGGTTTTCTTCGTAAAATCAAGAGCGTGCCGGTATACCTTAAAGTGTTTTTGCGGTAGTTTTCGGCGCCCCTTCTACACAAGTCCGCCGGTCCGGCCCATATTGAAGGCAGAGGTTTCGCCCATGCCGTTAAACAAGCTTGTCTTGATTGCTCTCATGGTGATGATCGCCGCCGGCGTCAACGTCTGGGTCGGCACCATGGCTGCCGCCGCGCTGCAGTTCGGCGGACGGGCCTGGGCGATTTTCATTCCCGCCGCTCTGGTGGCTTACGTGGTCTGGCGCGTCATCGCCGCCCGGATCGGCAACGCCAAGGACGACCATTATGACCACATCAAAAAGTGACATCCTGGTGGCGACCAGTGACGCGGGTGCCGGGCCACGAGATCGCCCGCGCGCTGGGGCTGGTGCGCGGCTCGACGGTGCGGCTGCAATGATCCCCGACGATCAGACCCTGACAGAGCACGGCTTGCAGGCGCAGAACCCCAGGGGCAAGGTTCTGCTGATCGCCTGCGGCGCTCTGGCGCGCGAGATCCTGGCGCTGATCCGGATCAACGGCTGGGAACATATGGATCTCGTTTGCCTGCCCGCGATCCTGCACAATCACCCAGACAAGATCTGCGACGCGGTGGCGGCTACGGTTGCCAAACGTGGTGGGGAATTCGACACCATCAAGGTGGCCTATGCAGATTGCGGTACTGGCGGTCAATTGTTCGATTTGTGCAATAATCTGGGGCTTGAGATGATAAAGGGCCCGCATTGTTATTCGTTTTATGATGGTCATGAAGTATTCCACAAGCGCTCTGGGGATGAAACGACTGCCTTTTTCATGACTGATTTCCTGGTGCGCCAGTTCGATGCCTTCGTCTGGAAACCGCTTGGACTCGACCGTCACCCCGGGCTGCTCGACAGCTATTTCGGGCACTACGAAAAGCTGATCTACCAGGCCCAGACCGACGATGCGGCACTGGATGCCAAAGCGCGGGACTGCGCCGAAAGGTTGGGGCTGGCCTATGAACGACGGTTTACCGGTTATGGCGACCTGGAGACGACGCTGAGAGACTGGGCAAGCGCCGGTTGACATGGCCGTCCTGGTGTCGCAAGGGGACTCGCGACGCGAGTTTCGTTAGCGCTATCTGTAAGTTTTTCATTAGCTTACCATGGTGTCCCCATGGGGACATTCATGCAGGGTGCCCTACCCCGCCGCCTCTGCCGCGATTTTCCCGATCCGCTCCACCATAGAGCGCAGCCCGTTCGAGCGCTGCGCCGAGAGGTGATCGTTCAGCCCCAGCCGTTCCAGTTCAGCCCGTGCGTCCACCTTCAGCACCTCTGCCACGGTCAGCCCGGAGTAGAGCGCGTTCAGCACCACGATCAGCCCGCGCACGATCATCGCGTCGCTGTCACCGCGAAAACTGAAAACCGTGCCGGCCCCCTGCCCGTCAAGCTGCGGCATGATCCAGACCTGGCTGGCGCAGCCATGTACCCTGGTGGCCTCTACCCGGAACGCGTCCTCGAGCGGCGGCATTGCGCGGCCAAGATCGATCACGTGGCGATAGCGGTCCTCCCAGTCGTCGAGAAACTCGAACGTGTCGGCGATTTCTTCAAAGTCGGGGCGGGCCATGGCGGTCTCCTGTCACGTTCGGGCTGAGGTATGATGCCGCCCACGAAACGTCCAGAGCCTTCAATGGGTTTTCAATCGGCGCCCTTTCGGCTAACCCGGTCAAGGGATGAAGACGGGGATTGGCATGACGGGCAGGATCATCTTGGCGCTGATGGTGGTGGTCACGGTCGCGGGGTGCTCTAGGGTGACCGAATCGCGGTTGAATCCATTCAACTGGTTCGGGCGCAGCCAGTCCTCCGAATCCGTGACCAACGCGCCGAACCCGAACGATTCGCGGCCCCTGATAAGTCAGATTGTTAGCCTGCGGGTCGAGCAGGTGCCGGGCGGGGCGATCGTGCACGCCACCGGGTTGCCCGCAAGACAGGGGTTCTTTGACGGGGTTCTGGTGCCGGTCGGGCTGGTGCAAGGTCAGGCGGGGATCCTTAATTTCGAATTCCGGGTCAGCCCGCCGTTGAGTCAGACCCGGGTCAGCACCCAGCAATCGCGGGAAGTGATCGTCGGACGGTTCGTGTCGGAACAAATGCTGGTTGGGGTCAGCCAGATCCGGGTCAGCGGGTCGGGTAACGCTCTGATGGTTCGCAGATAGGCGATTCTGCGCGAGTGTCCCCATGGGGACGCCATGGCAACCACTTGTAATTACTAAGTTTAGCGCTAACAGGAACCCCTTTTGGATGACTCCCTATAGCTTGATCACGTCGACCTTTCCGCCCTTGACCGCCAGCCCGACCAGCCCGCCGCACAGCCGAAGCGCGTCGGCACCGAACACGTCGCGGCGCCAGCCGGCAAGCGCAAGACAGTCGCGCTCACCGCCCGCAATGGCGTCGAGATCGGCCGCCGTCGCGATCAGCTTTTGCGCCACGCCGACATTCTCTGCCTTGGCCTTCAAAAGCACCCGCAGCAGATCGGCCAACGCCGGATTGACCTGCAGGTTGTCGCGGCGGTTGTCGGTCTTGGGATAGTCCTCGGGCGACACCTCCAACCCCTGCTGCACCGCCGCAAGGATGCCTTCGGCAATCTCGCCGCGCCGCGCCTCGCGCAAAAGCAGCCGCGAGCGGCCGAGATCCTGCAGGGTCTTGGGCTTGGTCGAAGCCAGTTCCAGCATCGCGTCGTCCTTGAAGACCCGGTTGCGCGGCACGTTGCGCGATTGGGCATAGCCCTCGCGGAATCGTGCCAGTTCGCGCACCAGGGCCATGAACTTGCCGGAATTGGTGCGGGTCTTGACCCGGCGCCACGCCTCGTGCGGTTTCACCACATAGGTTTCCGGCGCGCGCAGCACCTGCATTTCCTCTTCGACCCAGGCGGTGCGGCCGGATTTCTGCAGTTGCCTGGAAAGAAACTCGTATATCAGCCGCAGATGGGTGACATCGGCCAGCGCGTATTTCTTCTGCGCCTCTGTCAGCGGCCGCCGAGACCAATCGGTAAACCGCGAGGTCTTGTCTACCGGCTGGCGGACGATCCTGCGCACAAGAGTTTCATAGCCCACCTGATCGCCAAAGCCGCACACCATGGCGGCGACCTGGGTATCGAATAGCGGCACGGGGATCACCCCGCCCTCGATGAAGAAGATCTCGAGATCCTGACGGGCGGCGTGGAACACCTTGACCACGCTCTCGTTGGTCAACAGCGCATAAAGCGGGTCAAGCGACATACCGTCGGCCAGCGGGTCGACCAGAACGGCGTCGGCGTCATCGTCGCCGGGAAGCGCAAGCTGCACCAGGCAGAGCCGGGAATAGTATGTGCGTTCGCGCAGAAACTCGGTATCGATAGTAACATACGGGGCGCCGACTGCACGTTCACAAAACTCGGCCAAAGCCCCGGTGGTGGTAATGGTTATCATTCAGACTTTCACACTCTATTGCGTCACCCGCCCGATCATGGCTGGAATAACGCCTGATTGTGGTAAGGGAAAGGCCTGCCATACGAAATCCCGGCCCAATCTTCGCTTTGCGGCATTGTTGCGCGGGCAGGATCGACGAACCCGGAATTCCGGGCCCGCGTGCCCGCCGTTTTCCTTTGGGTTGCATTTACGCAACGGTTGAAGCCTCCGGAAACCGGGATCGTTGCGAATTGACCGCAGCGTGCTAACCTTTCCCAACGGATAACTAGGCCGGTCCGGGCAGAACGCCACCCCAGACACGGCTTTTGGGGGGGGGTGGGCCATGTATCGCACTACAAATGCCATTGCGCTTGCGACGGCAGCGTCGGTTTTGGGCTGGGTGGATCAGGGCCGGGCGGGAGAAGTGGATCTCTCTTTCGGCGGCTACGCAGACGCATTTCTGGCGTATACGGGCATGGATGCCAACACAGGAACAGGCGCCGACGACGGTGACGGGATAAAGATCCTGTCGGATGCCGAAGTGTTCTTTCTGCCTTCCATCACGCTCGACAATGGTATCCGCATCGGTGCCAACATCCAGTTGGAAGGCGAATCCGATGGTAACCTGGAAGCCGATGACACCTATTTGTTTATCAAGGGTTCATTCGGAGAGGTTCAGTTCGGAACCGGCGACTCGGCAAGTACCCATATGCAGTACGGCGCGCCCGGCTCTTTTGGCTTTGGGTTCCACCGCCAGGGCAACGAGGTCGCGCGGGCCTTCCCGATCGTGGGAATGCAGTCGGGGGTATTTCGTGCCGAGCAGGTGACGGGGGTTCCGCTGGGCACGACTTATCTGGAGAACGACGGCAGGGACCGTCGGGTGGGTCTGCGCTATCTGTCGCCGCAATTCGCGGGATTCACATTTGGCGCAAGCTATCAGCGCGACGACAGCACCAACGCCGACCCGCTGCGCAGCTGCGACCCCACTGCTTGCGACTATTGGGACGTCGCGCTACGCTACGCCGGCGAATTTGGCGGTGTCCGCGTGGCGGCTGGTATCGGCTATGGCCAGGGCAATACCAACGACCCGGGCGCCGATCCGCAAGTGTTCCGTTTTGATCTCGGGGTGAAGAAGGATGGATGGGCCATAGGCGGGGCCTATGCCGAGCAGAGCGGGTCTTCGGGCGGCGCCTTTGACGGCAGTTCTTTCGAGGTCGGCGTCGAGCGTCAGCAGGGCCCCTGGACCCTTGGGCTCAACCATTTCAGCGGGCGGATGATCGACTGGCGGCATATCGGATTCGGACCGCGAATCAGCCTGACTTCAACCTATTTCACCGCCGAGCGAGAGATAGAAGGCCACGAGAACGCCCGTCTTGGCGCCTTTGTGGGCTGGACCTGCTATGACGAGGATGTGGGCGACGCCGGGTTCGGCACGCCGGGCGACGATCTGAGCGGATTGGTCGTGGGTCTGGGGGTGCGGATCAGTTTCTGAGGCGGGTCAGGTCAGTTGCAGCCGATCGCGGTTGTCGGCGGCAAAGCGGCGCAGCACCGCCGGATAAAGCCGGTGTTCCATGTCCAGGACCCGCGCGGCCAGCGTTTCGGGTGTATCGCCGGGTTTGACCGGCACCCGCGCCTGGCCGAGTATCGGGCCGTCGTCGAGCGCAGGCGTGACCAGATGCACGGTGCAGCCATGCGTTGCTTCACCGGCAAATAGCGCGCGCTCGTGGGTGTGAAGCCCGCGGTATTTCGGCAGCAACGAGGGGTGAATATTGAGGATGCGGCCGGGGTAGTGGCCGACGAATTTCTCGGTCAGGATGCGCATGAAGCCCGCCAGACAGACGATATCGGCCCCGGCGGTGTCGATCCGGTCGATCAGCGCGGTTTCAAAGCTTTCGCGGTCGCGATAGTCGCGGTGGTCGATGACGGCGGTGCCCACGCCCCGGCATGCGGCCCGGGCCAGTCCGGCGGCGGTGGCGTCGTTCGACAGCACCAGCGCCGGGCTGGCCGGGTGGCTCTGGCCCATGTCATCCAGCAGCGCCGTCATGTTCGAGCCGCCTCCCGAGATCAGGATGGCGACGCGTTTTTTCACAGCAGTGATCCGCTATAGCGCACGCCCCCGCCCGGTTCGACGGTGCCGATACGGGTGACGGCCTCTCCGGATCGGGTCAGGCTGGCGGTGATCGCGCCGGCCTGTGCGGGGTCGGTCACCACAACCATGCCGATGCCGGAATTGAATGTCTTCAGCAGTTCCGACTGGTCTATCCCGCCGGTCCTGGCCAGCCAGCGGAACACCTTTGGCAGGCCCCAGGCATCCAGATCGACAGTGGCGCCGAGCCCCTCGGGCAGCACGCGGGGCAGGTTTTCGGTCAGCCCGCCGCCGGTGACATGGGCGACACCATGCACGCCGCCGGCCTGCAGCGCCGCGAGGACGGATTTGACGTAGAGCCGCGTCGGCGCCAACAGCGCCGCGCCGAGCGTGCCGCCACCGAAGGGGGCGGGATCGTCCCAACCGAGCCCGGCCAGTTCGACCACCTTACGCACCAGGGAATAACCGTTGGAATGCACGCCGCTGGCCCCCAGACCCAGCAGCACGTCGCCCTCGGCCACGCCCGCCGGCAGCGTGGTGCCGCGCTCCATGGCGCCGACGGCAAAACCGGCGAGGTCGAAATCGCCCCTGGCATACATACCGGGCATCTCGGCTGTCTCGCCACCGATCAGGGCGCAGCCGCTGGCGGTGCAGCCAGCCGCGATGCCCTCGACGATGGTGGCGGCGGTAGCGACATCAAGTTGGCCGGTGGCGAAATAGTCGAGGAAAAACAGCGGTTCGGCGCCCTGACAGACAAGGTCGTTGACGCACATCGCCACCAGGTCGATGCCGATGCTGCCCACATTGCCGGTATCGATGGCGATGCGCAGCTTGGTGCCCACCCCGTCGGTCGCGGCGACCAGAACCGGATCGGTGAAGCCTGCGGCCTTCAGGTCGAAAAGCCCGCCAAAACCACCCAGCCCGGCCATGACACCGGCCCGGTCGGTTGCCGCTGCGGCGGGTTTGATACGGTCGACCAGAGCGTTGCCGGCATCGATGTCCACCCCCGCCTCGGCATAGGTGATGCCGTTTCCGCGCTCGCTCATCTCATGTTCCTCCGGCGATCTGATGCCGCGATAGACCAAGCGCGCCGGACTGTCCACCGGGCCACCGGATGTCGGAACGCGCTGGTTTGCAAGGCAGTGCGGGGGCGGGGCAGAGCCCGGAGCCTCGACCGCGCCAATCCGCCACCACCGGCATCGCGGCAGGGCGCGCGGCTCTGCTTGACCCGCGGCTCTGGTCTGATAGTCACGAGACCACGGTCGGGCCTGTAGCTCAATTGGTTAGAGCAGAGCGCTCATAACGCTTTGGTTGGGGGTTCGAGTCCCTCCGGGCCTACCAACTACCACTTTTCCACGATTACACTCAACCGCATCAAGGGCGGTGAGTGTTGGGAAACTTAAGTATTTTGGACATTGTAGGTTTCATTGGATTTCTTTGGATAGGTCTCATATACTTTCATTGAGTGGTAGATTTTGTGGTATGCATATGGCCGCGTTGGGCGGAAAGCTAACAAAGAAACGGGTTGAAAATCTCGGCCCAGGACGTCACGGCGACGGCGGTGGCTTGTATCTGGTGGTGGACCCATCTGGTGCGCGACGCTGGATAGTGCGGGTTACTGTCAAAGGTCAGAAGAACCGCAAAGGCGCACCGCTTCGCACTGACTTCGGACTCGGCGGTGCCGACGTGGTCACGCTCAACGAGGCACGCGAACGGGCGCTAGAGTATCGGCGCATGGCAAAGTCTGGCCTGAATCCGCGATACAATACCCGGCGTGAAATCCCGACCTTTGAAGAAATCAGCCGTCAAGTTCACATTGACCGCATTCCTACCTGGAGGAGCGCCAAGCATGGTCAGATTTGGCTGAACGCCCTTCGCAATTACGCCTTCCCGAAAATTGGACGGATGCCGGTCAACAGTATCGGACAGCCGGAGGTGCTGATGTGTCTGTCGCCCATCTGGACGGAAAAGCACGAAACAGCCAGACGCCTCGCCCAGCGTATCAAGACAGTTCTGGATGTTGCCAAATCCAAAGGCTTTCGCTCGGGCGAAAATCCCGTGACCGAAATACGCGATGCCAAGGTTTTGCCTACCGTCAAGAAACGGGTGCAGCACCATGACGCGATGGCCTGGCGCGATGTCCCTGCCTTCTATGCCGACATGAAAACCCGCAATGCAATGGCGGCAAAGGCACTGAGGTTCACCATCCTGACGGCAAGTCGCACGTCAGAGGTGCTGGAAATGACATGGCCTGAGGTGGATTTCGAAGCCCGCTTATGGACGGTACCGGCGGAACGCATAAAGGGCGGTAAAACCCACCGTGTGCCGCTAACCCCAGAGATGCTGGCCATTTTGGAACCGTTGCAGGCGATGCAGTCCATCTATGTTTTTGAGGGCCAGAAACGCCACATGCCGCTGTCCAATATGTCTATGCTGATGCTTTTGCGGCGTATCGGCATTGAAGGCGTCACCGTCCACGGGTTTCGCAGCACGTTCCGAGACTGGGCAGGGGAGGAGGGCGTACCGCGTGAGGTAGCGGAGACGGCGCTGGCGCACCGGGTTGGGTCCGACGTGGAACGGGCTTATGCGCGGTCGGACCTGCTGGAGCGACGGCGGGAGCTGATGGCGCGATGGTGCTCACTCGTGGCGATGATTAATGAATGAGGTGACCAAGTGGAACTGTTCACTGAGGAAGAGTTGGGAAGGCTCAACAAGATTCTTGAACTGGAAATTAACCCTTTCCTTCATGGTGAGGCGGGAACCTTCGAGATTTCGTTGGGAGCCATCACAAAAAAATGGCTATTCGAAACCCACCTGAACCTTCCCTCTGACGCCAGGGAAGAGTTGAGACCTGTCTTGTCGGAGGGAGTGTCGGACCGGGTAAAGGTGTTTGAATTGAACAATCTTTTGGAGCAAAGACAGGTGAATTCTGCACCTAAGTGGTGGGAGCTGGAGTTCTTTGATTTCGATCGGAAAGAGCTATGGCATTTCGTCGTTGAGCAATGCAGGCGCAATTACAAAGAAGACTATTTGCGGGAAACCTTCGACCATTACATTGAGCAACTAGAAGCTTTGAATGCAGCCCGGCACGTCTTGTATGTTAGCAAGCACAACAAAGACAAATTTTCGGAAAAGGAGGTAATGAAAGCTCTCAGCGTCTATGACCAAAGCTATCCACTCGACTTCAAGGATTACGATGAGGTGCCACAAAGAGTTCGCAGCCCGCTTGAGGCTATCCAGGAAATGATAGCTCGGGAGCTAAGCGACCTTGAGGCAATTTTTACCAAGCGTTGGTTTGAGTTCAAGATATTGGACGAGTTGGCCGCCTTCGAACTCTTCCACCACGACGGTGAGAGGGACAGCGAATTGTCTCGCAAGATTGCGGCTCAAGTGAGGGGATATATGCAGCGACGGTTGATGTCTCTGGGCCGCATGGTGGAGCATTACCGTTGGAAATTCAGCTATGAGGGGGCGGCCATTAAAGGAATCCAGTCTACGCAGTCTGACGAAGCAAGGGGGCGCAAGGGTGGCGAAGCTTCTGAGCGGTTGAAAAGGGATAACATTGAAGCGTTTTGGGCGGAAATTGAAGTCTTGGGGGACCTTTTCCCGAGGATGAGTGAGCAGTCCATTTTTGCGCAAGCGTATGCGAATGCCGCAGCAAAAAGAAAGATGCCGAAATCACGAAAAACCATCGAGAACTATGGCGTGACGATACGCTCGGAGCAACCATTCAAAGCTCGGTTTGACGCTCTCTTCCGAAAAAAAGCTTGAGCGTTTTCCTATTTCCGGAAACCGCTTGAGCCGGGGTACTCGACTGGTGACAGGCCTCGTTATCTGCCCATAATGCAAAGCCATCACAACCAATCCGAAAGGCACTGGCGATGGCAGAACTCTTCGACAGCAAACGAACCTACATTCTCGGAGACCCTGAACTTGACGTTCTTGGAACCCGTGAGAAACTCGCTCAATGGCGGCACCGACGTGTCGGCCCACCCTGGGTGAAAATTGGGCGCAAGGTCGCCTATCTGGGCACCGACCTGAACGCATACATTGTCGCCCAGCGCACTGACCCCAACAACGAGGCCGCATAATGAAAAACCCCAACTCCGCAGGCGGAGCCGGGGCTTTTCCAGTGACATCAACTGCCACCCTAGCAAGTCCAGTTGATGCCACAGCTTGCCTCTGCCCGACAAGAAAAAACGAGCGACGGTTTTTCCTGTCACCTCTGACCCGCGCGGTCGAGTCACTCAAAATTCGCAAAGGACAAATCGAGCATGAGTAATCACTGGCACAGCAACCGCACCCAGATATTCTGGACCTGCAAAGCGCTCATTGAGGGGCGCACCATCAACCACATGGACGAGATTGGCGAGGTGCAGGGATGGCGTCTGGGCGCTATCATCCACAACCTGCGTCACAAGTATCATTGGCCCATCGACACCGAGTATCGCGGCCCGGAGCAGATTGCGCATTACACACTCCGCAAAGACTGCAAGTGGCAGTTTCTGGACTTCCCGCTGTCGGCCCGGATGCTGAAAGACGATTGCGCGGATGCGTAAGGGCAAGCGGTCTCAGGAGGGGCAATACGCGCCCCTCCCCTACGCCCAACTGAAAAGCCCGGCGTGGCGGTCCCTATCGGGGGCCGCTGTGCGGCTCTGGCTAGAGCTTCACACGCGCTACAACGGCGGCAACAACGGACGCCTGACCCTATCCTATACCGAGGCCGCAGAGGCACTGGGCATGGGCAAGGCCACCGTCCAGCGCGGCTTCAAAGAGTTGGAGACCAAGGGGTTCATTCTGCTGGTGAGAAAAGGAGCCTGGTATCACCGTCGAGCCCATGAATGGCGACTGACCACGAAGCCAATGCAAACCGCAAAAGGCAAGGTCACGGCAACCAATGATTGGCGCAGTTGGCAGCCCAAAAAAACAGAACGCGGTTCTAGAATGGAACCGTCGCACCCATCCGTGGTTCCATTTCAGAACCCAAAGGCCAAGCATGGTTCCATTTCAGAACCCGTCAGGACCATTTCCGGTGCTGCTCTCGGTTCTGAATCGGAACACTAATACTAACCACTCACCTCTAGGAGAAGCAGGCATGGCCAGAAAGAAACGAACGGGCAAAGACGTCGCCCGGTACCAGCCGACCGCCGAGGAAACCGCTATCGCAGCGAG
>JAAELR010000262.1 GCA_024226455.1 Paracoccaceae bacterium
ATAGACCCCGCACGTTGAACGGGAAAACCTACTTGAACTCACTCCCAATTTCCTCTGTGCGGGCCCCTTGAAGGCCCGTTTCCCGCAATAAAACGAGTTTTCGTTTGGGCTCTCAATGATTCTCTGAATTGCGTAAGAAACAAAAAAACCCTGTCGGTCGGATCTCTCTCGGACGTGATTGCAGCCATCTATGTATGAGGAGTACCGTTCGGCGACCGGGGTTTCCTTTAACTCAAACTCAAACTTTTTTGACTTTAGGTAATCTGTGAGTTTTATTCGGTGGCCGGTGTAACCCAACGAGTGAAGCACGTCTGTCAGACGTGCCACACACATTCGTAGTGTCAACACCAATCCTTCCGACGATCCCAATCACCAACTCAGGGTCGATCACATTTCCCATAGATTGCCACCAAAAATACCCGAATGTGGATTCACAGAGGCAATATTATGTGGTTTAGTCAAGGAAAATCGGGGGACTCGGCGATGGGAACGAAAACAGCGGTAGAGCCCTTCAATTTCACGTCATCATTTCAAGGGACAGTGGCAAAATTTGAGAAACTGAGCCCTTCAAAAAAGGCCGATTTTGTTCGATCTATGAGCGCTTCACCCAAGCCACTCTCCACAAAAGTTGCTCCGCCGTCTCAAAAAAGCGAATAGCCGTTAACCGGGAAACCACGGTAGGACGGTTTGTCATGCCCAAACTACTTTTGGGCGGGGGAGTGGGTTGGATAATCTGGAAAAGAGAAGAGACGTTGGCCGAGGTGGGCAGAACTACCCACCCTAGCCGGGGAGATCGGGAGGGCCGGTTACGCCGGGGTGAATTCCAGCTCCAGACGGTCGATGATCTCACCCACGATCCGGTCGCTGGCGCGGGGGCCGGTGAGGTGCAATAGCCAGCCTTCGCGGGTACGCTCGCGCCGGATCACCAGGCCGCAGCGGGTGCGGGTCAGGCGTTTGGGGCGGTTCGGTGCGGTCGGGCGGCCCTGGATCACCAGCACTTCGGCCTCTTCGAGGATCGGCTGCAGCAATGCCCATTGCGCTTGGGGGCTGCGGGACCGGGACTGTGACAGCGCCGTTTCCATGATCTCTGCCCAGCCCAGCCGCTGCACGTTGGCGATACGCAGCAGGCGGCGCTCTGTCAGGGTCTCGGGCTCTGCAAGCAGATGCTCGAAGGTCTCGACCACCTCGGCGATGGCGCGCAGCTTGGCGCGTTTTTGGCGGCTGGCATGGGGGTAGAGGCTGTTCAGCGCCGCGTCGATGCTGTCGAATCAGCCCTTTTCGTGGGTATCGAGCGCGACACGGGCGCGTTCCCATGGGGTCAGGTCGGCGCGGATGTCGTTTTCCTCGACCATCTGGGCGAGTGCGGCGGCGATGTCGTCGGGGCTGCGCAGGATGGCGTCGATCCCGGCATATTGGGCCAATCCGGTGGCCTGGTGGAGCCGCTGCATCACGGTGAAGCGGCGCAGGCCCGAGATGAGGCCAAAGGGCGGGCAGTCGTCGCCGGAGTTGGCGAAGACCTCGATGGGCTGGCGCAAGCCGGTGCCGACGATGGAGGATTGCAGTTCAAGCAGCGCCGTCTCGTCGAGCACGGTGCGGTCGCGGGGCAGGGCGTTGGGGTCGATGTCTGTCAGCGGGATGCGCATGGGCGGGGGTCCTTTGCCCCGGGATGGCGCAGGAGGGTGCCTTGGCATGGTCAAGATTTCGTAAGCTGGGCGTGCGGCGGGTGTTGCGCGGGGTCACTCGGTATCGGTCAGGCCGCGGCCTTTCAGCAGCGCCTCGACGCCGGGCATCTTGCCGCGGAATTTGCGGTATAGCACGTCGGCCTCATCAGAGCCGCCCGCCGACAGGATGAAGCGTTCCAGCCTGTCGGCCATGTCCGGGTCGAAAGGGCCGCCGGCCTCGGTGAATGCCTCAAACGCGTCGGCGTCCATCACCTCGGACCACATGTAGCTGTAGTAGCCGCTGGAATAGCCGTCGCCGGCGAAGACATGGGCGAAATGCGGCGTCGCGTGGCGCATGCCGATGGCGCGGGGCATGGCGATCTGGTCGAGGATCTCTGCCTGACGGGCCATCGGGTCGACCGGGGCGGGGCCGTGATGGAAGCGCAAGTCGACCAGGGCCGAGGCGATGTATTCCACGGTCTGAAAGCCCATGTCATAGGTCGTCGCCGCCAGCAGCCGGTCGAGCAGGGCAGTGGGCATCGGTTCGCCGGTCTCCGCGTGGGTGGCGAATTCGGCCAGGACTTGCGGCACCTCCAGCCAGTGCTCGAAGAGCTGGCTTGGGAGTTCGACGAAATCGCGCGCCACCGAGGTGCCTGATATGCTTTGGTAGGTGACGTCGCTGAGCATCTGGTGCAGGGCGTGGCCGAACTCGTGAAACAGGGTGCGGGCGTCGTCATACGAGAGCAGCGCGGGTTGGCCCGATTCAGGTTTGGCGAAGTTGCAGACATTGACCACGACGGGGCGGATGTCGCCGGCAAGCTTTTGCTGCTGGCGCATCGTCGAGCACCAGGCGCCGGAGCGTTTCGAGCCGCGGGCGAAATAGTCGCCGATGAAGACCGCCATGTGCGTGCCATCGCGGGTCACTTCCCAGGCGCGGGAGTCGGGGTGGTAGAGGGCGGCGTCAAGCGGTGCGAATTGCAGCCCAAAGAGCCGGCCGGCGCAGCTGAAGGCGGCCTCGATCATCCGTTCCAGCTGCAGGTAGGGCTTAAGCTCGGCCTCGTCGAGATCGTGTTCCGCCTCGCGGCGGCGTTCAGAGTAATAGCGCCAGTCCCAGGGCTCAAGCTCGCCGTTGATGCCGTCGTCGTGCAGCATGGTCGTCAGGGCCGTCGCATCCGCCTGGGCCGCCGCTCGGGCCGGGCGCCAGACCTGCATCAGCAGGTCCTCTACCGCCTGAGGTGTGCCGGCCATCTCTGTTTCCAGCTTGTAGTCGGCGAAGTTGGCATACCCCAGCAGGCGCGCCCGTTCCTCGCGCAGTTTCAGCACTTCGGCGACTATGCCGCGGTTGTCGGTGGTGCCACCGCCCGCACCACGTGCCACCCAGGCGCGGTGGGCGCGTTTGCGCAGGTCGCGGCGTGGCGAGAATTGCAGGAACAGCACGATCAGCGAGCGCGACAGGGTGACGACCGGCCCGCCCGCGCCCAGTTCCGCGCCCGCCGCACGGGCGCTGCCCACCAGGAAATCGGGCAGGCCCCGAAGACCCGCCTCGTCCAGCGGCATGAACCAGTCACGCTCGTCTGCCAGCAGGTTCTGGGTGAACCGGGTGCCCAAGACTGCCAGACGTTCCTTCACGACGGCCAGCCGGTCACGCGCGGCACCCCTGAGTTGCGCCCCGGCCCGCACGAAACTGCGGCGGGTCAGATAGAGCAGGCGGGACTGCGCGGCGGTCAGCGTCAGCTCGTCGCGCGCGTCCCATAGCGCCTCGATCCGCGCGAACAACGCGGCGTTCATGGTGATCTCGGAGCCGTATTGCGCCATTCTTGGCGAAAAGGCGCGCTGCAGCGCCTCGCGGGCCGGGGTGCTGTCGGCGCCTGCGAGGTTGAAGAACACCGACAGCACCCTGTCGAGCGCCTCGTCTGCCCGTTCCAGCGCTTCGATGGTGTTGGCAAAATCCGGCGGCTCGAGGTTGTCGGCGATGCGGGTAATCTCTTGCCGGGCCTCCGCCATGGCGGCCTCGAAAGCCGGTTCGAAATCGTCGTCGGAGATCTTGGCAAACGGTGCAATCTGAAACGGCGTGTTCCAGTCGGTAAGCAGGGGGTTGGTCATGTGCGCTCTCTAATCGGTGTATTTGAAATCCGGGTCCGGCCCCATTGATCCTAATCCGGTCGCCGCCGGTTCACCAGATCACATCGGCGTTTTTGCCCTGAGCCGCCGCTCCAGCCGCCTGAGCGCAAGCGACAGGGTCACAGTCACCATCAAATAGACCAGCGCCACCACGTTATATGTCTCGAAATAGCGGAAATTTCCCGCTGCCGTGACCTTGCCCAGTTGCGTGATGTCGTGAACTCCCAATACCGAGACCAGCGAGCTGTCTTTCACCATGGCCACGAAATCGTTGCCAAGGGGCGGCAGGATCATCCGGAACGCCTGCGGAAACACGATATGACGGAACCGCTGCCAGCGGTTCAGTCCCAGCGCCTCTGCCGCCTCTATCTGGCCGATTTCAACCGCTTGCAGCCCGGCTCGGAACACCTCGGCGATGAAGGCGGAATAGCCGATGGTCAACGCCAGGATCGCGCGCCAGAGCAGTGGAAAGTCACGGGTGCGGATAGGGTCCACCCCGACGCCTTCCGCGGCCCAGTTCCACGCCGCAACCAGTGCCGGTGCGATCACAAAAGCCACATAGAAAAGCAGCACAATCATCGGCACGCCCCGGATAATCTCGATGTAGAACCGAGCAACTTGGCGCAAAACCAAAAAGCGTGACAGCGAAGCGGTTGCCAGAGCGAGCCCGACCACACAGGCTGAACCGAACGCCGTCAAAGTCACGAAAACGGTGATCCCTATACCAGTACGCAAAGTCCAAAGAACCTGATAGTAGATGTCGTTCGCGAGGATGAGGTAAAGAAAGTATAACCCAAGCCCCCCGGTGACCAGCAGCCACCAGGGGAAATCGCCATCGTCCTGCGGTTCGGGGATCAAGGCCGGAAGCTTCGGATCAGGTGCGGGGCGGCCTGGCCCGGGCCGTTACCCGCCAAGTTTGTAGTCCAAGAACCACTTCTTGTTCAGAGCATCGATGGTCCCGTCTTCCTGCATGGCGCCGATGGCCGCGTTCATCGGTTCCACCAGATCCGAGCCTTTGGGGAAGATGAAGCCGAAATCTTCTGTCCCGAGCTTCTCGCCGACGATCTTCAGCCTGCCATCGGAGGCGCCGACATAGCCGTTGCCCGCCGTGCCGTCGGTCAGCACCAGATCCACATCTCCGGTTTTAAGTGCCTGCACTCCGACACCGAAGGTTTCAAACAGCTTGATCCGCGGGTTCGCCTCGTCACCGTCAAGCACGTCATAGACCCCTACATAGAAGGGCGTGGTGCCGGGCTGTGCCGCCATAAGAAGGTCGTCATCGGCGGCAAAGGATGCGGCATCAGAGAACCGATCCTCGTCGCCGCGCACCATCATCACCATTTCAGAACGCATGTAGGCGTCAGAGAAATCCACCATTTCGGCCCGATCCTCGCGGATGGTGATGCCGGTCATGCCCAGATCGTACTGGCCCTCGGAAACCGCCGGGATCATGGCGTCCCAGCTGATATTCTCATACTCGATGGTGATATTCAGCCGCTTGGCGATCTCGGCCATGGCGTCATACTCCCAACCGACCGCCTCGCCGGTGCCGGGTTCGATGAATTGCAGTGGCGGATAGGCGTTCTCTGTCACCACAACGACGCTGCGGCCGCCCAGATCCGGTACATCCGCAGCAGCGGCGACCTGGGCAGACAGGGCCGCGGCGCAAAGCCCGGCGGCAATAGCAAGGTATTTCATGATTGCTCTCCCGATTGAAAATTACCCCGTCAGCCTATGTCCGGTTCGCGGGGGTGTCCAGAACAACGCCCGGCTCGTTCATGTGGCTGAAAACATCCCCACCCGAGGCTTTGGCCTTTCCGCAAGCACAGCGTCAGAAATGACCCGTCGCCTATCGATCAGCAGAATATAGCGCGCGGAAGCGCACAATTGTCTTACCCGCCGCAGGTCTCGCAGCCGTCGCGGCGTTGCAGGCCGATAACCCGGGTCTCGCCGTACAGCGCGTCATAGATAAGCATGCGCCCGCGCAGGTCCTCGCCCGCGCCGCAGATCAGCTTGACCGCCTCGACCGCCATCATGGCGCCAACCACTCCGGGCAACGGCCCGGCCACACCGGCCTCGGCGCAGGACGGCGCCAGCCCGGGTGCGGGGACCTTTGGGAAGACACATTGATAACAGGGTGCGCCACGGGCCGGATCAAAGACGCTGATCTGTCCCTCCCACTGGGTAAGCGCGGCGGATATCAGCGGTTTTCCGGCGGCTACGCAGGTCCGGTTGGCCCGGTAGCGGGTGTCGAAATTGTCGGTGCCGTCCAGTACGATATCGTAGTCGGCCACCAGCGTCCCGGCGATGTCGTCATCCAGCCGCCGGTGATAGGGTCGCACCTCGACGAAGGGATTGAGTGCGCGCATCGCCTGTTCGGCGGAAAACACCTTGGGCATGCCGATGCGCGCGTCGGTATGGGCGATCTGGCGCTGCAGGTTGGTCGCCTCGACCTCATCGTCGTCGATCACCCCGATGGTACCGATTCCCGCCGCGGCAAGGTACATGCAAGCCGGAGAGCCCAGCCCCCCGGCGCCGATCACCAGCACGCTGGCCTGCTTCAGCTTTTTCTGCCCCGGTCCGCCGATCTCGCGCAGCATGATGTGGCGGGCATAGCGTTGCAGCTCTGCAGGGCGAAACTTGCCCGGCTCGGCGGGTTCGGGCACTTGTTTCGCCGCGGCGTGTGCCTTCAGGCGGCGCAGCAGGGCCGAATGGCCCAGCACTGCCAGCGTCAGAGCCACCAAGAGCAGCCATTCGGTAACCGACCCGCTGAATCTCTCCAGAACCGGGTTCCCACCAGGCAGCATCATTTGCACCGTTTGCAGCACTATGATCAGCAAATAGACCAACGCAATCACGGTCAGCCGTGCTCGCGCCGGCCAATTCATCTGATGGCCGAGCAACCACAGCCCGGCGGCGAGGATCAGGAACCAGACCATCAGTCGCGCCCGGTAGAGCCGAAGCCGCCAGCGCCGCGGGCGGTCTCGCCCAGCGCTGCGGCCAGTTCAAAGCGCGCCTGCACCACCGGTGCAACGATCATCTGCGCGATACGGTCGCCATGGGCGACGGTAAATGGCGCATTGCCCAGATTGACCAGCAGCACCCCCAACGGACCGCGATAGTCGCTGTCGATGGTGCCGGGCGTGTTGACCAGCGTCAGCCCGTGCTTGAAAGCCAGCCCCGAGCGTGGCCGCAGCTGCATCTCAAAGCCCGAAGGGATCTCGACGCTTAGCCCGGTGGGCACGATGCGGCGCTGCATCGGCGCCAGTGTCAGCCCGGCCTCACGGGTCTCTGGTGCGAGGTTGGCGCGCAGGTCGGCACCGGCGGCGCCGGCGGTCTCATAGGCCGGCAGCGGCAGGTCGCGGTCGGCGCCCTCGAGCCAGGAAAAGCGCAGCACCGGCGCGGTCATGTCAGCGCCTTTGCGATTCTGGCGGCCAGCCGGGCGGCCACCCTGTCCTTGCCCATGCGCGGCCAGTCCTCTGCGCCGTCGGCTGATATCAGCGTCACCGCATTCTCGCTGCCACCCATGATGCCGGTCTCCGGCGACACGTCGTTGGCGACAATCCAGTCACAGCCCTTGCGGGCGCGTTTGGCGGTGGCGTGAGCGATCACCTCGTCGGTCTCGGCAGCGAAACCTACCACCAGCCCGGGGCGTCCCTCGCCCATCCGGCTGACCGTCGCCAGAATGTCCGGGTTCTCGGCAAATTCCAGCACCGGCACCTTGCCGCTGCCGTCCTTCTTCATCTTGCTCGGCTGGTCCTCGGCCATGCGCCAGTCGGCCACGGCGGCGGCAAACACCGCCGCATCCGCAGGCAGCGCGGCCTGAACCGCCGCCAGCATCTGCCGCGCGGTCTCTACCCGCACCACCTCGACCCCGCCGGGCGGCGCAACGCTGGCCGGGCCGGTCACGAAGGTCACCCTTGCGCCAAGCGCCGACAGTACCCTTGCCACCGCCGTGCCTTGCGTGCCCGACGAGCGGTTGGCGATAAAGCGTACCGGGTCGATCGGCTCATGCGTCGGGCCCGAGGTGACCAACACATGGCGCCCCTTCAGCGGCCCGTCCATCAGCGCGGCCTCTACGCCCGCGACAATCTCCAGCGGCTCGGCCATCCGTCCGGGGCCATGTTCGCCGCAAGCCATGTCGCCCTCGTTGGGGCCAACCACAAGCACCCCGTCGCCGCCAAGGGTTGCCAGATTGCGCTGTGTTGCGGGGTGCTGCCACATCCGCATATTCATCGCCGGTGCGATAAGAACCCGCTTGTCGGTGGCCAGCAACACCGTAGAGGCCAGATCGTTGGCGTGGCCGCCCGCCATCTTGGCCATCAGGTCGGCGGTGCAGGGCGCCACCACCAGCAGATCGGCGTCGCGGGAAAGCTCTATATGCCCCATCTCGGCCTCGTCGGTCAGATCGAACAGGTCGCGATAGACCTTCCGGCCAGCCAGCGCCGAGGTTGAAAGCGGGGTCACGAATTCCTCTGCCGCACGGGTCAGCACCGGGGTCACCGTGGCGCCACGCTCGCGTAGCCGACGGATCAGGTCGAGCGATTTGAACGCCGCAATGCCTCCACCGATGATCACAAGAACACGTTTTCCCGCCAGCATGGCCGCCACCTTTCCAAGGGTCCCGCCCGTTCTAGGCGCGCCCATCGCCGGAAACAATGCCCCGCGCCTTCGTGGGCACGGGGGTGGGCGGGTGGGGGTGCCCTCGAAGGCGCGGCACCCTACCTGTCGGAAAACGCCGCGCACGGGTCGTCACGCTCCACCGCGTCTGTCACCAGCCACAGGTCATAGGGCACCACGCCGCCCGGCTCTGCCTCTAGCTGCGCCACAGACAGCACCACAAGATCGGGCGCCACCAGTTCCAGCGCCTTAGGCACCCCCCAGTCGCGATGTGCGTGACCGTTGCCGGTGATCACCGCCACAGGTCCGCCGGCTTCGGCCAACGCCGCGATCACCGCCCGCGCCAGACCAGCGTCGCGCAATCGCTGGGCCTCGACCATACCGGCCAGCATGTGCACTGGCAGCGCATCGCAATGCGCTGCCATCTGCAGCGCCTCGCGCGCCACCTGTTCGTGGTCGTCAAGGGCATCGTGCAGCCCGAAAAGCTCTGCCGCGCCCCCCATCACCGCCGCGGCCCCGTCGGTCATTGCCCCCCGAACCGCGTCGCGCGGCAGCGCGCCGCCAAAGACCGGGGCGCCGCCAGCCGATTGGAAAAGCGGAAAATACATCGCGAAATCGGGCCAGCCCCGGGTCTCCCATTCCAGAACCTGTTCCAGCAGATCGGGATCGCCCAGCAGGCCGGGCCGGATCTGCAATGCCTGGGCTTCGGTCAGCATCTCGAAGACCAGCGCCGCCGGTTGCATCGCACCGAGCGCCGTCGCCTGGTTTTCGTGGTGGGCGGGGTTGTCATGCACCTCGCCCAGAATCACGACATCGGCCAATGGCAACATTGTCAATTCCGTCACCGGAATCTGCCGCGGTTCTGCCCGCAGGGGCAATGCCGCCAGGCCAAGGACGGCCACGAGAATAAAACCCGGATGTATCATGGCGGCCAGTCGTGCACGTCCCGTGTCCTGCCTTCAAGTCTCTTGCCCATGTCGGCGGGGGCCACCGCTTCCAACTGCCGCACCTGATGCGGTGGATGCCCCTTCCTGCAACGGCATCGCGATGTGCCATGGTGGTTCAGTAGCCACCACCAAAAAGAAAGGGAGCACCCATGGACGAAGATATCGTCATTGGCGTTGATCTGGCAAAGAATGTGTTTCAACTCC
>JAAELR010000263.1 GCA_024226455.1 Paracoccaceae bacterium
GCATATCCCGTGATGGCACAGATCTTTGGCGTGGTGTTCTGGGCCACGCCAGCGCTCTTCCTACTGCAGCTGATCGCTTTGCTGGTGTTGCTGTGGCGCGTCTTGTACCGCTGGAGTCTGGGGGTTCTGGGCGTGCGAGCGGTCGAGCGTTGGGTGCTCGGATTGGGTGTCGCCGTCGCGCCGGCCGTAATGCTGTTCATGACCGCCGGATTCAGCGGCGGCTACCAGGAAGAACGCGGGCACTGGTTCTTCCACATGCACGATGGCCTGGCCGGGCTGGCGCTCGTGCCCGTGTACTCGCTGGGCTCATGCATCGTTGGCTGGGGCATAGCGCGGCGTGACTATCGGCTGCGCTCGGGCACACACTGGGTCGTGTTGTGGACGCTGCTGGTGGTGAGCCTGTGGTACGCCTTCGCCACCGCGTTCCTGGACATGACAGCGGACGAAACGATAGGCTTGAACGCACTCGCCGTGGTACCCGCGGTCGCTGCGGTTAATTACGTCCTGCTCGCGCTGGATATCGAACGACAGGGCCTTCTCGCACTGGAAATCGAACGCCAGGGCCGGCTCCAAGCGGCGCCCGCGAGCGCGCTGATCGCGTGGTTTTCGGCGTTGGTCGTGTCGCTGATGGTCAAGGTGCCGCTGGCGATGCGCCTGTACGACGCATTACCTGTCAAGAGGCCTGACGGGTATGGCGACTGCTTCGTAGTCGGCGCGGCGACGCGCGGCCATCCGGCAATCGTCGGTAGCCGTTTCGACGCGAGCCTCGGCCGCACCGTCAATCATCAATGGCGCACGCTACGCACGTTCGAGGACCGGCTGACCCGGCGCCACCCGGCGTTGCATCGCCACCTGCGTGCTGTTTACAACCGCATCGGCCCGCCGGTCGCCGCGCGGATTCGCTCGCCGCTGGCCGCGGACCTCGTGTACCTGCTGTTGAAGCCGACCGAGTGGTTCGCACGGCTGTATCTCACCCGGACGAAATGAAATTGGTGTCTGACGCCCATCACCTGAAACCGGTGCGGATGGTGCGGGCGGCCCAGTAGTAGTGCAACGGCGCCCATGGGCAGAAGATAACCGCCCCGTAGCGGGCACAAGTTCCCGGCTGTGGTGTCTAATATTTGGGCCTTTATTGCTTCTTTCAGGGTCGCGGGAGCAAGTAGCCAGCGGGGAGCAAGCAGGGCCAGAACCAGTCCGATGGTCGCGGTGAGATGCAGGGTAAACTGGAACCTAATCACATATGAGTGTAAAAGTGGGTGGCA
>JAAELR010000264.1 GCA_024226455.1 Paracoccaceae bacterium
CGCCTCGCTGCGCCCCACGCGGCTGCTGGCCTGAATATATTCCGCCGTGGTCAACGGCTGGCCGTTGATGATCATCAGCGCCAATCGAGCCACATCAAGCCCGACCGAGATCATATTGGTGGCCAGTACGGCGTCCAGGCAACCATCCTCTTCGCGCGTCTTGCTCAACCGGGCAAAAATCTCTGCATTCTGCGCCGCCGTCTGCAAGCTGGTGAGTTGGGCAATGTACGGCGTCGAGCGTTCTTGTTTCTTCGCCTTTTCGTCTTCCTGAGCCTGCGCGTCCGTTGTGCCAGTCAACAACCGCATGAAATCGCGCACATCGCTGGCAAAAGCCGTGTGACTGTTCCCTACCCCCTTAAGGCTGCCGTGATACACCACCTGCGTCCACCAGGCATCCAGCAGTTCCCGTGCATCCTGTTCACTCTCGAACAGCACGTGCGGGGCCAACAGCAATGCCGCCCCCAGCGGCGCCAGGCACTGCTGACGGTTCAGCATCGGCGCCAGATAGCCTATGTAGATTCGGCCCGGGCGCTGCTCCAGCGGCACGGTACGGGCGAAATAGGCATCGTCGCAGTTCAGTCCCGGCGGCGGAAACACGGCGACTTCGCGTCCATACAGTCGTTTCACCTGTTGGTCCGCCATGCGGATGGTGGCGGTCGATGCGATGTACTTCGGATACACGCCGCGCAATTGAAGCACGGTGTCGATAGCGGCTTCGTACAGACCAGCCACCGAACCCAGCGCGCTGGCGATCAGGTGCAACTCATCCTGGATGATGAGTTCCGGCGGCCGATGCCGTGTGCCACCGAAGAACGCATTGGCGCGCTCTTCCCAGGCC
>JAAELR010000265.1 GCA_024226455.1 Paracoccaceae bacterium
CTTCTTGCCCAGGCAATGGGGCTCAATCAACTTCCACTGTTCGTCACTAATCAAAAACCGATCACTCAGCATTCACGCCTCCCTTTTGGAAGCTTGAATCAGAAACCAAACGAAATGGGAATCCTGAATATCAACAGGCCCAAGCGAGGAGCGCCGGGCGCAGCCCCGCGCGATGAGCGGCGCCGGACCCCGAAGTGTTGGGTCAGGGCCTGTCCAGGATGAAATCCGGCTCGATCCGTGTTTGCGCGATGATCTGCCTGGCTGGCTGGCCGGCCAGAAACCCGTAACCCGCCACCAGCGCCGAGGCGATGCCCGCTGAATGTGCGCCCAGTACATCCGTGTGAAGGCTGTCGCCAACCATGACCGTCCGCCCCGGATCGAAACCGCCCAGCCGTTCGGCGGCCGCGTCAAAGATGTTGCGAAACGGCTTGCCAAAGAAACGTGGCTCGATGCCTGTGCGGTCAGCCAGTTGGTGGGCATAGAATCCAGGTTCGACCGAGAACCCATATTGCCGTGGCGCGACGATATCGGGATTGCCCACCCAGACCGGCCGCGGATTGTCCAGCAGCGCCCTCTCCAGCAACTCCTGGCGGGCATCCGTCCATCCAGCGCTTCCCAGCAGCAGGATCGCATCGGCCCCGGCATAGGCGGCCGGATCTTCTCGCAGATAGGTCAGGTTCAGGTCGGCAAGGTCGCCTTCCTGCAATTCCTCCGGCGCCATGATACCCCAATGCCGAGCGGCCGTCGCTCTCAGCGCGGACAACAGAACCGAACGGCTCGATATCACGTCCTCGGGCGCGAACCGATAGCCCAGGTGCGCGTATTTCACGGTCAGCGTGTCGTTGGGGACCGAGGCGGCGTTTGTCAGCACCAAAACCCGCTTGCCCGCCGATTGCAGTTCCGCGATGCGCTCTGGCACGCCGGGGATCGCGTCCTCGCCGATGTTCAGAACCCCGAAGGCGTCCAGCAGGAAAGTGTCAAAATCATCGGCAATGGCGGAAAGATCGGCAACCTCGCGCCCGGCGCCGCCGGTTCTAGCCCTAGGCAGCCTGTGACGCGCGGCCTCATAGCCTGCGAGGGCGGTCGCGGCGTCCATCCGGTTCTTCAAATGATCGCGCCCCGGACCTTGGCCGAGACCCACTCGCTGATCACCACCGCCGCAAGAATGACCAGCAGGATCAGACTGACCTGCGGCCAGGCCAGCACGTTCAGCGACGCCGACAATTGCAGCCCGATACCCCCGGCGCCGACCAGACCCAGCACTGTGCTTTCACGGATATTGATGTCCCAGCGAAACACCGCGATGCCGGCAAAGGCGGGCATGATCTGCGGCACGATGCCGTATGCCATCACCTGCCAGCGGCTGGCGCCGGTGGCGGTGACCGCCTCGACCTGGGTGGCGTCGATCTCTTCGATCGCCTCGTATAGCAGCTTGGCGCAGAACCCGATCGACCGGATGGCGATGGCGACGATCCCGGCAAAGACGCCCGGCCCGATGATGGCGATCAGCAGTAGCGCCCAGATCAGCGAGTTGATCGAACGGGTAGAGACGATGATCAACAGCGCTATGGGCCGGATGAAAAGGCGCGACGGCGTGGTGTTTCGCGCCGCCAGAAACGCCACCGGCACCGCAAGGCACAGCGCAATCAGCGTGCCCATGGTGGCGATGTTCAGGGTGTCCCAGATCGGGCGGCCAAGTTGGGTGATGTACTCCCAGCGCGGCGGTGTGGCGCGGGTCCAGATGTCGTTGGCGATGCGCGGCGCATCCCAGACGAAGAACCAGGTCGTTGCCTCGGAAATCCGCTGCCAGCAATACATGAAGACGGCGAAGCCGATCAGCCACCCTGTCCATAGTACCAGCGCTTGCCTGTTAGAGCGTTTGCGCCAGACGGCGAAGCCGTTGTTGTCGGATACCGGCATTACTGCACCTTCGCCCTGATGATACCAGAGAGGTATTCCAGCGCCATGACGACCACGATGATCAGGATCAGGATCGCCGCCGCCGTGTCATATTCATAGCGGTCGAAAGCGGTGTTCAGCGTTGCCCCGATGCCGCCCGCGCCGACCAGGCCAAGAATCGCACTCTCGCGGAAATTGATGTCGATACGGTACATGCTCAGCCCGATCAGCCGCGGCATCACCTGCGGCTGCACGCCGTAATTGATCCATTGCAGCCAGGACGACCCACTGGCGCGCACCGCCTCGGCCTGCACCTTGTCCATCGCCTCGATATCTTCGGCCAGCAGCTTCGACAAAAAGCCGATGGTGGCGAAGCTGAGCGTAAGAAATCCTGCCAACGGGCCGAAACCGAAGATCGCCACCAGCAGGATCGCCACGATGATCTCTTGCAGCGCCCGGCTGACCGCGACGATGCCGCGGCAGATCAGATATACTGGCAGGGGGGCGATGTTGCGCGCGGCACCCAGACCTATGGGGATCGAGATGGCGATGCCCACGACAGAGGCCGCCACCGTCATTATGACGCTTTCGACCATACCATCCCAAATATCGCTGCTACGGCTGAAAAAATCCGGGCTGGCAAAGGCAATGACGAACTTCCAGCCACGCTCCAGCCCCTCATAGACGCGGTTCCAGTTGACCTCGACCGTTGTGTAGGACGCGATCAAATAGGCCAGAAAGCCCAGACCCAACACCCAGCGCAGCCAGGGCCGTTTGACAAAACGAGGCTTGCGCCAGCGTCGGCCCAGCATGTCGTCCAGTTCGCGGTGCGTGTGCAGGACACCGTCGGCAAAGGTGGTCATTTCGCCGCGACCTCCGCGTCTTCGTCCTCGACCGTCTCAATCGTCGCTTCCCAATCTTCTTCGCCATAGATCTGGGTCAGCACCTCCGGGGTCAGGGCATCGGGGTTGCCGTCGAACACGATGCTGCCCAGTTCCAACCCGATCACGCGCTGCACGAACATCTGGGCCAGCGCCACGTCGTGGATGTTGATGATCGCCGCCAGCGCACGCTCTTTGCAAAGTTCAACGATCAACCGCATGATCTGGCGGCTTGTCTTGGGGTCGAGGCTGGCGGTCGGCTCGTCAACAAGCAACAGCGCGGGGTCCTGAATAAGCGCCCGGCAGATGCCGACGCGCTGGCGCTGGCCGCCGGAAAGCTCGTCGGCGCGCTTGTCTGCCATGTGTAACAGCCCCACCCGGTCGAGCAGGCGGAACGCCTCGTCCACATCCGATTGCGGAAAGCGCCGGATGAAACTGCGCCAGAATCCGACATAGCCCAGCCGACCCGACAACACGTTTTCCATCACCGTCAGGCGTTCGACCAGGGCATATTCCTGAAAAATCATTCCCATCCGCCGGCGGGCCTTGCGCAGCCCGCCCTGCGAAAGTCCGGTCAGCTCGATGTCGCCCAGCCAAGCCTTGCCTCCGGTGGGTTCCACCAGACGGTTGACGCAGCGGATCAAGGTCGACTTGCCAGCGCCCGACGGTCCGATCAGGGCCATCACCTGGCCCTCCGGAACCTCCAGATCAACTGCCTTGAGGGCCTGATCGCCGGTCTTGTAGGTCTTCGTCAGCTTCTCAAGCCGCAGCATGGCCGCTCCCGTTCTGCAGGGGTCCGTCGAACCGGTTGTCAAAGGAACCGGGCGGCCGCGTGTCGGGCCGCCCGGGAGTTTGCCCTATTCGCAGGCGTAGCTGACGCCATTGGCGGTGTCGATCTTGCGGATCACATCCCAGAACACCTGGTAAGTCATGGGCAGGAACTGGCCCTCGTTCGACTTCTCGAACTCCTCCTGCAGAGAGGAGCCTTCCCATTCAAAGCTGAAGAATGCGTTGCGGATCGCTTCTTCGAGTTCCGGCTTGAGGTTGTAGACCGTGCCAAAACCGGTGGTCGGGAAGGTTTGCGACTTGTAGATGGTGATCACGTCACCTTCCTGGATCACATCACGGCTGATCATCCGCGACTTGACCGAGTTGGCAATCGAGGCAGCCATATAGTCCTTGTTGGCCACGCCGAGGATCGAGTTGTCGTGCTTGCCGGAATACACGGCCTCGAAATCGCGCTCGGGGATCAAGTCGAAATCGGCCTTCAGGATGGCGCTGGGCGCCTTGAAGCCGGAATTCGAGGTCGGCGAGGTGAAAGCAAGCTGCTTGCCGGCAAGGTCCTCGACCTTTTCGATGCCGGAACCCGGATAGGTGATGATCTCCATCTCATAGCCGAAATTGCCGTCAGCCGAGGCCATGATGGTGAAGGGGCGGAAGCCGGCGCAGTTCACCGCCAGCGGGTTCGATCCGGTGTTGAAGCCCGCGATATGCAGGCGGCCAGACCGCATCGCCTCGATCTGGGCGGCGTTGCTTTGCACCGGGAAGAACACCACGTCCTTGCCTGTGGCGGCTTCGAGATGGGTCAGGAAGTCCGACCATGCGGTCTTGTACACGGCGGGGTCCTCGACCGGAGTGTAGGCGAAGATCAGCGTGTCGGGGTCAAGCTGCTGCGCCGGATCGGTGGGGATATCGGCGATCAGGTCGCCGTCAACGTCGCAATACCGGTCGTCGAGATCACCGCGCGGGCAATCCTGCGCCGCCGCGGGGCCCCAGCTGAACGTGGCCGTGGCCAGCAGCGCCGCCGCCATGGACAGCGTGTATTTCTTGATCATGGTCTTCCTCCCTGTTTTCAACTTCGGGCTTCTCGCCCGGCTCAAATCCGATGGCCTGTTTCAGGCTCATCCTCGGTTGCGGCCCTCGTCAGGCCGCCACCATCACGTCGATGCCCTGGTCCGCAAGAACATCGCCAAGTGCCATCTCGGGGCCCCTGTTCGATACGACAGAGGTGATTCTGTCCAGCCGCGCCACGCGCACCAGGCCAGACTGCCCGAATTTGCCGCAGTCGATCAACAGATGCACCTTGCCGCTACGCTCCAGCATGGTGCGCTTGATGGCCGCGAACCCGCGAACGGTCTCCGATACGCCGCTCTCGGTCAACCCCGAAGCGCCGATCAGGCAACGGTCGACGCGATGGCGTTCCAGGAATTCGATGGTATCGGCGCCGACGACGGCGGCTTCGGACGCCATGTAGTCTCCGGGGCACAGGATCACCTCTGCCACCGGGCTCTGGCCCAGGGTCATGGCCACGGCCAGGCTGTTGGTCACCACCGTGCAGGGGGTTTCCGCCGCGGCCAGGAAGCGGGCAAGCTGTACCGTGGTAGAGCCGCTGTCGATCATCACCGTGTCGCCGGGCTGCACCAGTTCCGCCGCGCGCCGGCCTATGGCCTCGCGCTCATCCTTGCGGTCGCGGCTGCGCTGGTCGAGATCGGGATAGTGCCCTATCGCCGCCGAGGCGCCGCCATGGGCCCGGTTGATCAACCCGTCACGCGAAAGCTTGTCCATGTCGCGGCGTACGGTCTCGGCAGAGACGCCGAACCGTTCGGCCATTTCCGAGATCCGCACATGCGGGCGCAGCTTCAGCTCCAAAAGGATCTGCTCGCGCCGCGCCGATTTCTTGATCCGCTTGCGCACCTTGGCCAGATTTCCCCCGGTTTCGCCCATTCGGCTGCCCCCCTCTGTGGATTGATAGTTGGAGAACCCGGCATTTCGCAAGCCGGTTTCGAGGGCAAACCCAACTTTTTTTGACCATTTTGTTGATCTTCCGGCAAATTGATGATGATACTATGGCCCAGTCAAAAGCTGCACGCCTGAGGAGGCAAATGAAGGGTTTGAAACGCGTAACGTCACAGCGCCGGGCGCTGTACCCGGCACACCGCCGGAGTCCACGCTTGACTACATTCCCGCCAGTGCGGGGCGACGCCACGGGATGCCTGGCATGATCGTATTTCTGTTGCATCTTGCGGGCGCTGCGGCCCTGCTGATCTGGGCGGTCCGGCTGATCCGCACCGGGGTAGAGCGTGCCTTCATGACCAGGCTCCGCCTGATCCTGCGCCGGTCAGAGGACCGACCGGTCATTGCCGCTGTCAGCGGCGCCGGAGCGGCGATGCTGCTGCAAAGCTCGACCGCGGTGGCGCTGATCGTCGCCGGATTCACCGTCTCGGGCAGCCTTGCCGCGCCCGCCGGTCTGGCCCTGGTTCTGGGCGCCGATCTCGGCTCTGCCGTTGCGGCGCAGATCCTGCTGGTGCGCGCCGGCTGGCTGGTGCCGATGCTGTTGCTCGCTGGGGCGCTGCTGTTCTTGCGCGGCGACTCTCGGACGGTGCGGCAGACCGGACGCATCGTCATCGGTCTTGCGCTGGTCTTTGTGTCCATCGACATGATCCGCGACGCCACAGCGCCCCTGCAGGACAGCGCCATTGTCGCCATGCTGATAGCGCATCTCGATGCCGACCCGCTGTCGGCCTTCGTTCTGGGCGCGGTGGCGGCCTACGCTGTTCATTCCAGCCTGGCCGCGGTGCTGATGTTTGCGACCTTCGTCGCCGCGGGTGTGCTGCCGGTGATGGCAGGCGTGGCGCTTGTGCTCGGTGCCAATCTCGGCGGCGCGGTGATCCCCTTTGTTCTGACCCTCTCGATGCCGCCGCCCGCACGGCGCGTGGCGCTTGCCAATCTACTGCTGCGGGGTGGCGGCGCGGCGCTGGCCCTGCTTGCCGTCGTGCTTGCGGCGCCCGACCTGACCCTGCTGGCCACGGCGGCGCATCAGCAGGTGATCATCGTGCACATGCTGTTCAATCTCTGCCTGGTGCTGGCGGGCCTCGCGCTGGCGGCCCCTGCCACCCGCCTGGCAACCGCCATCGTCCCCGACGACCAGCCGCGCCCCACGCTTGGCCCGGTCAGCGCGTTGGATCCCAAAGCTCTGGACGAACCAGAGCACGCCCTTGCCTGCGCCGGACGTGAAGCCCTGCGCATGGGCGAACAGGTCGCCGCCATGCTGACACCGTCCCTGTCGCTGTACGAGACCTGGAACGCTGGCGTTGCCGCCTCTATCCTGCAGGCCGAGGACGACGTTGACCTGATGCATTTCGAGATCAAGATGTTCATTGCCCGGCTGCAAGAGGGCCGGCTCAGCCCCGAGCAATCCCGCCGGGCCATGGATCTTGTCACAATCGCCAACAATCTCGAAGACGCCGGCGACAAGATTTCGACCAACATGATCGACATGGCGCGGCGCATGCGCGAGCAGGCGCTGAGATTTTCGTCTGACGGCTGGCGCGATCTGGAGGATTTCCATGATTGCGTGCTGTCCAACACCCAGCTTGCGCTGGGCATCATGGTATCGAGAGATACCGAGGTTGCCCGCCAGTTGATCGAAGAAAAAGACCGCGTGCGTCAGGTCGAGCAGGACCTGCAGGCCCGGCATCTCGACCGGCTGCGTCAGGGCGGGTCGGACAGTATCGAAACCAGCAATCTGCATCAGGAAACCATCCGTGCCCTGAAACAGGTGAACACCGCCCTGTCCTCGGTCGCCTATCCGATCGCCGAAGAGGCCGGAGACCTGCTGTCGAGCCGGTTGGCGGCGCCGGAAAACGGCGACACGGTTTCGCAAGAGAAAAAGCCCTCAACGCGCGAGGCGAAAGCATGAGCAAGCCGAAAGGTTTTATTGCTGCCGCTGGTTGGCAGGATTTTATGGTATTGCCGCTGTTGCAAAAGCCCGGCCTCACAAGCAGGGTAACAGAACTGGCAACGGGGATTCTGTTGGCTGCGTGATGACAGATCGCGGCACCTGACAGAATAGAAACAAAGAGGGAGAAGACGATGACAATGACAAAGACCTTCATTCACGGCACGGCGATGGCCGTGGTGCTGTCCGCCGGTGCGGCGCAGGCCGACAAGCTGACGTTCTATTGCAGCGCGCAGGAAGACTGGTGCCAGTTGATGGCGCGCAGCTTCGAGGAAGCCACCGGCATCGACGTCAACATGACACGCAAGTCTTCCGGCGAGACATTCGCCCAGATCCGCGCTGAATCGGCGAACCCCAAGGGCGACGTCTGGTGGGGCGGCACCGGTGACCCGCATCTGCAGGCCGCCGAAGAGGGGCTGACCCAGGAATATATATCGCCGATGCGGGCCGAGTTGCATCCATGGGCCATCTCGCAGGCCGAAAGCGCCGGCAACCGTACCATTGGCATCTATTCCGGCGCGCTGGGCTACGGCTACAACACCGACCTGATGGCGGCCAACAGCCTGCCCGAACCGTCGTGCTGGAAGGACCTGCTAAAGCCCGAATACAAGGGCCATGTGCAGATGGCGAACCCCAACTCTTCGGGCACCGCCTACACCACGCTGGCCTCGATGGTGCAGATCTTCGGAGAGGATGGCGGGTTCGACTTCATGAAGTCGCTGCACGCCAATATCAACCAGTATACAAAATCCGGCTCTGCCCCGATCAAGGCTGCGGGCCGTGGCGAGAACACTATCGGCATCGTGTTCATGCATGACGCGGTCAAGCAGGCGGTCAACGGTTTCCCGATCAAGGTCGTGGCGCCGTGCGAGGGTACCGGGTACGAGATTGGCTCGATGTCGATCATCGAAGGTGCGCGCAATCTCGAAGAGGCGCAAAAGTTCTACGACTGGGCACTTTCCGCCGAAGCGCAGAACCTGGCGCTGCAGGTCAACGCCTTCCAGGTGATGTCGAATGTGGGCGCCGAGTCTTCACCCAGCGCGCCGGACATGTCGACGATCAAGCTGATCGACTACGACTTCGCCAAATACGGCTCCAGCGACGAGCGCAAGCGGCTGTTGCAGAAATGGGACGAAGAGGTCTCGACCCTGCCGCAGTAAGACGTGCGCAAGCCCGTATCTGAACAAACCGCCCACCCGGTACTGATCTTCTGGATCGCCGTCGGGTGGGTCGGGTATTGCCTGCTGCCCTGGTACGGGGTCGAGGACGGATTCTTCCGCTTTGAATGGCTGCTGGGCGGCTGGCCGCTGGACCAAGACTTTGCGCCTGCGGCCTTCCTGATCGCGCAGGGAGAAAAGCTGTGGCTGGCGCCTCTGCTTTTGCCACTGATCGCACCGCTCTTCATCCTGGGCAAACTCAAGACCGACCCGGTATATTCCGTGGTCCTGATCCTCGCCGGTGCCATCGGGTTCAGCTGGCTGATGGCTCAGGGCTTTGGCATCGGCATTCGCGGCTTCAACTATGAATGGCTGACCGCGCTGTTCGGCAAGCTCGGCGACCGGCAATTCGGCATGGGCTATGGCGCGATGCTGCTGGCATCGTCCTTCCTTTTCCTGATGACCCAGGGCATTGCTGCGCGTGGCGCGATCAATGGCGACGTCTTCGTGGTCAGCGCCATCGGCGGCGTCATCGTCATAGTCGCCACATTCGTGTTCTTCCCCATCGCACGGATGCTTTTTGCCGCCTTCATCACCGACGACGGCGGCTATTCCATTTCTGCCTTCTTCTCGAAATTCCTCGACGACCGGCTTTGGAGCCTGGGCTGTCTTTGGGGTGCGCGCTGTGGCGCGGCGCTGAATTCGCTGTTCCTGGCCATATGCGTGGCCACCATCACCACCTCTCTGGGCCTGACCTTCGCGCTGGTCGTCACCCGATCCGGATTCCGCTTCAGCCGCGCCCTGCGCGCCCTGACCGTGCTGCCGATCATCACGCCGCCCTTCGTCATCGGCCTGGCGCTGATCCTGCTCTTCGGCCTATCGGGCACCGTCACCACCTTTTTCGCCGACCTCTTCGGAACTCAGCCCACCCGCTGGCTCTATGGCCTTCCCGGCATCATGATCGCCCAGACGCTGGCCTATACGCCCATCGCCTTTCTGGTGCTGATAGGCGTTGTCGAGGGTGTCAGCCCGTCGATAGAGGAAGCCGCCCAGACCCTGCGCGCCGACAAATGGCAGACCTTCAAGACCGTGTCGCTGCCGCTGATGCGCCCGGGGCTGGCCAACGCCTTTCTTTTGGGTTTCATCGAAAGCATGGCCGATTTCGGCAACCCGCTGGTTCTGGGCGGCAATTTCGATGTGCTCAGCACCGAGATCTTCTTTGCCATCGTCGGCGCCCAGTACGATCAGGGCCGGGCGGCGGTGTTCGCGATAGTACTGCTGTTCTTCACATTGTCGGCCTTCTACGCCCAGCGCCGATGGCTCGGCAAAAAGAACTACACCACCGTCACCGGCAAGGGCGACTCGGGTGTACACCCGCTGATGCCGCGTCGCCTGGCATGGCCCGTCCTCGCGGCCGCCGGGCTTTGGGGCACCTTCACCGTCATCGTCTACGGCATGATTGTCTATGGCAGCTTTGTAGAGCTTTGGGGCGTCAAGAATGCGCTCACCTTCAAGCACTACATCACGGCCTTCTCGGTCGGCTGGACGGAACACGGGCTGCACTGGTCGGGCTCTGCGTGGGACAGCTTCTTCACCACCATCTTCATCGCGGCCACCGCCGCGCCGTTGACCGCCGCGGTGGGCCTCACCACGGCCTACCTGCTGACCCGCCAGAATTTCGCCGGCAAGAACGCATTCGAGTTCGGAACCATGCTGTCCTTCGCCATCCCGGGCACTGTGATCGGCGTCAGCTATATCCTGGCCTTCAACGTGCCGCCGATAGAGCTTACCGGCACCGGCATCATCCTGATCGTCAGTTTCGTCTTCCGCAACATGCCCGTCGGAGTGCGCGCCGGCATCGCATCCATGTCGCAACTCGACAAATCGCTGGACGAGAGCTCGCTGACCCTGGGCGCCAACAGCTGGCAGACCTTCCGCAAGGTGATCCTGCCGCTTCTGCGCCCGGCGATCCTTGCGGCACTGGTGTTCAGCTTCGTCCGCGCCATGACCGCCATTTCGGCGGTGATCTTCCTGGTCAGCGCCGAATACGACATGGCGACCAGCTATATCATCGGGCGGGTGGAAAATAACGACTACGGCCTTGCCATCGCCTATTCCACCACGCTGATCTTCGTGATGCTGGCCGCCGTCGCCTTCCTGCAACTGCTGGTCGGCCGCACCCGGATCGGCCGCCGCACCCAATTCACCACAGGGAGTTGACCCATGGCCGTCACCCAGATCACCGGTAAAGCCGCGCCTGTCAGCTTTCGCAACGTGTCGAAAAAGTTCGGGCGCGACGTGGTCGCCGTCGACAGTATCAATCTCGACGTCGAAGCTGGCAAGCTGGTTACCCTGCTTGGTCCCTCTGGCTGCGGCAAGACCACCACGCTGCGCATGATCGCCGGGTTGGAAATGGCCACCACGGGCCGGATCCTGATCGGCGACAAGGATGTCACCAAACTGCCCGCCACCGACCGCGACGTGTCCATGGTGTTCCAGTCCTATGCGCTGTTTCCGCATATGACCGTGCTGGAAAACGTCGCCTATGGCCTGGGGTTTTCCGGCTTTTCCAAGCCAGAGACGCGCGACCGGGCGCTTGCCGGGCTCGATTTGGTGGGGCTCAAGGGCTATGATGACCGGCTGCCTTCGGAGCTTTCGGGCGGCCAGCAGCAGCGCGTCGCCGTGGCCCGCGCTCTGGTGCTGGAACCGCAGGTGCTGCTGTTTGACGAGCCGCTGTCGAACCTCGACGCCAAGCTGCGCCGTCAGGTGCGCGAGGATATCCGCGCCATCCAGCAGGATCTGGGGCTGACCGTGGTCTACGTCACCCATGATCAGGAAGAGGCGCTGGCGGTTTCCGATGAAATCGTCGTCATGCGAAACGCCGCAATCGCCCAGATCGGCACACCCCGGCAGCTATATGATGCGCCGGTCGATGCCTTCGTCGCCGATTTCATCGGAGAGGCCAATCTGATCCCCTGTCAGGTGGTTTCGGTCGAGGGTGACACGGCAGAGATCGCCATCGACGACTACCGCTATCGGCTCGGCTCGCGCGGGTTGCCGGTGGGGCCTGCGCAATTGGCCGTGCGCCCGTCGCGCATGGTTCTCGGCGGGGCCGACGGGTTCGACGCGACCGTGGCCAAGGCGACCTATGTCGGCGTGCGCATGGAATATTCGCTGAAAACCTCATTTGGGGCAATCTTCGCCGTGCAGGACGATGTCCTGAACCCGCTGGAAACCGGCGCCGTGGTCAAGGTGGGTTTCAGAGAAACCGGCCCGGTCCTGGTTCCGGATCGCTAACGCGCGTGAAACAGCACGTCGGCGGTCCGTTCGTACACCAGCCATTCGCCGCCCGAAGCATGAACACACACTTCGCGGACAAAGCTGTCGTCGTGAACAGCCGTTTAGATTTCCGTTGTTTTTCGATCCGCCCTGGATGTTGAGTTGGAAAAAGTGCTTGGACAGGCTCTCTCGGTGGGGGCGCAAGCCAACGCGACTGGGCTGGACCGTTGTTGGGTCAGTGCATTTATGCATTTTGACGAGAACCGCACTAACTCGGATTATTCACCGGAAGTCGCCAAAAGACTCTCTGAGCTGTGGTAAGATGATGTTATCATGGCAATATTCGGTTTGGCCACGCGTTCCAGCGCCGGACAAAAAATGTCCGGGGGCAAACTGGGTTTTCTCAATGAAAACA
>JAAELR010000266.1 GCA_024226455.1 Paracoccaceae bacterium
GCCGCCGCGAACTTGGGCGTGGCCCCTCCCCAGGTGCAGGCCTGGTACAAGGCCGCCCGCGCCGCCGGCGCAGACATCCCCAGTTTCAACCCGGTGCGCGGCCCGGCCCGCACCACTATCCGGCTGGATGACAAATTGCTGGCGGGGCTCGGAGCCGAGGCCGCCTCGCGCGGCACCACCGCCCTCGACCTCGCCCGGACCCTCCTGAGCACGATCTGCACCGAGAATCTCTTTGACGCGGTGCTGGACGATGGCTGAAGGGGTCGCTTGAATGCCCGATGGCAATGTCCATTCCTGGACCGTAGGGCCCCTGAACGTGGTCGAGGCCGCAGAAGCGCTGGGGGTCTGCCGCCGCACACTCGACGAGATGCTGAAACGGCCCGAGATCAGCGTCGGTGCACATTTTGAGTTGCGCGGGCGACGCAAGGTCTTCTACCGTGAACATATCCGCGCCATGCGAAAGGCGATGACCGAATGCGCCTGCAGATCAAATGGAAAAACGGCTGGGCTCATGCCCACGGCACCGGCCCCGATGGCCGACGTGTCCGAACATCTCTTAAGACTTCGGACCCTCGCCGCGCAGAGGAAGCACGCGCGCGGTTAGAATCACAGCTCTGGCAGTCACACCTCTACGGGCCCGAGGCGGTCGTCACCTTCGATGCGGCGGCACTGGCATATGCCGAGGATGGCGGCGACACCCGGTTCCTAGTGAAGATCACCGAGCAATTGACCGGCACGCCGCTGCGCGACATCACGCCCCGCATGGTCCGTGAAGCCGCCCGGCATGCCTATCCCAACGCTTCGAATTCCACGTGTAATCGCCAGGGCATCACGCCGGCGCGCGCGGTGATCAACTATGCCCACGACCAAGGCTGGTGCGCCCCAATCAAGGTGCGGGCGTTCCCGGTGGAAAAGCCCAAGAAGAAGGCGGTCGGGCACGAATACCTGGCCGAGTTGCAGCCACACCTACCTGTCAATCTATTTGCGCTGATGCTGTTTCTTCACACAACCGGACGGCGGGTCGGTGATGCGGTATTCCTCGAACCTTCCGACATTGATCTGGATGCAGCGCAAGCCCACATCCAGAAAACCAAGAACGGTGAAGCTGCCGTGGCGCATCTTGTCCCGATGCTTGTAGACATTCTGCGCACACTGCCGCCCGTGAATGGCCGCGTGTTCGGATACTCCAACCGGTGGGGCGTCTACGGAACACTGAAACGGGCCTGCCGGAACGCCGACGTCGAGTATCTTGGCACCCATCAACCCGGTCGACACAGTTTTGCAACGCTACTGGAAAAGGAAGGCTGGTCTGCCCGCGCGATCGCCGACGCCGGAGGTTGGAAATCGGTGCAATTGGTTTCTCAAACCTACATCCACACAGACGATCCCGCCGAACTCGCTTCCGCATTATTGGCAAAAAAATGGCAAACAGCAAATGATCAAAATCCAAACTAGTCCGTAAGCCATTGATTTTATGGTGCTGCCGGAGAGATTTGAACTCTCGACCTCTCCCTTACCAAGGGAGTGCTCTACCCCTGAGCTACGGCAGCGATTGGGCGGGTGACTAGCCCCAAACATTGTCTGACGCAAGCGCAATCTGGACGCTTCCCCGGTGCTGGGATAGAGAGTAGTGCCATGACTTTACAGCGCAGCAAGAAGACACCGGATAGGTCGGAAAACACCCGGCAAGAGCGGCTGAAGGCGTCGTTGAAGGCCAATATGGCAAAGCGCAAGGCGCAGATACAGGCACGGACCCGCTTGCACGCGGGCAAAGATGAGAGCAAGGGCTAGGCAGGCATGGATTCGATAGTTGTGACAGGTGGCAGGGCGTTGGCCGGAGAAATCCCCATAGCTGGGGCGAAGAACACCTGCCTGAAACTGATGTGCGCGGCGATATTGAGCGAGGAACCGCTGACGCTGACCAATGTGCCGCGACTGTCGGACGTGTCGACCCTGTCGCAGTTGCTGGAATCGCTCGGCTGCGAGGCGGCGCTGCTGCAGGAGGGGCGCGCCATGGTGCTGAGCGCGGCCGAGATCAGCAACCGGGTGGCGCATTACGACATCGTGCGCAAGCTGCGCGCCTCTTTCAACGTTTTGGGTCCGCTGTTGGGGCGCTGCGGCGAGGCGGTGGTGTCGCTGCCGGGCGGTTGTGCCATCGGCGCGCGCAAGGTCGATATGCATCTCAGCTCGCTGCAGGCGATGGGCGCCGAGATAGAACTGAAGGAGGGCTATGTGCATGCCACCGCACCGCGTGGGCTGAAGGGCGTCGAGATCGAGTTTCCCTTCGTCTCGGTCGGTGCCACGGAAAACGCCATGTGTGCGGCGGTGCTGGCCAGGGGCACCACCGTGCTGAAGAACGCCGCCCGCGAGCCAGATACCCGGGCGCTGGCCGATTGCCTTGTCGCCATGGGTGCGCGGATCGAAGGGGCCGGGACTTCGCAGATGGTGATCGAGGGGGTGGATGCGCTGCACGGCACCACTCACCGGGTGATCCCCGACCGGATCGAGTTGGGTACATACATGATCGCCCCGGCAATTGCCGGCGGCGAGGTGGAACTGCTTGGCGGGCGCCGCGAACTGGTGGCGGCACTGGCCGACAGGATGGAGGCCGCCGGGATAGAGATAGAAGACACCGAGCGCGGGCTGAAGGTGAGCCGTGCCAACGGCCGGGTAACGGCGGTCGATGTTGCTACGGCGCCCTTCCCGGGCTTTCCCACCGATCTGCAGGCGCAAATGATGGCGCTAATGTGCACCGCCAACGGGACCTCTGTGCTGGAAGAGACCATCTTCGAGAACCGATTCATGCACGCGCCCGAGCTGATCCGCATGGGCGCCAGCATCGACGTGCATGGCGGCACCGCCACCGTGACAGGGGTCGACCGTCTGAAAGGCGCGCCGGTGATGGCAACCGACCTGCGGGCCAGTGTCTCGCTGATCCTTGCCGGGCTTGCCGCCGAGGGCGAGACCCTGGTCAGCCGCGTCTACCATCTGGATCGCGGTTATGAGCATGTCGAGCAGAAGCTGGGCGCGGTAGGGGCCCGGATCGAGCGGGTCAGCGAATGAGCGACGATGCGCGGTTCGAGGACTGGCGCGCGGCGCCGCTGCATCTGAAGGCGATGCAGGCAGACGACCTGCCGGTGCTGTCGGCGCTGGTGCAGGACGCTGTCTTTCCGGCTGCCGAGATGGGCTGGCGGGCGTCCGAGCGGCGTTTTGCGGTGTTGCTGAACCGGTTCCGCTGGGAGGACACCGGCGACCGTGGGGCGCCTGAACGGGTACAGTCGCTGCTGGTGATCGACGAGGCGCAGCGGGTGCAAAGCCAAGGCGTTCGGCGCGGCGACGCCGACACGGTGTGTTCGGTGCTGGCGCTGGCCTTCGAACCGGGAAAAGACGGCACCGGCCGTGTGATCCTTACGCTGGCGGGAGACGGCGCCATTGCCGTTGCCGTCGAGGCGCTGGATGTCACGTTGAAGGACGTGACAAGGCCCTATGTCGCGCCGTCACGCAAAACTCCCGAACACCCCCAATAAATAGCCTCGGTATCCGGGAAAACAGGTCAGGGGCGGCGCCAAACGCCGCCCCCTAGTGGGTTGGCCCATTCAAAAGAGTCCGATTTAGGATTCCCTTTTGAACCGCGGCATGCGAGTCTGCAGCATGCGTACAGGAATATCTTTCACGGTTTCGGCGGCCGACCGTAAACGGCTTGAAGCGATCATTTCCGGTCTAAAAACAC
>JAAELR010000267.1 GCA_024226455.1 Paracoccaceae bacterium
CTACAAGCAGTTACCCATTCTCAAGCAGGCTCTCACCGAGCATCGCCCAAAAGGCCAGCTTGACCAGATCAAGGACGCCGCATAACCTTCAATCACGCAGCGCCGCTCAGGCGAGTTTCAACAAACAGTGGGACATTCCCTGGCGCTACCACCTGCGGCGAGATCTAGTCTCGCCACAACCTTGAGCCCAGGACAGAACCAGTTGCGATGAAGACTACATCCCTTAGCACCTTCATCGTTCCTGCAGCGGTTACGGGCGATGCATGGTGCCGGGGCAAGGCCTGGATATTGGTCAAGGTCGAAACCGACGAGGGGATCACCGGCTGGGGCGAAGCCTATGCCCTGCATGACCGAGAGCAAAGCACCGCCGCGCTGGTTCAGGAACTGTCGCGCTATTTGGACGGCATGGACCCGTTTCGGATCAAGTATTTCACCACGATGGCCTATGAGCGTTTCTCTGAATTCCAGGGTGGCATCGGCTTTTTCGCAGCCGTCAGCGGAATTGAAATCGCCCTTTGGGATATTGTCGGCAAGGCTCTGGGTGTGCCGGTTCACAAACTGCTTGGCGGGCCGTGTCGCGACCGGATCAATGTTTATGCCAACTGCTGGAGCCACCGGGCGCGTTCGGCAGAGGAATTGGCAGGTTACGCGGCATCGCAAGTGGCGCTCGGCTTCAGGGCGGTCAAGGTCTATCCGTTCCTGTACAGCGACGACATCGCCGAAGGCATCGCCCGGCTGAGTGCGGTACGCGAAGCCGTGGGCGGCGGCACGGACATTCTGGTCGACGCCTGGCGCGTGGCGGATCTTGCCAATATCGCCCCTGTGGCGGATGCCCTGCGCCGGTGCGGCGTCGGGTGGTTCGAAGACCCGGTTGCGCCCGACAATACCGAATTGCTCGCCGAGATCAGGCAGGTTGCGCGATTGCCCATTGTGACCGGTGAATCGTTCTGCGTGAAAAGGCAGTTCAAGCCATTGCTGGAACAGCGCGCGGCCGACATCCTCAACCCCGACATCACCTGCTGCGGCATTCTCGAGATCAAGGAAATCGCGGCAATGGCCGAGCCATATGGTGCCACGGTGGCAATCCACAACTACAACACAATGGCCATCGGTCTTGCCGCCGCCCTGCAGGCCGCCGCTGTGATGCCGAATTTGGCTCGCGTCGAGTTCTTCAACCGCTTTGTAGAGCCCTCGGCGCTGTTTTCCGACCACTCCTATTGCGTCGGGGATGATGGCTGTATCGCGCTGGGCCACCAGCCCGGTCTGGGAGTTTCAATCGACGAAGCGGTGCTGCAGAGCTTTGAATTCGAGCCCGGCCCGGCCCGGCTGTGGCCGAGCGAGACCTAGGAAGCGTCGAGCAGGCAGAAATGCCCGATTGTTGCTGCGGCTGGTCAGCAGTGGCGGTTCTGTCCCGCAGGGCTTTGGCTGCATTCCAGAGAAGCTTTCATGCCATCAAGTCACTGGATCGAACGCAAGGACGGGTTTCCCGGTCGGAAAGAAAATTCCAGGTCGCCGTCGTTTTCCGGATTCACGGGCACCGCGTATTCGCCTAACGTGGCCCCATGCCCGACGCGCCCAAGGAAATCGAGACCCTGATCGAGATGATGGCCCGTCTGCCGGGGCTGGGCCCTCGGTCTGCCAGGCGCGCGGTGCTGCATCTGATCAAGAAGCGCGGGCTGTTGATGCAGCCTCTGGCCCAGGCGATGCAGGCGGTGGCGGAAACGGCGCGCGAGTGCCTCAATTGCGGCAACATCTCTACCGCCGATATCTGCCCGATCTGCGAAAGCGAAAAACGCCGCAACAGCGAGATTTGCGTGGTCGAGGATGTGGCGGATCTGTGGGCCATGGAACGATCAGGTGTGTTCAAGGGCCGGTATCACGTGCTTGGCGGCACGCTGAGCGCGCTGGATGCGGTCGGGCCGGAAGATCTGCGCATTCCCAAGCTGATCGACCGGGTCGAGGCCGAGACCGTGACAGAGGTGATCCTGGCGCTGAACGCCACCATCGACGGGCAGACCACGGCGCACTACATCGCCGACCAGCTTGAGGCGCGCGTGCGGGTCACCTCGCTGGCCCAGGGCGTGCCGGTGGGCGGAGAGCTGGATTATCTTGACGACGGCACCATCACAGCGGCGCTGAAAGCCCGCAAGAGCCTCTGAATACGAGGTCGGTGCCCCATGTGAAGCGATTGGAGTATTGCGGGGCTTGAAGAACCCGGCACCGCAGCGGACGGCCTGAAGCAGGCATTCGAATTGCTTCGCAATCCGATCGGCTGGGGGCCAGCCCCCAGACCCCCGGAGTGTTTTCTCCAGGATCAAGGCACCGGGGTTGGAACCGATAATCCACTCCAGACCATTCTGGCTGGTGGTTCCGGCAAGGCACGTCCCGCTCTAGTTTTCCTCGAACGGATCCCATTCCTCGTCGACCTCGGGCAACGCCTCGGCCTGTGCCTCGGCGGCGATGTCTTCCAGGGTGCGGATTTCCGTGAACCTGGCGTCGGGAAAGGCCTCGAACACCGCTTGTACCAGCGGGTGCTGTTTCGCCGTCGTCTCTAGCTTCAGCCGGCCGGCGTCGCGGGTTTCGGCGATGGTGTCGGCGCCGCCCTCGTTCACCACCGAAACCGCCCAGCGCACGCCCGTCCAGAGCTGCAATCTGGAGGCCAGGCGGGCGGCAAGGTCGCGGGGGGCGGTGTCGGTGGGCTGGAACTCGATACGGCCGGGCTGGTAGCGGGCAATCCGCAGGGTGGTTTCCACCTCGACCAGCAGCTTGACGTCGCGGTTGGCGCGGATCAGTTCGACGACCTGGTCGAACCGGGCAAAGCGCGCCAGCGCATGGGAAGGGTCGAGCACCTGCGCGGTGGCGGCGCCAGAGGAGGTGGGGCTGCCTTGCATCACCGGTGCGGTGGGAGTCGTGGCGGTGCCTGTGCCACCATCCCCCCCAACAGGCCCGCCCGAGGGCGCGGGCGTCGGCGGCGGGGGGGCGTCTTTCAGCTTGCGCAGCAGCTCTTCGGGCGGCGGCAGGTCGGCCACATGCGTCATCCGGATCACCGCCATCTCGGCGGCCATCATCGCGTTCGGAGCCTGTGCCACCTCGTCGAGCGCCTTCA
>JAAELR010000268.1 GCA_024226455.1 Paracoccaceae bacterium
TAAGATGATGTTATCATGGCAATATTCGGTTTGGCCACGCGTTCCAGCGCCGGACAAAAAATGTCCGGGGGCAAACTGGGTTTTCTCAATGAAAACAGGACGCACTGGGAGTTCTCCGGCTCTGATGAATAGTCCGGGTTAGGGGGCACGTCCGCAGGGAATACCTATGCTGCGGGCGAAGCCGTGCAAGTCTGGGCGGTGGCGCATGCGGCGCGCGATATCGCCGCGGGTGGGGTCGCGGACCGGGTCAGCGCAGGCAGGCGGCGCCGTCGGTCCGGAACAGTCCCTCGGGCTGGTAGTTGGTGATTGCCGCGCGTGTGGCCAGCGTGATCAGGCAGGCCAGTTCATCCTCGCGGTCGCGATCCGGGGTTAGCAGGTGGACCCGGACGCCATAGGCGGGCGTCTGGTCGTCCGGGATCACGTAGTCGCCGGGCGAGATGCCGACGGTGATCTCGACCGTATAGGTCCAGGTCTGGTCGCCGTCCTCGCCCAGCCACTGGCCGTTATCGGCCTCGGTGTCGATGTTGACGACATATTCGGCCTGCGGTCCGTCCGAGGTATACATGCCGACATCGGTCAGCGCCGTGTAAAGCGGCGGCACCAGGTCGTTGCCATAGCCGCTGGCAAGCTGCGACGAGGTCAGCTCGATGATGAAGCTCTTGCCGGTCAGAGGTGGCTCTGTGGCACCGGCAAAGGCAGGGGCTGCGGCGCAGGCCAGCACGGCGGTCATCGCGAGAAGTTTCGGCATGGCGGATCCCTTTTCGGTGATATGTGGCGCTATGGCGTGCCGGAAAATACCCGCATGCCTTTTCACGGCCTTTCGGCCTCGGCTGAAACGCGAAATGTGATGCATGGTGTCTCCGGTTTTTCCCCAAACGCATCGGTCGGTCACCACATCATACTTCACGATGCGGTCGTTGTCGCGGTCCGAGACGTTTTGCATCGGCCTGGCTGCGCCATCGTCGCGGGGTCTCGCCGGTGGTTGACGGCGATGTGGCGGCTGGCCGATGGTGGCCCATGAAACGCAAGGTTGTCTCTGCCGCGGAGGCCGCCGCGCTTGTGCGCGACGGCGATACGCTTACCACGTCCGGATTTGTCGGCATCGGCGTGCCCGACGAGTTGCTGGTTGCGATCGAGGCGCGGTTTGTCGAAACCGGCCATCCGCGGGGCCTGTCGCTGGTGTTTGCCGCGGGCCAGGGCGATGGCAGGGAACGCGGGCTGAACCGGCTGGGGCACGAGGGGCTGCTGAAACGGGTGGTTGGCGGCCATTGGGGGCTGATACCGAAGGTCGCCAGGCTGGCTACCGAGGGCAAGATAGAGGGCTGGAACCTGCCGCAGGGCTGCATCAGTCAGCTGTTTCGCGATATCGCGGCGGGCAAGCCAGGGATGCTGTCGAAGGTCGGGCTGGAGACGTTCGTCGACCCGCGCCAGGGCGGCGGGGCGGTCAATGAAATCAGCACGGAGCCGCAGGTCGAACTGATGCAGATGGGCGGCGAAGAGGTGCTGTTCTATCCCGCCCAGAAGCTGACCGTCGCCCTGCTGCGCGGCACCACGGCAGATGAGGCCGGCAACATCACCATGGAGCGCGAGGCGCTGCTGATCGACAATCTGGCTCAGGCGATGGCGGTGAAGAACGCCGGCGGAGTGGTCATCGTTCAGGTCGAGCGCATCGCCGCCGCGCGCACCCTGCCGGCGCGCGACGTGCATATCCCCGGCATCCTTGTCGATGCGGTGGTGGTTGCCGCGCCCGAGAACCATGTGCAGACCTACAGCACCGGCTATAGCCACGCCTTCACCAACCGCATCCGTTCTCCGCAAGGAGAGATCCCGGCGATGCAGCTGGACGCAAGAAAGGTCATCGCGCGGCGCTGTGCCTTTGAACTGCCGGTGAACGGCGTGGTCAATCTCGGCATCGGCATGCCGGAGGGCGTGGCGGCGGTCGCCGCCGAAGAGGGGCTGCTGGAGCATCTGACGCTGACGGCGGAACCCGGGGTGGTCGGCGGCCAGCCTGCCTCGGGGCTGGATTTCGGGGCGGCGATCAACACCGATGCCGTGATCCCCCAGAACAACCAGTTCGATTTCTACGATGGCGGCGGGCTGGACATGGCCTGTCTGGGTCTTGCCCAGGCGGACGCGCAGGGCAACGTGAACGTGTCTCGCTTTGGCCCGCGGCTGGCCGGGGCTGGCGGTTTCATCAACATCAGCCAGAACGCCAACAGCGTGATCTTTTGCGGCACATTCACCGCCTCGGGTCTGGAAACAGAGGTCGCGGATGGCCGGATTACCATCCGCCGGGAAGGGCGGTTGCGCAAGTTCCTTACCCATGTCGAGCAGATCACCTTTTCCGGCTCCCGCGCCTCGCGGCTGGGCCAGTCGGTGCTGTATGTCACCGAGCGCTGCGTCTTCGGGCTGGGCCCCGGCGGGCTGAGGCTGCTGGAACTGGCGCCGGGCGTGGATCTGGAGCGCGATGTGCTGGCGTTGATGGACACGGCGCCGATCATCGACGAGATCCGCCAGATGGACGCGCGGATATTCCGCGATGTGGAAATGGGGCTGAGCACCGACCTGTTGCATCTCGACCTGCCAGACCGGATTGCCATCGACCGCGAGACCGGCCAGTTGTTCCTGAACTTCGAGAAGATGCGGATCCGCACGGCGGACGAAGTGGCCCGCGTCGGCAGGCTGGTCGCCGAGACCTGTGCCACCCAGCCGGGCCGGGTGGATGTGGTGGTGAACTATGACGGGTTCCAGATCGACGAGATGCTGGAAGCCGACTGGGCAGAAATGGTCGGCGGTCTGACCGGGCGCTTCTATGGCACGGTCAGCCGTTATTCCGGATCGGCCTTCATGCGGATGAAACTGCGCCGCGTTTTCCCCGAAGCCCCGACCCATATCTTCGAGACCGGTGAACAGGCCAAAGCCTTTCTCGACCAGAGCAAATCAGGCTGAGGTCGGCAGACACCCCGAGGTCAGAGCCCCCAGCGCCAGAAATCGTCGCCCTCGCAGGCGTAAAAGCCCGACAGCACCATCTTGTGCACCTCGCTGGCGCCATCGACCAGCCGGGCCTGGCGCGCATAGCGGTAGATCCATTCCAGCACCGTGTCCTTGGAGTAGCCCCGCGCGCCGTTCAGCTGAATGGCGGTGTCCACGGCTCCGTGCAGCGTGTCGGCCACCGCGACCTTTGCCATCGACACCTCTTTGCGGGCGAAATCGCCCTGGTCGAGCTTCCACGCGGCATTCATCACCAGCAGGCGGCCGACCTGGATATCCATGGCGATCTTGCCCATGGCGTGCTGCACGCTTTCACGGTCGCCCAGAAAGCCGCCGAACGCCTCGCGGGTGCGGATATATTCCCGCGCGATCTCCATTGCGCGTTTCGACAGCCCCAGCCAGCGCATGCAGTGTGTCAGCCGCGCCGTGCCCAGCCGGATCTGAGTGGCCTTCAGCCCGTCGCCCACATCCATCAGCCGGTCCTTGTCGTCGATCTCGAGCCCGTCATATTCGATCTCGCAATGGCCGCCATGTTCCTCTGGCCCCATGATCGGGATGCGGCGTTCGATGCGCCAGCCGGGCTGATCGGCGTGGTAGAGAAACGCGGTCAGACCTTTGCGCGGGTCGTCCGAGGTGCGCGCCACCAGAATGAAATGCCGTGCCCCCTCGGCCCCGGTGATGAACCACTTGCGGCCTTTCACCACCCATTTGTCGCCCTTGCGGGTGGCGCGGGTCAGCATCATTCCGGCAGGGTCAGAGCCAGAGCCGGGATGCGGTTCGGTCATCACGAAGGAAGAGCGCACTTTGCCGTCGATAATCGGCTGCAGCCAGCGTTCTTTTTGGTCCTCGGTGCCCACCTTGCTCAGCAGGATCATGTTTCCGTCATCGGGAGCGGCCGAATTGAAACAGGCGGGGCCGAAGATCGACCGGTTCATTTCCTCATAAAGCGCGGCCATGCCCTGCACGCCCACCTCCTGACCGCCGCGCGATTTCGGCATCTGGAAGGCCCAGAGGCCCTGCTGTTTTGCCCGCCCGCGGATCTCGGCCAGCAGCGCCTCGCGGATATTCTCGTGATCGTCGTAAGAGGCCGGGTCGCTTTCCAGCGGCAGCACGTGATCATTGACGAAGCTGCGTATGCGGCGGCGATAATCTTCGATCTCGGGGGAAAGGGTGAAATCCATGCTTGGTCCTCGGTTTGCCGGTTTGCCGCCCGCCCATTCATGACGGAAAATCCCGGCGAGACCAGCCACAAATGCGTCTTTGCCGAATCGGGGGCCGCGGGGCATGGAAGAACGCGGCGAACTGGACTAGGTCTGCGCCGAGCGCGGCTTGGGGAAGGAGAACACGGCAATGCTGAGAAACGATCAACTGGACGCCTGGGACCGGGAGAATTTCTTTCACCCCTCGACCCATCTGGCCGAGTTTGCCCGCGGCAACCTGCCCCAGCGCGTGGTGACCGGCGGCAAGGGCTGTCATATCGAGGACCGCGACGGCAACCGGCTGCTGGATGCCTTTGCCGGGCTTTATTGCGTCAATGCCGGATATGGTCGGCCAGAGATCGCCGAGGCCATCGCCGAACAGGCCCGCGAGCTTGCCTATTACCATGCCTATGTCGGGCATGGTACCGAAGCCTCGATCACGCTGGCCAAGATGGTGCTGGACCGGGCGCCGGGCAATATGTCGAAGGTGTATTTCGGCCTGTCGGGGTCGGACGCGAACGAGACCAATATCAAGCTGGTCTGGTACATGAACAACATTCTCGGACGGCCCGGGAAGAAAAAGATCATCTCGCGCTGGCGTGGTTATCACGGGTCCGGCCTGATGACCGGCTCGCTGACCGGGCTGGAGCTGTTTCACAACAAGTTCGACCTGCCGCTGGCGCAGGTGATCCACACCGAGGCGCCCTACTATTTCCGCCGCGAGAACCTCGACCAGAGCGAGGCAGAGTTCACCGCCCATTGTGCCGCCGGACTGGAGGCGCTGATCGAGCGCGAGGGCGCCGACACCATCGCCGCCTTTATCGCAGAGCCGGCGCTGGGTACCGGCGGGCTGGTGCCGCCGCCTGAAGGTTACTGGGCCGCGATTGGAGAGGTGCTGAACCGGCATGACATCCTGCTGATCGCCGATGAGGTGGTTACCGGGTTCGGGCGCCTGGGCAGCATGTTCGGCTCGGATCACTACGGCATGACGCCCGATCTCATCACCATCGCCAAGGGGCTGACCAGCGCCTACGCGCCGCTTTCCGGCTCGATCGTTTCTGACAAGGTCTGGAACGTGCTGGAGCGAGGGGCGGACGAGAACGGCCCCATCGGCCATGGCTGGACCTATTCGGCGCATCCCATCGGGGCGGCGGCAGGGGTGGCGAACCTGAAACTGATCGACGAGTTGAACCTGGTGGCGAACGCCGCCGGGACCGGCGCCTATTTCAAGGCCGCGTTGCGCGATGCGGTGGGCGGTCACGCCAATGTGGGTGAGGTGCGCGGCGAGGGGCTGCTTTGCGCCGTCGAGTTTGTCGAGCACCGAGACGGCCGCCGCTATTTCGACCCGGTAAAGACTGTTGGAGCCAAGGTCAACGCGGCGCTGCTGGCGCGGGGCGTGATCAGCCGGGCCATGCCGCAGGGCGATATCCTGGGCTTTGCGCCGCCGTTCTGCCTGACCCCGGACGAGGCCGATGAGATTGCCGGCAAGCTGAAGGACGCGGTGGCTGAGGTGCTGGGTTGACGCGTGGGATCCTGCCATAACCCCGTGCAGAATGTACCGGGCAGACAAAGCGCGCCAGCTGGCTGAGCGCAAGGAGGAAACATGAAAGAGATCGTCATACTGGATGGTGCCCGCTCCGCGATCGGCACCTTTGGCGGGTCGCTGTCGGGCAAGACACCGACAGAACTGGCTGCCCATGTCGCGGGGGCGGCGATGGAACGCTCTGGCGTCGGGCCGGATCAGATCGGCCACGTGGTTTTTGGCCATGTGATCAACACCGAACCGCGCGACATGTATCTTAGCCGCGTCGCCGCAATTGATGCCGGTATTCCCGACACGGTGCCTGCGATGAACGTTAACCGTCTGTGTGGCTCTGGCGCGCAGGCCATTGTCTCTGCCGCCCAGCACCTGATGCTGGGTGACGCTGATATGGCGCTGGCGGGCGGGGCAGAGGTGATGTCGCGCAGCCCGCACCTGGTGCAACCGGCGCGGTTCGGTCAGAAGATGGGCGATATCCGTTCGGTCGACATGATGATAGGCGCGCTCAACGACCCGTTCGGCGCCGGTCACATGGGGGTGACGGCGGAAAACGTGGCGGCAGAGCACGGGATATCACGTGAGGCGCAGGATGCGTTCGCGTTGGAAAGCCAGCGCCGCGCCGCCGCCGCGCTTGAGGCGGGGTATTTCGACAGCCAGATCGTGCCGGTCGGGATCAAGGTGAGGCGTGAAACGATAGCCTTTGCCCGCGACGAGCACCCCAAGCCCGACGCCAGCGCCGAAGGTCTTGCCGGGCTGCGCCCGGCCTTTGCCAGGGACGGCAGTGTGACGGCGGGCAATGCCAGCGGCATCAATGACGGTGCGGCGGCGCTGGTGCTGGCCACGGGCGATGCGGCGCAGGCCGCCGGGCTGAAGCCGAAGGCGCGGCTGATCGGTTATGCCCATGCCGGTGTGCGCCCCGATGTGATGGGACTGGGCCCGATCCCGGCCGTTGAGCGCCTGCTGGAAAAGACCGCGATGACGCCCGCGCAATTCGACGTGATCGAATCGAACGAGGCCTTTGCCGCGCAGGCCTGTGCGGTAAATGCGGGGCTTGGGCTGGATCCGGCCAGGGTAAACCCGAACGGCGGCGCCATAGCACTTGGTCACCCGGTCGGCGCCACCGGCGCGATCATCACCATCAAGTGCCTATATGAGCTCGACCGCATTGGCGGGCGCTATGGGCTGGTGACCATGTGCATTGGCGGCGGTCAGGGCATCGCGCTGGCGATAGAACGGCTCTGAGCCACGCCGGCCCGGAAAGACAGCAACCGGGATTGCCCCGGTTGCCTTGCATGATTGTCTATCCGGCGACCGCGGCCATGAACCGTTCGCGGATGGTGATCGGGTTCATGCCGATCACCGGCGCCGGAACGTTGCCGCTGTCGCATTTCGATACGATGACGGTCATTTCGTCCGCCTGCAGCGCCGCGCTGACCGCGCCGGCGGTGTCTTTGGCGCTGACCTCGACCACGCTCTCACAGCCGCAGGCGCGGGCGACTGCGGCCAGAGAGGTCCTGGCACCGGCATAGGTCGGCTGGTCGCCGGTCGATCCATAGCTGCCATTGTCGATGATCAGCAGGGTGAAATTGCTGCGCGGGTTGTTGGCGATGGTGGCAAGTGTGGCCATGTTGGTCAGGATAGATCCGTCGCCGTCGATGGCGATCACCGGTTTCGCCTGCGCCGTTGCCAGCCCGAAACCGATGGAACTGGCCAGCCCCATGGTGCCCAGCATGTAGAAATTCGTCGGCTGGTCGTCGAGGCTGAACAATTCCTGACTTGGCGCGCCGATATTGCACACCACCATCTGATCAGAGATTACCGGGATCAGGGTCTTGAGAACGTCGTGGCGGATCATGCGGCGGCCCTCCAGAAACTGGCGTCGGTCAGGATCGCCACGGGTTTGCGGCACATCTGGGCGTGGTTCAGGATGCCGGGCAGTTCGTCGGCGTCGCCAGGCGTGTGGAAATGATAGGTCGGGATCTGCAGCTGGTTCAGGATCGCCTTGGTGTGCAGCGCCATTTCCACCTGGCAGGCTACCGGCTCTCCGACCTCGCCGCGATAGCTGATCAGCATCGGCAGCGGGATCTGGTAGAACTGGATCAGCGTCGCCAGCGAGTTCATGACCACGCCAAGTGCCGTGTTCTGCATGAAGATAGCCGGGCGCATGCCACCCATATAGGCACCGGCACAGAGCCCCATGCCCTCGTCCTCCTTGTTCGATGGCATATGTCTGATCGCCGGTGTCTGGTCGAGCACCTCGATCACTCCGGCCAGCTGCTTGCAGGGCACGGATGTTATGAAATCCACCCCGTTGTCGGCGAGATCGCCGATGATACGCCGGTCCATTTGCTTGGCCATGTGTTCTCCTTAGCTAAGCCGCTGCAGCACAAGATCGGCGATCATGGTGCTTACACGTGTGTTAGAGTCCTGGGTCACACCGGCGATGTGCGGTGTGAGGACAAGGTTGTCCAGCCCCTCGAACAGCCGCGCCGCCTGCGCCGTCAGGGGTTCGGTTTCGAAAACGTCCAGCGCGGCACCGGCGATCTGGCCCGACCGCATGGCCGCGCCCAGCGCCGCCTCGTCCACCACGCCGCCGCGCGCCGCGTTCACCACAACCGCGCCGGGGCGCATCAGGGCCAGCGTTTCGGCGTTGATCATGTGGCGGGTTTCGCCGGTCAGCGGCACGTGCAGGCTGATCGCGTCAGAGCTTGCCAGCACATCCTCGAGACCCAGATTGAGCGTGTCGGTCCATAGAGGGCTACCGGCGGCAAGATGGGGGTCACAGGCCGCGATCTGCATGCCCATGCCACGGGCCAGACGCGCGGTTTCGCGGGCAATGCCGCCATAGCCGATCAGGCCCAGCTGCCGCCCGGCGAGTTCTCGCCCGGAGCATTGCGTGCGCGGCCATTCGCCGGCCATCATCGCGGCGTTGACCTGATAGGCGCCTCGCAGCAGGATCGCCGCATTGGTCACCACGTATTCCGCAACCGACAGCGTATTGGCCCCCACGGCCGGGACAACCTGGACCCCGCGCGCCTTGCAGGCGGCAAGGTCGATATTGTCCAGCCCGACGCCCAAACGCCCCACCACCTGCAGGTCGGGCGCGGCATCGAGCAGTGCCCTGGTCACCTGGGTCCGGTTGCGCACCACAAGGGCCCGCACCCCGGCCATCAGCGCCGGGATGTCGCCCTGCCGGTCGGCAAGGTCGGGTAGGTATCGGGTCGGGTGGGCCGCGGCCATGCGCTCAGCCTCTGCCTCATCCATGAATTCGGTGATCAGGATCATCTACAGCCCCGCGACGCATGTGTATTTGGTCGCCAGATAGTCTTCCAGCCCCTGGCTGCCGCCCTCTTTGCCCATGCCGCTCTCCTTGAGCCCGCCGAACGGCGCCTCGACGGTGGTGATCAGCCCCGAATTGATACCGATCAGGCCATAATCCAGCCCCTGGTTCAGCCGGAAGGTGCGGGCCAGATCGCGCGTATAGGCATAGGCGGCCAGCCCGTAGTCGGTGGAGTTGGCCGCCGCCAGCGCTTCTTGCTCGCTGTCGAATTTGAACACGGCGGCGAGGGGTCCGAAGATTTCCTCGGTGGCGAATTGCATGTCGGCGGTGGCGCCGGTGATGACGGTGGGCTCAAAGAAGGTGCCGCCATTGCCGTGGCGGCGTCCGCCCTGCACCACGGTGCCGCCTCTGGCCGTGGCGTCGGCGATCATTTCCTCGACCTTGGCGACCCCGCCCTCGTCGATCATCGGCCCCTGCTGCACGCCGTCCTCGGCGCCGTTGCCGACCACCAGCGCCGCCACGGCGTCTTTCAGCCGGGCGACGAATGTGTCATGGATACCGGCCTGCACATAGAACCGGTTGGTGCAGACGCAGGTCTGGCCCATATTGCGGAACTTGGCGATCATGGCGCCTTCGATTGCGGCGTCGAGATCGGCGTCGTCGAACACGATGAAGGGCGCGTTGCCGCCAAGTTCCATCGACACTTTCTTGACCGTGTCCGCCGATTGCCGGATCAGCGTCTTGCCGACCTCGGTCGAGCCGGTGAAGGTGACCTTGCGCACGTCCTGGCTGGCCATGATGGCGCCACCGATCTGGCGCGAGCTGCCGGTGACGATGTTTATCACGCCATCGGGAAAGCCCACATCCTGCGCCAGCTTGCCCCAGACCAGCCCCGAATAGGGCGTGGCGGTGGCCGGTTTGGCCACCACGGTGCAGCCCGCCGCCAGCGCCGGCCCCAGCTTGCGCGCCAGCATCGACGAGGGGAAATTCCACGGTGTGATCGCCGCCACGACGCCCACCGGGTGGTGCGTCACCAGCAGGCGGCGGTCGCCGGTCGGGGCGGGTACGATCTCTCCCTTGGTGCGGCGGATTTCCTCGGCGAACCAGCGGATATAGGCCGCCCCGATGGCGATCTCTCCGCGTGCCTCGAATAGCGGCTTGCCCTGTTCGGCCGTCAGCAGTTGCGCCAGCGGCTCATGGTTGTCCATCAGCGCGTCATGCAGGCCGTGCAACAGGCGCACCCGCTGCGCCAGATCGGTGGCCGCCCAACCCCTGAAGGCCGCGGCGGCGGCAGCGATGGCGCGCTCTGTCTCGGCGGCGCCGGCGTTCGGCACGGTGCCGATCACCTCGCCGGTGGCCGGGTTGCCAACATCGATGGTTCCGCCGCTGTCGGCACCGGCCCATTGACCGCCGATCAGGTTGGCCGTGCACATCAGGCCATTGAAATCAGTCATCATGTTTCCTTCGAAAAGACGAATTGCGTGTGTTGGTCATAGGTTTCCCCGGGCTGCAGAACGGCCTGAGGGAACCTTGTGTGGTGGTTGGCGTCGGGCCAGATCTGCGGTTCTATCGCCAGCCCGGCTGAGGCCCCCATCGGGGTACCGCCAAGGCCGGGCAGCGGGATATCGATCTTGGCGCCGTCATAAACCTGCAACCCCGGTTCGGTGGTCCGGCACTCCATGCTCACGCCAGAGCCCGGGCTGCTCAGCCAGGCGACCGGGCGCAGAGCCGCGCGCTGGTCCGACAGGCAGAAATTGTGATCCACCGGGAAACACTGCGCGACGGGGGCGGCGGTGCGATAGTCGAACCCGGTTCCGGCGACGTCGCGCGTCTCGCCGGTCGGGATCAGTTCGTCGTCCACCGGCAGGTACCGCGCGGCGTCGATGCGCAGCAGGTGGTCGGCCACGCTGTCCGCGCCGTCGAGGTTGAAATAGCTGTGATGCGCCAGATTGCACAGGGTCGCCTTGTCCGTAGTCGCGGTCATGCGGATGTCGAGCACCCCGCCCTCCAGCAACGCAAAGGCGACCTGCGCCTTCAGAGTGCCCGGAAACCCCATGTGACCGTCGGGCAGGGCGATGGTCAGAACCGCCCTGTTGGCGGCGTGTTCGGCCACCTGCCACAGCCGCTTGCCCATGCTGTCGGCGCCGCCATGCAGCATATGCTTGCCGATGAAATTCCGGTCAAGCTGATGTTGTGTGCCATCCAGCGTCAGTTCTCCACCCGAGATGCGGTTGGCGCAGCGCCCGGCCGTAGCGCCAAAAAATGGCGAATGGGTCAGGTAGGGTGCGAATTCGGCAAACCCCAGCACCAGCGGGGCCGTGTGACCGGCCAGCCGCAGGTCCTGCAGCACCGCGCCCCAGGTCAGCAGATGCGCCGTCAGCCCGCCGCCCTTGAGTTTCAGCCGGTGAACTGGTTCGCCACCGGGCAGGGCGCCGAAGACCTCCACCCTCATAACGGCACCGTCTGTCCGGTGCGGGCACTCTGTTCGGCGGCCTCGCCGACACGGACCGACCAGAGCCCGTCTTCGAGACTGACCTCGGGCGTGCCCCTGCCGGTTCGCACCAGATCGCGGAACCGCTGGTGCTGGAAGAAGGTCGAGCCATGGTGGTCGCCGGCGGCCAGCACGGTCTGATCGACCTCGACCTCGTGGCGCGTCACTTGCTTGCTGGCGCGATGGCTGATCTCTATCTCGCTGGCCCTCTCGCGCCCGTCGCTGGAAAACCGTGCCGGTCCCGGCACTTTCGCATCGACGCGGGCGACCTCTCCGGTCACCGAGATGATTTCCTGCCAATAGGACCCTTCGGCAAACATGCACAGATCCAGCATGCCCCGTGCGCCGCTTTCGAAATCGATGGTGACAAAAGCGTTGTCGATGATATCCGGCAGCCTTCCGTCATAGCGTTCGCCCTGATGGTTCACATCCGCCGCCGCCGAGGCATAGACCAGTACCGGGTCACTTTGCAGCGCCAGACGCATCAGATCCCAGAAATGGCAGCATTTCTCTACCAGCGTGCCGCCGGTCCGGGTGTTGAACCGGTTCCAGTCGCCGACCTTTTCCAGAAACGGAAACCGGTGTTCCCGGATCGCCATCATGCGCGGCGTGCCCACGGTGCCGGCGTGCAGTTCTTCCAGCAGGCGCTGCACCGGCGGCATGTAGCGGTATTCCATCGCCACCCAGACCGGCGCGGCGCGGCTCTGGGAAGCGGTCAGAACCTCGCGGCAGTGCGCTGACGTGGTGCAGAGCGGTTTTTCGCACAGGATCGGCAGGCCGGTTTGCATGATGTCCAGCAAGATCCGGTGGTGGGTGTCGTTGGGCGAGACGATGACCAACGCATCCAGCCCGCCCACCGCCAGCATGTCGCCATAGTCGGCATAGCCCCGCGCCGTGCCGCCGGAGGTTTCGACCGAAAGCGCGCGCATTGCGTCGTCGGGGTCAGCAATAGCGGCCACCTGACAACCGTCCAGCAGGTTCAGGTTGCGGATATGTTCCTGCCCCATCATGCCCGATCCGATCAGGCCGTAGCTCAACGTCATGTCATAGCTCCAGTATGGGCAGCCCCAGCGCACCGGCGGCACCGCGCAAAGCATCCCGGTGATCGCCATAGGCCAGCGCCATGTGATGTTCCAGACCGCTTGCGATAACATCGCTCAGAACCGTATCGGCACGGCGTTCGAACCGGACCGTGCCCGAGGTGCCGGTAAAGGCCATCGGGCGGCGCAGCATCTGGCCATGGGCCAAAACCATCTTCGGCTGGTTGAAGCCTTGCGATATCCGCATGAAGGTGACCGGCCCGGGTTTCAGCGGGAACTGGTAGAGCAGCGGTTGCTTGCGGTTGGTGTGGGTGGTCGCCGTGGCCTGCACTTGGGGGTCGCACATCGACAGCGGCGCCTGGCCGCAATGCCAGACCACGCCGGTGTCGTCATCGCCGTCCATGTCCACCAGATCGGTCAGGAACACCGGCTCCCCGGCGGCCTCTTGCAGGATCAGCTGGGTCAGCGCGCCATAGACATCCGCCTCGCAGGCGCAGGGCACGCGGGCCTCGCCCATCATCGCCGCAGGGCCGCAGACCGCGCCGCCATATTCGGTGAAGGTCTCGGGCCAGCAGCGGATTGCGAAGGCGTCGTAGCCGCCCCGGGCGCGCAGGTCGTCGAGACCCGCCTTCAGCCGCAGCGACCGGTCCAGTTGATCCGGCGCGACTTCATCCAGCCCGGTCAGCTGCGTTTCGGCCACCGAACGCAGCGCCTGCGCACGGGTTCCGTCAACCGCGCGGGCGCTGTCGAAGAGATCGTCCAGCGTCAGGGCATCCACCTTGACCCCGGCAAGCGCCTGCACGGTGCCTGCGTCATAGGCGCAGGTGTCGAAGCCGACGGGATGTTCGCCGATACGCGCGATCCGGCGACCCTTTACCGCCTTGGCGATGCGCGTCCCAGCGGCGTTCGCCGGGGGCGGGGCCGATGCGTCCATCTTGCCCGACTGACGTTTGCCGGCCAGCATGTCGGCCAGATCGCCGGCGATATTCTGGTCCGGATCGGCATAGAGCCAGCCGAATTGCCGCCCGTTCAGCGCCAGCGCGTGAGAGGCGAGGTTGAGCCCGCAAAAGGCGTTCAGCCGCAGCCGCCCGCCCAGCCGGGGTTCCGGCACGGCCCATATGGACAGCGGCTGGTCAAACGCGGCCCCGACCGCAACCGCTGTCGAGGCATCGGTGAATGTGACCTGCAGCATCAGCACATGGTCGATATCGGCGGCCTGCAATTGCCCGATCGCTGCATTGGTGGCGTCCTCGTCGAACAGCAACTCGCGGGGTCCGGCGATGTCGTGGCTGCTGGCGTCCAGAACCGCCAGAATGGCGGCCAGCTTTTGTTCGGCGAAGGGGACGTCGAAGGTGGCGCGGCCCAGGGCAAGGATGCCGAGTTTCATTCAAGCGTCTCCGAAATCGGCGTAGCCGAAACGAAAGCGCTCATCGGCCGGGGTGAACCCTGCACCGGCCTCGCCAAAGCAGGGATGCTGTGTCCAGTTCGCGGCCCTAGCGTCGGCAATCGCCGATATCTCGGCCATGTAGTCCACCGCGCCGGTTTCCAGGTCCTTGCGGATCGCGTCCCAGTCGGGATAGGCCTGAAACGCATCGAGCCAGATGGCGCGCCCGGCGAGAAACCCGGACGCACCGGCGGCGAAGGCGTGTTTCAGAACCTCGCGGAATTCCGGCTTGCCTGCTCCGGCCGACAGCATCACCCAGGGCCGTGCCGCCAGCCTGCCCATTTCGTCGAAAACCGCCTGCACCTCGGCGGAACCGTCGGCATCGGCGGCGGTGACCGGGCTTTCCAGCTTGAAAACGTCGACGCCGTAGTCGGGCCTGGCGAACTCTTCGACCGAGCCCAGCACGTCGTCGGCTTTCTTGCCATTCATCTCGACGTATTCCCGGGTTTGATGAGCGTCGGCGGCCAGGGGATATACCAGCAGCTCGAACAGGAACGGAATGTCGTAGCGCGCGCAGTCCTCGCCGATGCGTTTGACATAATCCTGCTGCGCCCGGTTCACCTCGTCGCCCGCGTCGGGGCGGTACCAGGCCAGCACCTTGACCGCGTCACCGCCCATGCGTTTGATCTTGGCCACTGACCAGGCGTCGATACTGGAGGAAAGCCGCCCCTGCGGCGTTTCAGTGAACAGGCTGTCTTCGAGTGTCACCACCAAGCCCTTGGCGGGCGACAGGCGGTCTAGGCTGCGCGGGATGGCGTAATGCGGGTCGAGCAGCATTGCAGTGCTTTGCGCCTGCAGCGTTTCGATCAGAAGATCCTTGAACCCTGCCACCTGATCCCAGGGCGCCTGATCGACCCCCAGATGCGCCGCGATCGGCCCTTTGATGGGGGGGCGCTGATCGACCGCCGTCATCTTGAATATGCCGTTCTCGCCAGCCATGCGGCGCAGGCCCCAAAGCTTGCCGGGGGTCAGGGTCATGCTGTATTCTCCTCCAGGTATCTGGCAACGGCGGCGCGCGACGGGCATCCCTGCCGGCCTCCGAACGTCATGCATTTTAGCGCCGCGGCGGCATTGGCAAAGCGGATGGCGGCGGCTTCGGTCTTGCCTTCGGTCAGGGCCAGCGCAAAGGCCCCATGCCAGACGTCGCCCGCGGCCAGCGTGTCGCGCGGCTCTATCGCGAAGGCCGCAACATGTTCGACGCCGTTGGCGCCGGTGAACCAGACGCCGTTGCCGCCGTCGGTGACACAGGCCCAGCAGTCATGCGTGCGTGCTATCCCGGTCAGGGCATCAGCGGGGTCCGCCGGATCGGTGTCGGGCGCCAGCGTGGTCAGCCCTTGCATGGAAAAGGCAACATGGCTCGCCGGGGCCAGGATGGCCGGGTCGACCGGCGCCTCTCCGTCGACGATGCCCGGCACGCCGCGTGCCCGGGCGACGTCCAGTGCGGCAATTGCCGCGTCCACCCGGCGGGTGTCGGTCGCGACCGCGCCGATATCGGGCAGCTCGCCGAACCAGCCGGTCTCTAGCACCAGCCCTTCGCCCCGGTAATTCACGATCTGCCGTTCACCGGTGGTATCCACATAGATCGACGAAAAAGAGCTGCGCGCGCCTTTGGTGCGGGTCACGTTGGATATGTCCACGCCCTCTGCCCCGAGATCCGACAGGATCAGATCGCCAATCCGGTCGTCGCCCAACTGTGCGCCCAGGGCCGCCGAACCGCCCAGCCGCGATATCGCAACCGCGGCATTGGCGGCACAGCCGCCGCCGACGATGGATGCGGTTTCGGTGCCGTATTTCTCTGCCCGCGATGGCAGCTTGTCGAGATGGAACACAAAGTCGATCACGGTTGCGCCGACGCACAGGATACTGCTCATTGCGGCACCTCCAGCCCGCTCGGCACCCGCCCGGGACGGCCAAGCCGCCCCCTGACCGACGCAGTCCCCGTCAGGGCGTGCAGAAAGGCAACCAGCTGGCCGATCTCGGCATCCGTCAGCGCCACCGGCGCGATATCGGTTCTGGCGCTCAGCCGGGCGCGTTCCAGGCTGTCGTCCAGCGGCAGGAAATCCGCCGCCGCAAGCCAGGGCACATCCGGCAGTCCGGCCATATGGGGTTGCCAGTCGGCAAAGCCCGCCTTGGGGTCCAGGTGGTGGCGCACCATGCCTTCGAGGGTCGCGTAGGCGCCGTTATGGCCATAAGGCGCGGTCAGGGCGACGTTGCGCAGGCTGGGGGTGCGAAACCGGTATGCGTCTTCGATCCGGTCAGAGGCCGCCATCCGCCCTGTATCGCGCACGATGGTGTCCCATTGCCGGGTTCGGCCCGGCCCGAAATGCGGCAACATCAGCGCGTGAAAGCCGTGATCGGTCAGCAGCGGCCCGGAATGGCAGCTGCTGCATCCGGCATCGCCATAAAACAACTGCATCCCCTCCGTCTGGTCCGGGGCCATTGCCGCCGCATCACCCGCCAGAAAGGCATCGAATGGGCTGTCGTAGCTTTGAAACTCCAGGCCCTCGAATGCGGCGATTGCGTTGGCGATATGGCTGATGGAAATGTCCATCGGGCCGCTGACATCGTCAAAGGCAGCGGCGAACATGTCGGCATATTCCGGAATGATACGTACCCGCTTGGCCAGAATCGGCCAGACCGCGTCGATCCGGTCATAGACGGCGCCGGCGACCTCGTTTTCCTTCGGGTCGCCCGCCATCTCGAATTGTGAGGTCATCGGAAACAGCGCCTGCACCGCCAGCAGCGAGTTCAGCCCGCCCGGTAGCCATTCCTGGGCCGGAGAGTTGAACCCGTTGTCATAAATGTCCGACACCGAGACCCGCCCGTCGTGAAACAGGGTTTCGACCTCGCGCGCGCCAAGGTTCCAAAGGCCGGGCGCGTTGCGCGGTATGCGCTTGATGATGCGGTCTGCGCCCTCGCCCGCGGTGCGATCGGGGCCAAGACCCTGCCCGCCTTCGCCGATCCCAAGTGACAGGCCGTCGGCGCTGCCCAGATCGGGATGATGGCAGGTGGCGCAGGCGATGTTGCGGTTGCCCGACAGGATCGGGTCGAAGAACAACAACTGCCCCAGTCGGGCCTGCGCCGGATCGAAATCGATGAAATCAGAGGCTTGCAACGGCTCGGCAAGCGGGTTCCCATACGCGGGCGCGCCCGCAAGTGCCGCCAGAATGGAGACCAGATGAAACGCTTTGCCCCCGCCCTTTTGGCCGCTCTGATGATCAGCGCCGGCCCGGCGATTGCCGAGATAGAAACGGCGCGCGACCTGATGGACGCCAAGGACTATCCCGCTGCGATGAAAGAGCTTTTGCCCGCCGCGCGCTCTGGAAACGCCGAGGCCGAAGAGCTTATCGGCGTCATGTATGCCCTTGGCCTGGGGGTCGAGCGTGACGATGTCCGGGCCTTCGAATGGTACCTGCGCGCATCGCTCAAGGGCCATGCCGGTGCGCAGTCGGGCATCGGATGGTACTACGAGGTCGGCCGTGGCCTGCCCGCGCCGGATCTGGTCAGGGCTTATACCTGGTACATCCTGTCTGCCATCGGAGGCGACCCGGACGCGGCCATTTCCCAAGAGGAAGTGGTGAAAAAGATGACGCCCGAACAAATCGATAAAGCCCATGTTCTGATTGATGACTACCGGGTCTGGCTGTACCCGTTCCGGTAACGTTGGGGTCCCGAAGGCCGCCCTAGGAAAACGGCCTTCGGGAGAGGCGAAAGATCAGTTGATGTCTTTCGCCGTGTCGGCTGCAAGTGCTGCTTCGACTTCGGCGACGGCCGAGGTCAGCGCATCGAAGATTTCCTGGCCGCCGTCGATATTGGCCTTGAACCAGTCATAGACCGGCGCCGCTGCTTCGGCGAACATCGCCTTTTCGGTCGGGCTGGGCACGTAAAGATCGCCGCCACCGGCAACGAAATCGGCATAGGCCTGGATCGACTTGCGCTTGGGCGAGGCGAAGGTGGCCTGCTGCAGCGCCGAGAATCCGTCAACCACCACTCGGCGCATGTCCTCGGGCATCGACATGAACTTGGCGTTGTTCATCCACCACAGCGCACCCATGTAGGCGTGACCGTCCAGCGTGACATATTGCAGGCCGGCATCGGGGAATTTCATGCCCATGATGTCGGTGATGCCGTTCTTGGAACCTTCGACCACACCGGTCTGGAACGAGGTGAACAGCTCCGGCCAAGGGATCGGCGTCGGCGATGCACCAAGCGCGCGCACCAGTTCCTGCGGCAGATCGGCGACCACGGTGCGGATCTTCAGCCCGTCCATGTCGGCGGGTGACTGCACGCGGTGCTTGGTGTTGGCAAAGTTGCGCCAGCCGCCGGTGTTGCCGATGGTCATCAGACGGATCATGCCGTCGCTGTCGGCCAGGGCCATTTTACGCATCTTGCGGGTGAAATCGCCGGCCAGAACCGCCTCGGCGATACGGTCGCTGGACATCAGGTAGGGCAGATCCAGAACCTGCACATAGGGAAAGATGCCAGAGGCTCCTCCAGAGGTAGAGATATAGACGTCGATCGAACCGTCGGCCACGCCCTGCAGGCATTCCGCACCCTTCGAGCACAGCTGGGTGCCGATGAACAGATCGACCGCAATGGCGCCGTTCGAGGCGCTCTCGACGAAGTTCTTGAAGACCACCAGGCCGTCGTAATCCTCGTCGTTCTCGTTGGAGTTGGCAGTGGCGCGGATGGTGAAATCCGCCGCCTGCACGGCGATGGTGGTCGCCGTCAGCACGGCGACCGCACTCAGCGCCTTGAGGGTAGTCCTGAACATTGTGTTCTCCTTGTTTTGGTCTTTATATCGCTGTTATTATTGAACAAATCCGGTCAGGCGCGGAATTGTCATGGAAATGGCCGGGACATAGGTGATCAGGAAGATCACCACGATCTCGACCGCGAGAAATGGCAAGATGGCGCGCGATATGGTCTCTACCTTTTCGCCCGAGACCGAGGAGGCCACGAACAGCACCAGACCCATGGGGGGGGTCGCCAGACCGACCGTCAGGTTGACCGACATAATGATCGCGAAATGCACCGGATGCACACCGAGATCGACGAAGATCGGCCCCAGGATCGGGCCCAGGATGATGATCGCCGGTCCGGCGTCCAGGAACATGCCGACGACGAACAGCAGAAGGTTGATCAGGAACAGCAGCACCAGCGGGTTGTTACTTAGCCCCAGCATGAACTCTGCCATCTGTTCGGGCGCGTGGCTGAGACTGACGACGGTCTTGAAGGCAACCGCGGCGCCGACCAGCAGCAGCACGGTCGACGATGAAAGCGCGGCCTTGATCAGGATCGCGGGCAGATCGCTCATCCGCATAGAGCGCAGGATCAGGAACGACACCAGCAGCGCGTAGGCAACCGCGATGGCAGAGGCCTCGGTCGGGGTGAAGATACCGATCAGGATACCGCCAAGGATGATCACCGGGGTCTGCAGGGGCGCGACCGCCTTTTTGCAGATGACGCGAAAATCGGCAGACACCATCCCGCGCAACCGCATCAAAAGCAGGTGAGCCACAGGCAGGAAGATTACAAAGACCAGCCAGCCGTTCAGGCTGATCTCGACGCCCGATACGGCGCGGATCAGCGCCGAAACACCGGCATAGAGCACCATCAGGATGCCGGCCAGGTTGATCCGCGCCAGGGCGAAGGACACGTAGCCTTCCAGCGCCGATATGGTCTGGTCCGGCGTCACGATCCGCTCTGCCTTGGGCAGGTCATAGCGGTCGGCCATCAGGCGCACCACGACCATCAGCCCGACACCCACCAGAACCCCCGGCACGATGCCGGCCAGAAAAAGGGCCGCCACGCTTTCGCCCATCACATAGGCATAGATGATCATGATGCCCGAAGGCGGGATGATCGGCCCGATCACAGAGCTTGCGGCGGTCACGGCGGCGGCGAATTTGCGTGTGTAACCGTTCTTTTCCATCGCCGGGATCAGCGTCGAGCCCAATGCCGACGTGTCCGCCACCGCCGACCCTGAAAGCCCGGCGAACAGCATCGACGACAGGATGTTCACATGCGCCAGCCCGCCGCGGAAGTGCCCCATCAGCGCCTGGCTGAACTCGACCAGACGGGTGGTGATGCCGCCCTTGTTCATCAATTCTCCGGCCAGCACGAAGAACGGCAGCGCCATCAGCGGGAAACTGTCCATGCCGTTGTAGACATTGCGGTAAAGCAGGGCGATGTCGCGTTCCTGTCCGTTCAGCCACAACAAAAGCCCCGGCGACAGCAGCAGAGCAAAGACCACCGGCAGGCCGACCAGCAGGAAGAGCAGAAACAGCGGCAGGAAGAAGGCAAGCATCAGTCGGCCCCCACCATGTCGTCGGGCGCGTCATCGCCGGGCAGCTCTGCCTCGGGCCGCACCAGCGTTATCAGGGTGCGCAGGACAAGTTCCACATTCACCGAGATCAGCAACAGAATGCAGACGAACAGCGAGGCGTACATGTAGCGCAGCTTCAGTTTGACGGTGTCCATCCCGAACCAGTCCAGCGGCAGCCGCAGGGAAGAGCTGTCAAACCGGCCGCCAAATCCGAACGTATGCTTGTAGCCGTGCCCCACAGCCGCCAGCATCACCGCCAGCGACAGCAGCAGCAGCAGCAGGGTCAGGATCAGCCCGGACGCCCGGGGCAGGGCGCGCGGCAGCATGTCGATGGCGACAAAGCCGTTCCAGCGAAATGCCGATGGCGCCATCAGGCCAACCATCCACAGCATCAGGAACCTGGCGGCCTCATCCGGCCAGGCCAAGGCGTTGTTGAAGATGTAGCGAAACACCACCTGCGTCAGGATCACCATGACCATCAGCGCCAGCGCAATCCAGGCGAGCTGTCTGCACAGCCGCAGGGCATGGGTGTTGAGAAACGCGACAGGGCGCAACAATACCAGCAATCGCCAAATCTCCTCCCGGTGTGACGACCCGTTCGCGATTCGTTTTGCGCGTTTTCAGGTCCGTTATTTTCGAAATGATACTAATTCGAACTCGTTCGTCAAGCCGGTTGTGCCCGGTCTCACGGCAGCAGCCGTACGCCGTTGTCGTCGCATAAGGTGCGCAGGGCGTCAGGACAGTCCGGATCGGTTGCCAGGCTGTCGATCTGATCCAGCCGGGCGAAACACACCGGGGCCATGCGGCCGAACTTGCTGCTGTCGGCGGCCAGCACGACGTTCCGGGCGCTGGCGATGATCGCCCGGGTGACAGAGGCTTCGCGCAGATCGTAATCCATCAAGGCCCCGTCCGGCGCGATGGCGGCGGCGCCTATCACCGCTATGTCAGCGCGAAACTGACGGATGAAATCCACCGCGCTTTCGCCCAGAATCGCCCCGTCCGAGGCGCGCACGATACCCCCCGGAACCATGACTTCCACGCCAATGTTTCGCCTTAAAATATTGGCCAGATAGACCGAGTCCGTAACCACCTTGAGCCCGGAGTGAAAGTCCAGATGCGCCGCCGCCGCGGCTGTGGTGGTACCGCCATTGAGGATCACGCTGGCAAAGTTGGGAATCTCTGCCGCCACAAGGCGACCGATGGCGTCCTTCTCTTCGCGTGAGATCTCGGCGCGGGCGTCGAAATTGGTGTACTCGGTCCCCGCCACCAGCGCGGCACCACCGTGAAAGCGGATAATCTGATTGTTGTCGGCCAGCGAGGTCAGATCCTTGCGGATGGTCTGCGGTGTCGCACCAAGCAGGTTGGCGAGATCGTCAACCAGCGCCCGACCGGTCTGTTTCAGGTGCTTCAGAATCGCTTGCTGCCGGGCCTGCGTGTTCCGGGATCCCCTCATTTCTTTCGCTCCAGCGTGCATTTCTTTCGAGCCTATCCAAAAACGAAAGCAATTGGCAACCTTGCCGCCCCGACCTTCGGGCACCGGGGACGCCAGTCTGCCGCCCGTCTGTGCCGCCGGGCCTCAGGTGACAACGCACTTCCGGCATTCCCGGCAAACCGGTCAGCTGCCCGTGATGACCCGGTCCGCATTCAGCGCCGCGCGGCGGATTGCGGTCGGGGCCGATCCGAATTCGGTCTTGAAAGCGCGCGCCATTGCCGTGGGGTCGCCATAGCCGCATCGGCTGGCAATCTCCGAGACGCTTTCGCAGGTTTGCTCCAGCCGACGGCGCGCCTCGGCCAGCCTTATGCCGCGATAGAGGCGGGACGGGCTTTGGCCCGCATGGGCCCGGAACGCGGCCTCCAGCGTGCGCTGCCCGACGCCGACGCCGCGGGCGATCTCGCCGATGGTCAGCGGTTCCTCCACATGCCGCCGCATCAACGCCGCCGCCGCCTTCACGGTGCGATGCCGCGGGATCAGGCGCCCGGGGTCGATGCGCGGATCGCGCTCGCCGAACATGAACAATGCCGCCACCTCCAGCGCCAGCGTGGCGCCGTGGTGCCGCTCGATCAGTTCCAGCATCAGTTCCAGCGTTGTGGTCGCCCCGCCGCAGCTGGCCCTGCACCCGTCCATGACGAACCGGTCGTCGGTTACCTCGACCTCGGGAAAACTCTCGGCCAGCGCCGACAGGATGTCCCAATGCGACGTGGCGCGGTATCCGTCCAGCAGCCCTGCCGCAGCCAGCAGCCAACTGCCCGTATCCAGCCCGGCCAGGGTGGCATAGCGCGGCGCGGCGCGGCGCAGCAGACGCCGGGCGTCCGCGGTGTCGTGCTGCCGGTGGCCGTAGCTGGGCATGACAAAGAGGTAATCGCCGCCCTCATGGCCGGACAAGGCGCCGGGCTGCACCGGCAGCCCGCTTGACGACAGGACTGTTCCGGGCGCCATGCCCAGGAACCGCCAGCTGTAAAGAGCCCGGCGCGACAACATGTTGGCGGCGCGCAATGGCTCGACTGCGTTGGCCAGGCAAAGATTCGAGAAGCCGTCGAACAGCAGCATGGCAAAGTTTCGCCGCTGTGATGTTTCTTTCGATTTCTGCATGAATCAATACCAGATCCGCATGGATTTTGACCGAAACTAGCGCTACGCCATTTGTGAAAGCAAGGAGGCTGCGATGCATTTCGGGTTGAGTGAGGAGCAGGAGATGATCGTCTCGACAGTGCGCAGCTTTGTCGAGAAAGAGATCTATCCGCATGAGGCTGAGGTCGAGCGAACCGGCCGGGTGCCGCACGGGCTGGGAGAAGAGATCAAGCGCAAGGTGATCGACCTGGGTTTCTATGCTTGCAACTTCCCCGTGCAAGCGGGCGGTGCCGGGCTGAGCCATCTCGATTTCACGCTGGTCGAACGCGAGCTTGGCCGCGGCTCTATGGCGCTGACGCATTTCTTTGGCCGACCGCAAAACATCCTGATGGCCTGCAAGGACGAGCAGCGCGAACGCTACCTGCTGCCGGCGGTGGGTGGCGACCGGATGGATGCGCTGGCGATGACCGAACCCGATGCCGGTTCCGACGTGCGCGGCATGAAATGCCAGGCCGTGCGCGACGGCGGCGACTGGGTGGTGAACGGGTCGAAGCATTTCATCTCTGGCGCCGAGCACGCCGATTTCTTCATCGTGTTCGTGGCGACCGGTGTAGATGATACGCCCAAGGGCCCGAAAAAGCGCATAACCTGTTTTCTTGTGGATCGCGGCCATCCGGGGTTCCAGGTGCGCGAAGGCTACAGCTCTGTCAGCCACAAGGGCTATAAGAACTGCGTGCTCAGCTTCGACGATTGCCGCCTGCCAGACGCTCAGGTGCTGGGCGAGGTCGATGGTGGTTTTGCGGTGATGAACGAGTGGCTATATGCCACGCGATTGACGGTGGCGGCGTTCTGTGTGGGCCGGGCGCGGCGCTGTTTCGACTATGCGCTGCACTACGCGGCGGAACGCAAGCAGTTCGGCCAGGCGATTGCCAGGTTCCAGGGCGTCAGTTTCCAGGTCGCCGACATGATCACCGAGATCGATGCCGCCGACTGGCTGACGCTGGCGGGCGCCTGGCGGCTCGATCAGGGCTTGCCCGCCAACCGAGAGATCGCCAGCGCCAAGCTCTATGCCAGTGAGATGCTGGCACGGGTCACCGACACGACGCTGCAGATCTTCGGCGGCATGGGGCTGATGGACGATTTCCCTATCGAGCGGTTCTGGCGCGATGCCCGGGTGGAACGGATCTGGGACGGCACGTCCGAGATCCAGCGCCACATCATTAGCCGCAACCTGTTCCGGCCGCTGGGTGCATGAGAGTTTCGCCGGTCGCCGCGCGATGCGCGCGGCGACCGGCCCCGGGGGGCCAGCCCTCCGGGGACCCCCCGGGATATTTGAAAACCAGAGAAGCAATGAACGGTTAACCTTGATGCCAGAATATCGTCATGCGGTACAGGCGGGGACGCCGATGACCGCAACCGGAGAAGGCCCCCTGCTTTCGGGAACGGATCAGGGGGCTGGACCGGCAGTTGGGACCGAAAGCCCCGAGCATGCCGGATCAGGCCAAAAACGGCCCCTGCTTTTTCTGGCCATTCCCGGGTTGGCGGGACTTGCCGGGGATGGCCGGTGACGGGCGGCCTCGACCGCCTGCTGCGGCCACGGTCCATCGCCGTGATCGGTGGCGGGGCGTGGTGCGCCAATGTGATCCGCGAATGCCGCAAGATCGGGTTTGCGGGGGATATCTGGCCGGTGCATCCCTTGAAACCCGAGATCGGCGGTCTGGCGGCGGTGCCGCATATCGAGGACCTGCCGCGCGCGCCCGACGCCGCGTTTATCGGCGTCAACCGCGAGATCACCATCACTGCTGTACGCCTGCTGGCGATGCGCGGTGCCGGTGGTGCGGTGTGCTTTGCCAGCGGGTTTCGCGAGGCGGTGGCGGAAACCGGCGACGGCGACGACATGCAGGCGGCACTGCTGGACGCGGCCGGAGAGATGCCGATTCTCGGCCCCAACTGCTATGGCTTCATCAACGGGCTGGACGGTGCGGCGCTGTGGCCCGATCAGCATGGCATGACCCGGGTCGAGCGCGGTGTGGCGCTGGTGACGCAGTCCTCGAATATCGCGCTCAACCTCACCATGCAGCGCCGCGGGCTGCCGCTGGCCTATCTGGTGACCGCCGGCAACCAGGCCCAGACCGATCTTGCCGGCATCGGTTCGGCGCTGCTGCAAGACCCGCGGGTGACCGCGCTGGGGCTGCATATCGAGGGTGTCGGCGATCTGCGCCGGTTCGAGGCCATGGCCGCGACCGCCCGGCATCTGGGCAAGCCTATCGTCGTGCTGAAGGCCGGCGCCTCGGATCAGGCGCGCGTCGCCACAGTGTCGCACACCGCCTCGCTGGCTGGCAGCGAGGCAGGGTCGCGGGCGCTGTTTTGGCGTCTTGGCATCGGACAGGTGGATGGGCTGGCGGAATTGCTGGAGGCGCTGAAGCTGATGCATGTCACCGGGCCGCTGGGGTCGAACCGGATCGGCTCTATGTCCTGCTCGGGGGGCGAGGCGAGCCTGATGGCGGATGCAGCACATGGCCTTGATCTGGTCTATCCACCGCTGAACCGGGCTCAGAGCACGGAATTGCGCGCCGCACTCGGGCCAAAGGTCGCGCTTGCCAACCCGCTGGATTATCACACCTATATTTGGGGCGACCGGGCCGCGTTGGCGCGCTGCTTTACCGCCATGATGGACCCGGGGCTTGCACTGGGCTGTGTGCTGCTGGACTTTCCGCGCGCCGACCGTTGCGAGGCCGCCGAATGGGACGACGTGGTGGACGCGGTGGCCGAGGCGCAGGCGGCGCGCGGCGTGCCGATGGCTTTGCTGGCCAGCCTGCCGGAAACCATGCCCGAAGAGGTCGCCGAGGTATGTATGGTACGCGGTATCGTGCCGCTTGCCGGGCTGGGCGACGCGCTGAGGGCTATCGAGGTTGCTGCCGGAATGGCGCGCGCGCCGGATGTGGCAGAACCCCTGCTGCTGCCCGGCCCGGACGGGCCGTCGCGCCTGCTGAGCGAGGCCGATGCCAAGGCTGCACTGGCCGCGCATGGTCTGCCGGTCCCGTCCTCGCACCGCGCGGCGACCGGTGAAGAGGCGGCGCAGGCCGCTGCCCGGATCGGTTTTCCGGTGGCGTTGAAGGGCGAGCACGTGGCCCACAAAACCGAGGCCGGTGCGGTGGCGCTGAACCTGTGCAGTGTGGCCGATGTCCGCGCCGCCGCGGGACGAATGGCGGCGGGGTCGTTCCTTGTCGAGGTCATGGTCGATGACGCCGTGGCCGAGCTGCTGGTCGGTGTGCTGCGCGATCCGGCGCATGGCTTTGTCCTGACCATCGGTGCAGGTGGGACCCTGACAGAGTTGCTGGCCGATACGGTCTCGATGTTGCTTCCGGTTACCGGCGCCGAAATTGACGCCGCACTTGACCGGCTGCGGCTGGCGCCGCTGCTGGACGGTTACCGAGGCGCGCCGGCGGCCGACCGTTCTGCGATTGTCAGCGCCGTTCTGGCGGTGCAGGATTACGTGACGGCCAATGCCGGCACCGCCGACGAGGTCGAGATAAACCCACTGCTCTGTACGCCAACCGGCGCCATTGCCGTGGATGCGTTGATCCGTCTGAAGGAGACGACATGACCGAAACACCGATCAGGACCGAGCGCCGTGGCGGCGTGCTGGAGGTTACGCTCGACCGGCCCAGGGCCAATGCCCTGGATCTGGCCACCAGCCGGCTTTTGGGCGAGCTGTTCACCGGGTTCCGCGACGACCCGGAGATGCGTGTGGCGATCATCACTGCGGCGGGCGACAAGTTTTTTTGTCCCGGCTGGGACCTGAAGGCCGCTGCCGACGGCGACGCGGTGGATGGCGATTACGGCAAAGGTGGCTTCGGCGGGCTGCAGGAGTTGCGCGGGCTGAACAAGCCGGTGATCGCGGCGGTGAACGGCATCTGCTGCGGCGGTGGGTTGGAGTGGGCGTTGAGTGCCGACATCATCCTGGCCGCCGAGCATGCCACATTTGCCCTGCCCGAACTGCGCTCTGGCACGGTGGCGGACGCGGCCAGTGTGAAGCTGCCCAAACGCATCCCCTATCACATCGCCATGGAGATGCTGATGACCGGGCGATGGATCGACGCCGAAGAGGCGGCGCGTTGGGGTCTGATCAACCAGATCCACCCGGGCGATCAGTTGATGGCCAGGGCGCGCGACATGGCCGACACGCTGGCCGCGGGCCCGCCGCTGGTCTATGCCGCGCTCAAGGAGATTGTGCGCGAGGCCGAGGACTTGAAGTTCCAGGATGCGATGAACCGGATCACCAGGAGCCAGTTTGCTACGGTCGAGACACTGTACAACTCGGAAGACCAGATCGAAGGTGCCCGTGCCTTTGCCGAAAAGCGCGACCCGGTCTGGAAGGGTAGGTAAGGATGATGGACGACGCTCGCTCTTGCAGAGCGTCGCCCCGCCCACCATCCCGTATGGGTCGGTGATCAGGATCGGGCTAGCCGGATTTCGCGGGGGGTCGCGTGTGGAACCTAGCGCCCTGTGCCAAGTTCGACAGTGATGAATTGCGGCGCCGAGGCGTAGTGGTAAAGACCGCTGCCCATCACCTTGACCTCGCGGGTATCGAACCTTGTATAGCGCAGAGGCCCACCATGTTCGGTGCTGCGAAGGGCATCCGCGCGCGCTGCGGGATCCATACCGGAAAGCATGGCGATCAGCATGTCGCCATAGCTGGCGGCGATTAGTTCGGGCTCTGACGGCTGGTACTGCTGTGGGTCGGCGCCCAGGGCGATGTTGCCTTCGGTCCACTGCCCCGGCATCTGCCGCGCCGTGGCGTTCAACTTGGCAAGCCGTCGCAGTGTCGCCGGCCAGCCGTCATTGGCGGGATTGGGTGACGCATCGGGCCCTGTCGGCAATCCGGGGCGCAGGGCGGCAAGTGCTGCGCTCTGCGGTGATCCGGTCATGGCGGGGATAGCAAGATAGTGCCGGTGAAGCTCTGTCGTGCCGCAGCATGTGGCCGTGAACTGCACCGCCTCTGGCGACAGCCAATGCGCCTCGGCGTGGACCGCAGCTGGCAAGTCCGGCGAGCCCGGTCGCCCGACGATGAAATCCGCGCCGGCCTCGCCCAGCAGATAGGGTTTGAGGTTCCCGGTGCGCACCAGGTGATACGGACCGAAGCGGTCCTGCAGCAGCAGAACATAGTCCGAACCCGGCGAATAGAGAGCGTCAAAATACCAGTCCGAGTAGTAGAGCGTGCCCCTGGGCCGGAAAGGGAAACGCTGCGGGTCACCCTCGAAACTGAATTCGAGCGCCCTGACGCCGTATGTGGCGGCAAAGAGCGGGTCCGGATCACCCAGGAAATGCGCCGCCACCGGGCCGTTGAAGATCGTCTTTATCAGCTGGTGTCCGCCATTGTCCTCGGCCACGGGCTCACGCGGCAGAAGGTCATGCACGCCGAGCGCCTCGGCCATGTTCTCGGTGATCGGAGCGCCCAGAAAGTCGAATTCGGCGCCGAGACGGCCTGCGAACAACGCAGCACCACGGCGCGCGGCCGGGCCCATGTGGCCGGTGATCGGACCGTCATAGAGCTTTGCCGAGGTCAGCGCCTCTTCGATGGTCATCGCCGCCGCCCGGCCAACCCGGCGCTCCAGGATCAGATAGCTGGCGCCGGAGGGGCTGGGGACAACCAGAACTCGCTGGTCGACCTGAAGCAGGACACCCATGGTCTCTTGCCCGCACACAAGCCGCAGGTGGCGGTTGACCCGGTGGTCCGGCAGTGCCGCGTTGAGCCGGGCGGCGGTGACTTGCGTATCGGAAATGATCGGGTCGCCGACCGTGGCGACGGGGTCGGTGCTTTCGGTGACCGACCAGTTTGTGCAGGTTTTACCGTGCAGCCAGAGCAATTCGGCGCCAAAGGCGACCCTGCTGCCGATAACGGCACCAGCAAGGCTTGGGTCGTCCGGGCCTGCCGCGACATCGCTGGCGCGGCGGATCGCCACCACGGAATACTCACCATCCGGCGAGGTTGCGGCCGCGAAGGATGCGGTTGCGATCAGGTTGGCAAGCAGAAGGCCCACCATCACCCACAGACGACCTCTGCAAGTGCGATGCGGGGTTCTGGGCCAATGACCTAACGGCATTTTCCAACAGAACCTTCGGCACAGATGCGCCCGTCGGTCCATGTGGCGTTTTCCAGATTGGCCTGGATCAGGATCGCACCGGTGAGATTGGCACCCAGCAGATTTGCCCCACGCAGATCGGCATCCAGCAGGTTTGCCCTGGACAGATTGGCCAGCGTCAGATTCGCGCCGCGCAGATTGACGGCATGCAGATGAGCACGCTCCAGATTGGCCAGGGTGAGGTTGGCCCCCTCAAGGCTGGATAGCTGCAATATGGCGCCCGAAAAGTTCACCCGCGTCAGGTCTGCCCGATCCAGGCGCATCGTAGTCATGGAGGCGTCTTGCATATCGACGCCCGCCATGTTGGCGCCAATGCGCACCGCTCCGGTACATTGAGCGCCTGGCTCGAATTTGCAGACGGTGTTCACGTCTTGATTCTCGCCGATGTTTTTCGTCCAGGCGCCAACCTCTCCCACCATTGCCAGAGCGATAGCCATACCGCCGATGGCGGTCAGAATTGTGCGATTTAGCATCGCTCCCTCCCATTTGTTACCCATCCGCAATTTCCCGGATGCCAATGTTTATGGGGTGAGCGTGGCATAGTCTGGCTTCTTTTTCAAATCCCAGGTTCCGGGTGACCAGGTGTGAGCCTTCCAAAGGTTGCCCACTCGACTCATTCCGCGTTGCGAGGAGGTGCCAAACAACAACTGTTTTCGGAGGGATCAAATGAACCCGCAAGGGGTTGCGAGATCGACTTCCCTGGTTCGAAACCGGCAACCATCGCTCTGACCGGCGTTGACCTTGCGCCCGGAAATCCAGATGTCGGTGTAACCCCGGTTCGCCCGGACGGCACAGCGCAGGAAAAGGTAGCAATTGAGTCGGCAACGATGGGCGCATCATCGGGCAGGCGATCTGCCGATCCCGGGTTTAATGTTTTGGCCTTGGCAGGGGCGGCAGGGCTTGAACCCGCGACCCTCGGTTTTGGAGACCGATGCTCTACCAACTGAGCTACACCCCTAAGGCCGGGTGTTGGGGTACGGCAGGTTGCGCCCAGAATCAAGGGTGGTTTTCACAGAACCTCATTGGACGGGTCGGAAGGCCAGAAAACTCTGCGGATCAAGACCATCGTCAACCGTTGGTCCAGGCGCCAGCGACGTCGGGGCGATTCCCACAAGGTCTCGCCTTCGGAGCCCGCAAGACAGCAACGGCCGCGCCCGAGCGCCGCCGTTTGTCGTTTTCTCACCTCCGGGGCTTTCAGCCGGGAGCCCCGTTTGTTGCCCGCAAAGTGCGGCTCGTTGCACGCACCCCGGCCTCTTACTCGACGATCTTTGCAACCACGCCAGAGCCGACGGTGCGGCCGCCTTCGCGGATGGCGAAGCGCAGGCCCTCTTCCATCGCGATCGGCGCGATCAGTTCCGCCTCGAACGAGATGTTGTCGCCAGGCATCACCATCTCGGTGCCCTCGGGCAGCGCCACCGAGCCGGTCACGTCCGTCGTCCGGAAGTAGAACTGCGGGCGGTAGTTCGAAAAGAACGGA
>JAAELR010000269.1 GCA_024226455.1 Paracoccaceae bacterium
GGTTTCCGGTCATCAGACGCCGAAGTGGGACAGGAACAGCTGGCGCAGCGAGCGGTACCACTGGACCGCCAGCGGCTCGGGCTCGTGATCGAAACGGACCTCGACACGGCGGCCCAGATAGTCCGTCGCCGCCGACCGCGGAAACTCCAGATCGAGGACAAAGACCTTCTCCAGCACCTTCAGACCGCTGCCGTCGCGAGGATCGATGGCGATCGCCCCACCCCCGGCGCTGCCCAAGGCCCGGGAGGGCAGGCGTTCGGTCGCGGCCGGCACCTGGCGGATAATGCGGCTGGGCAGCGCTTCGGCCTGCCAGTCGGCCGTGCGAAGTTGCACCGATCGGGTACGGTTCCTCACCATGCCGATGGCGTCCTGTCCCACCACTGCGCGTACGTCGACTTTCGCAGGTTCGGTAATGTAAGCAGCCAGCTCGCCGCGCCGCAGGAAACGGCCCGGCAGATCGGAGACGTTGGGAACCACGAAACGCCCTCCGACCTGACTGCGCATCACCAGGGCGGCCAGCTGTTCGCGCGCGCGCACCAAGTCCGCCTCCACCACTTTGATCTCCTCACGCAC
>JAAELR010000270.1 GCA_024226455.1 Paracoccaceae bacterium
GCCCATTTTGGACTGTAGTTCCAGGTAAGCCTCAACAAGCTCGTCCTTGCTCAACTTCTTAAGGGTGTCTCGATCCATGGCCCCATAGATTCAGAGATCCTGAGCGAGCGCAAGGACGCACGCAGGGGGGGTGAGTAATTACACAAAAAGGGCCCCCGCAATTGCGAGGGCCTTTCCAATTCTCGTGTCGGGTCGTCTTACAGCCCGGTCGTCACGTCGATCGTGTTGCCCTCTTCGAGCGTCACATAGGCCTTTTTCACGTCCTTGCGCTTGCCCAACTGTCCGCGGAAACGCTTGGCCTTGCCCTTGGTGATGGTGGTGTTGACCGCCTTCACCTTGACGCCAAACAACTCTTCGACCGCCTCCTTGATCTGCGGCTTGTTGGCCCCGATGGCCACCTCGAACACCACCGCGCCCGACTCCGACGCCATAGTGGCCTTTTCGGTGATCACCGGCTTCCGGATCACATCGTAATGTTTCGCCTTGGCACTCATTTCAATCGAGCCTCCAGAGCTTCGACACCCGCCTTGGTGAGCACCAGCGTGTCACGGCGCAGGATGTCATAGACATTGGCACCCATCGAGGGCAGCACATCGAGCCCCTTGATGTTTGCAGCGGCCTTGGCGAAGCCCTCGTTGACGGTCGCGCCATCGATGATCAACGCACGCTTCCAGCCCAGCGACTTTACCTGCTTGGCCAGAGCGCCGGTCTTGCCGTCGGTCTCTGCCGCGTCCAGCACCACCAGTTCGCCAGCCTTGGCCTTGGCCGAAAGCGCGTGGCGCAGGCCCAGCTTGCGGAACTTTTTGGTCAGGTCGTGACCGTGGCTGCGCGGGGTCGGCCCCTTATAGATGCCACCGCCGCGGAAGATCGGCGCATTGCGCGACCCGTGCCGGGCGCCGCCGGTGCCTTTCTGGCGGTAGATCTTCTTGGTCGAGTAGCTGGTCTCGGACCGGGTCTTGACCTTGTGGGTACCGGCCTGCGCGTTGTTGCGCTGCCAGCGCACGACGCGGTGCAGGATATCGGCGCGCGGTTCCAGCCCGAAGATCTCGTCATCGAGATCGACCGAGCCGGCCTTGCCGCCGTCAAGCTTGATAGCATCAGCTTTCATTTGACTCGCCTCCTTCAGAAGCGGCTTCTTCAGCCGGAGCGGCTGCCGAACGCAGAGCGGCGGGCAGCGCGGCCTCGGACGGGAACGGTTTCTTGACCGCGTCCTTGATCGTCACCCAGCCGCCCTTAGAGCCGGGAACGGCGCCCTTGACCATGATCAGGCCACGGTCGGCATCGGTTCTGACGACCTGCAGGTTCTGCGTGGTGACACGGGCAGCGCCCATGTGACCGGCCATCTTCTTGCCCTTGAACACCTTGCCGGGGTCCTGACACTGACCGGTGGAACCATGCGAACGATGGCTGATCGACACGCCGTGCGTAGCGCGCAGACCGCTGAAATTGTGCCGTTTCATGGCACCGGCAAAACCTTTGCCGATAGAGGTGCCGCTGACGTCCACGAACTGACCCGCGAAATAGTGGTCGGCAGTAATCTCCTCGCCCACACCTATCATGTTCTCGGGCGCGACACGGAATTCTGCCACCTTGCGTTTGGGTTCCACCTTCGCCGTGGCGAAGTGGCCGCGCAGGGCTTGCGAGGTCCGCTTGGCACGGGCCGAACCGGCGCCGAGTTGAACGGCGGTGTAGCCATCCCTGTCAGCGGTCCGCTGGGCCACCACCTGCAGGTTTTCCAACTGAAGAACGGTCACGGGGATCTGCTTCCCGTCCTCCATGAAGAGCCGGGTCATCCCGACCTTCTTTGCGATCACTCCAGAGCGCAACATCACTGTCACTCCCTTAAACCGAAATCTGGACGTCGACGCCGGCGGCGAGGTCGAGCTTCATAAGCGCGTCCACGGTCTGCGGGGTCGGGTCGATGATATCGAGAAGGCGCTTGTGGGTGCGAATCTCCCACTGGTCGCGGCTCTTTTTGTCGATATGGGGGCCACGCAAGACCGTGAATTTCTCGATCTTGTTGGGCAGCGGGATGGGCCCGCGCACCTGGGCGCCGGTCCGCTTGGCGGTGTTGACGATTTCCTGAGTGCTGGCGTCCAGCACGCGGTAATCGAACGCCTTGAGGCGGATCCGGATGTTCTGGCTTTGAATGGCCATGTCCTGTTCCTTTGCGATTGAGAGGAGGGGCGCGCCAGGCGCTCCTCTTCGAACCGTTTGTCAAAGGTGCGCGAGAGCACGCACCCTACCGATTGGCCGCTGGGTGCATGCTTGCACGCACCCCCGCCTCTTACTCGACGATCTTTGCAACCACGCCAGAGCCGACGGTGCGGCCGCCTTCGCGGATGGCGAAGCGCAGGCCCTCTTCCAATGCGATCGGCGCGATCAGTTCCGCCTCGAACGAGATGTTGTCGCCAGGCATCACCATCTCGGTGCCCTCGGGCAGCGCCACCGAGCCGGTCACGTCCGTCGTCCGGAAGTAGAACTGCGGGCGGTAGTTCGAAAAGAACGGA
>JAAELR010000271.1 GCA_024226455.1 Paracoccaceae bacterium
CACCGCGGCCTCGCGGATGCGATCGTCCAGGGTGGAATGGATCGCGGCATACATGACCATCAAACCGGCGAGCACGGTGAACAGAAACACATACTCTACCGCGACGACGACGCGCTCGATGATGTCGCGCACCTCATCGAGAATGGCCGCCACGTCCAGCAGCGTAATGTTCGGAAAATGCCGCACCAACTTGTCGAGTACGCCAAACCTCTCCTGTGGCAGGTAAAACCCGGTGATGTAGTTCACCGGGAATCGATCCAGCAGACCAGGAGGCGCAACCACGAAAAAATTGGCCTTGAAGCTCTCCCAGTCAACCTTGCGCAGGCTGCTGATCTCGGCGCTGAAACGCTGCCCGGCGATATCGTAGGTCAGGCGATCCCCGAGGCTCAGACCCAATTCCCGCGCCAGGCTCTGCTCCACCGATATCAGCGCCCGCCCATGATCTTCGGGTTGCCACCAGCGTCCGTCGACAACTTCGTTGCCCGCCTGTAACTCGCTCGCCCAGGACAGGTTGAACTCGCGTTTTACCAGGCGTTTGGCGCGCGCGCTGCCAAAGTCCTGTGCCGATACCGGATTTCCGTTTATTTCGGTCAGGCGCGCCCGGACCAGGGGATAAATCAATGGCGGTTCCACCTGCTCGGCACGCAGGAACCGGCGCACCGCGTCCAGTTGCTCAGCCTGGATATTGATCAGGAAGCGGTTGGGCACATCGGCAGGCAGGCGGTCTTCCCATGCGCCGATCAAGTCCGTGCGCACCACCGCCAGCAGTAACAGGGCCATCAGGCCGACACCGAAACCGACCATCTGTACCAGGCTGTGGCCCGATCGCCGGGAGATATTAACCAGCCCGAAGCGCCACGCGGTTCCGCCCTTTTTATGCAGTGGGCGCAAAACGAGAAGCAGGCCGCCGGCCACCAGCGCCAGCAGCAGCAGGATCAGCGCCAGGCCGGCGAGAATTGCGATCGCCATCCCCGGACTGTTGGCCTGGAAAAAAACCAGCAGGGTAAAAGCAAGAATACCGATCCCGTAGGCCGAGAGGGTCCGGGTCTGCAGTCCGCCCAGGTCGCGGCGCAGTACCCGCAGGGTGGGAACATTTCTCAGCTGCAAGATGGGCGGCGTGGCGAAACCCAGCAGCGTGGCCATGCCGGTAACCAGGCCCAGTATTACCGGCCACAGGCTGGGAGCCGGTAAACTGATTCCCGCCAGTGGCGCCAGCAGGGCCATAAGCCCCCACTGGGCCAGGTAACCGACGGCGATGCCGAGCACGCTGGCAAGCAAACCCAGGGTAAGCATCTGGATCAGGTAGATCCGCAGGATCGTGCCCTGCTCGGCCCCCAGACAACGCATGATGGCGCAGTCGTCCAGTTGGCGGGTAATGTAGCGTCGGGTCGCCATTGCCACCGCTGCCGCGGCCAGCATGACGCTGACCAGCGCCGCTAGCGCGAGGAAGCTCTCTCCGCGTTTCAGTGCCGAGCGAATCTCGGGCCGGGCATCCTGAATATCCTGCAGCGATTCTCCCGGCGCCAGCCCGGGCTCCCACTCATGGCGCAGTCGGGCAATTGCGTCGCCGGCGCCGGCGAGCAGCAAGCGGTGAACCACCGGGTTAGCGGGACGCACCAGGCCGGTGCGCGCCAGGTCGTGGGTATGCATCAACAGGCGTGGCGCGATGTTGAGTAAAACGCCTTCGGATTGATCGGGTTCGCTGACCAGCACCGCTTCCACCCTGAGGCTGGCATTGCCGACCTGGATGTGGTCGCCGACATCGATTCCGAGGATGGTCAGCAACCTGCTGCCGGCCCAGGCTGCGCCCGGCATAGGTCCGCCTTCCGCCGCCGCATCGGGCGCAAACAACCGCGGAGAGATGCGATTGGAACCACGCAACGGGTAATTCGAATCCACCGCCTTGATCGCGGCAAGCTGGTTGCGCTCGCCGGCCTGGACCGTGGTCGGTAACTCCACCGTCATCGCCCTGGCCAGGCCGAGTTGATCCGCGCGCGTGGACCTCGCCTCGCCGACCGGGCTCGCGGAAATGAATACCAGGTCCGCACCCAGCAGGTCACTCGCCTGACCGCTGAGCGCCTGGTGGATGCGGCTGGTAAAGAAGTTGACCGAAGCGACGCTGGCGACGGCGATGACAAGCGCCGCTGCCAGTATCGTCAACTCGCCCGCGCGCCACTCCCGACGCAGCTGGCGTAACGCGAGGCGAAAAATGTTCATGAAACCAGCTTGCCTTCGTCCAGTTCCAGTTGGCGCCGGCAGCGCGCCGCCAGGTGAACGTCGTGGGTAACCAGCACCAGGGTAGTACCCTGCTCCGCATTGAGCTGGAACAGCAGGTCGATGATACGCTCGCCGGTGCGGCGGTCGAGGTTGCCGGTGGGTTCGTCGGCGAACAGCACCCTGGGGTGAGGTGCGAAGGCGCGCGCAATTGCAACCCGCTGCTGTTCGCCGCCGGAAAGCTGCTTCGGATAGTGGTCGAACCGGCCATCCAGTCCCACGCGTTCGAGCACCCCAGCGGCAACCTGCCCGGCGTCGTGGCGCCCCGCCAACTCAAGCGGCAGCATCACGTTTTCGAGCGCGGTCAGGTTCGGCAACAGCTGGAATGCCTGGAACACGAAACCCACCTTTTCACCCCGCAAGCGGGCTCGCCCATCCTCGTTCAGCGCGAAAAGATCCTCTCCGTCGATACAAACCCGTCCCTCGGTGGGAGAGTCCAGCCCCGCCAACAGGCCCAGCAGGGTTGATTTGCCGGCCCCGGAAGCACCGACTATCGCGACCGTGTCACCCGGCGCAATGCTCAATTCCACCCCGTGCAGCAGGTTCAACTCTCCCGCCGGGCTGACGACGCGTTTATGCAGGTTGGAGGCACTGATAACGGCTTC
>JAAELR010000272.1 GCA_024226455.1 Paracoccaceae bacterium
CATTGAGAAAACCCAGTTTGCCCCCGGACATTTTTTGTCCGGCGCTGGAACGCGTGGCCAAACCGAATATTGCCATGATAACATCATCTTACCACAGCTCAGAGAGTCTTTTGGCGACTTCCGGTGAATAATCCGGGTTAATATGGCAACCAAGGGTTGGGGAAAAAACGTCTGACGATATCGAAAGTCCAGGGTCGGGCGGCCACTCATTTGAGCCGCCCCAAAAAACAAGGTCAGTAGCCAAGGAATACCCCACCCAGGTGGCGGCCAAACTTGGCGACGAACATCTCTTCAAACCCGTGCCAGTCGCCGTATTTCTCCTTCAACGCCGGATAGGCCACGCGCAGGATTTCCCCGATAGTAGCGTCCTCTTCTGCCCGGTCGAGACGCGCCAGAAGCTCTTTTTCGATCAGGGAATGAAAACCGACAGTCATTTCGCGAAAGGCAATCAGATCGTCGCGATCCCCGCGCCAGCCGTGGCTCGGAACATAGTGGGCCGCGTCAAGGTCGATCAGGCGATCCAGAGCCCGGATGTAGCCCGGATAGTAGAAATCCGGGAACCCAAAGGGCGGAACCGTGTCGACGAACATCATGTCGGCTGCAAACACGACATCTTCTGACGGGATACGGAAACCATACATCGTGTGCGAATGGGAAAACGGCATATAGAGCGCCTCGACATCGATACCGCCCAGGGTGATTGTTTGATCCCCCGACAATGATTGCGTTGTCAAAGCAACGGACTGCGCTGCGTCGGGCCAGTCGCCAACCAGCTGGTTCAGGTCTTCATGCCCAATGACCCGGGCACCTTCAAACAGGTCTGAGCCGCGAATGTGATCAAGGTGATTGTGGGAATGGACAACCCACCTGACCTCTTCTCCGGGAAATTCATGTTCAATGGCCTCTTTCATCTCAACCGCATGTTTGGTTGAAAACGTATCAAAGACGGCCACCCCGTCCGAGGTGCGCAGGACCAGGGAACGGGCAAACCCGGCCTCGAACGCATAAACAGAGCCCGACACCTGATAGAGCGCGGGTTTGATGGTGTTGAAGTGCGTGAAATAGGTCTGTGGCATCGCGAACGAGAGTACCCGAGCCTTTATTGGCGTCTGAAAAATCGACAGGCAGGCCGCGATAGCTGCAATGACAGCTACCCCGGCAAGAGCGAACTTCGATTTGCGTCCGAACATGGCGAATCCTTCCAGGTTGATTATTTTATACTTTCACGTACAATACCAGAAATGGGGCCGTCAAGGATTATGTACGTTGTCGGATAAAATCAACAAGCCCGCGCGTGGTAGACCCCGCGCTTTTGATGAACAGGCCGTCGTCGCTCATGCGGCCGGGGTGTTTCTGGATCGGGGATTCGAGGCGGTCAGCTATGAGCTTTTGGCCAGGGAAGTAGGCCTTTCAAAGCCCAGCCTCTATAATACGTTCGGGGACAAGGGGGCTCTTTTTGAACGGGTTCTGGACAATTACACCGGCCAGGCGCTTGCCCTCGCCAAGGCTGCGTTCGAGGGCGAGAAGACTTTGCAGAAAGGGGTAAGGGCGTTCTTGCATGGTGCCGCAGAATCTTACTCGAAACAGGGCGCACTTTCCCAAGGTTGCCTTTTGATCGGGACGGCATTGCCAGCATGTGCGCACACGGGACAGATACGGCATATTTTGACAAGCTTTATCGCCTCGCTCGACAGTGCGTTGGAGGAGATCGTCATCACGAGATATAGAGCCGATGCCGAGAAGCTGGAACACCCGCCCCGGGTTCTCGCAACACTGCTGAGCAGCCTTCTTTTCTCTCTCGCAATAAGAGCCCGAACGGGGATGTCTCAACGGGATTTGCTTGCGACAGCAGACGAACTTGCCGAAACATTCCCGCGACCGCCGGAAATCTGAAAGCAACAGGTATCGATGACGAAGCGGGCATCGGGCGGTTTCGTCGATGTCCGCATCAAAGCCGCAGTCTGGCTGAGAGCTGCGAGCGCGCCCGACCGAGTGGCAAGCGCAGGGACGAGCCCCGGCCCGCCGCCCCACCACCAAACAGACGCCGGGTGCATACCTGCACGCACCAACCCTCCCGGTTTTCAAAACAAACGACGGGCAATCTCACCCATCCGCTGCCTCCCGGAGGCCACCAGCCGGAACTGCCATTAAACCGGCCCGGCACCGCTCGGGTGCCGGGCTGGGGCTTCTCAATGCAGAATGACCTTCACGCCAGAGGTGCACCCGCTGCAGGGCCGCTGCGGCGGCACGCCGTTTTTCAGCCAGCAGGTGCCCGGCCCGTCCGGTGTCCTCGGTGCCGTATAGGTCCAGGCTTGGCATTGCGCCTCGGTATCGCAGCGCCGCTGACAGGCCTGCCAGCCGCTATGCGTCTGAAAATGCCGGTAATCCATGCCTGGCCGGTCGATGCCCGGCTCGTGGGTGCGTTGCGTCGCGCATTGCACTAGATAGTTCTGGCGGATGGTCCGGTTCCAGATATTCGGGTGGCGGATACAGCCCGTGTCGCCGCGATAGGTAGCCGCCACGTTGATAAAGATGCGCTCGCGTCCGGGGTTCCGGTTGCAGACCTCCAGCGCCACCTCCTGGTGCAACCGGCGATAGGGATAGTCGTAGATCCGGTTCGACGAGGTGCAGGCCGCGGGCCGCAGCCCGTGCGGACTGGACCAATGCGCGTTCAGGCATTCATCGATATTGTCTCGCGCCCGCTCGCGGGCCTTGTTGGGAAAGAACCCCCGCACAGTGCCCTTACCGGTGAAGCGATGTGATACGCCGTTGCCACCGCCCGCCACGCTTACTGCGATCGTGGCAGTGCAGCTGCGGGTATAGGTCTTGGCATCGACCGGCAGAGCGACCGCTAGGGTCAGCGCCAGCGCCGGCAGCATGGCCAACGCGCGCACGCAGTTAGTGCCTGTCAGGGACATCTCCATTCCTCCTCAATATGCGGATCTCAGGGCCGCAATAGTAGACGAAAACCGGGTTTTCGGCTTTGACAGGCATCAACCGGTTCATTTCGACGCGCGTCGCACACCCCATTGAACTCTGCCAAGCAAGAGAGTATCTAGGCCATCGAGAGGTTGGCGCGGGCAGGCACCTCGCCAACCCGGTCAGATCCGGAAGGAAGCAGCCGTAACGAGCCCCGCTTGGGTCGTTGTCCAGCCTCTCACCCAGACCCCCGAGAAACCGAGGAGGGAAAAAGATCATGACTGTCGCGAAAACCCCTCGGGCGGGGCGTCTCTAGCCGGTATTGCGCAACGGCCTGCCAGAGCCACCGACGCGCACGCGGAAACCCCGTGCGCGCGGATATCTCATGTTCAATATCAGGCAAGCCAATGACACTTTCTCTCAAAGACTTGGGATGGTCTTCCTTTTTCGACCGCCAACTCGATACCGATTCTGGCCCCGACTCTGGCCCCGACTCTGGCCCCGACTCTGGCCTGACCGGTTTTCGCATCGCCGAGGTGCACCGCGACCGGCTGACGGGGCTGTCACCGGATGGCAGCCGCGATCTGATCCTGCATGGCGGCCAATCGACCGGCGACTATGCTGTGGGCGATTGGGTTTTGGCGGAACCCGCCGGGCGCATTGCTCGTCTGCTTGACCGCCAGACCCTGCTCAGCCGTCGCGCCGCGGGCACCGATGCCCGGGTGCAGTTGATCGCGGCCAACGTGGACACGCTTTATGTCGTGTCGTCCTGCAACGCCGATTTCAACCAGGCGCGACTGGAACGGTACCTGGCGTTGGCGCATGAGGCCGGGAGCTTTGCCGTCATTGTGCTGACCAAGGCCGATCTGGCGGCAGAGCCCGGCGATTATGAGCGCAAGGCCCGCAAGATCGCCGGTCACACGCCGGTTCTGGCGGTGGATGCGTTCGATCCCGCCCATCTGGCGCGGGTCGCCGAATGGTGCGGGCCCGGACAGACCGCGGCGCTGCTGGGCTCTTCCGGCGTGGGCAAGTCCACGCTGCGCAACGGGTTGGTGGGTGACCACGCCGAAACCAAAGCCATCCGCGAGGACGACGCCAGGGGGCGGCACACCACCACCTCGCGCGCCCTGCGGCGCATGGGCAACGGCGGCTGGCTGATCGACACCCCGGGCATGCGGGCGCTGCGGCTGCACGGCGCCGAAAGCGGCATCGACGGTCTCTTTGACGATGTGACGGCACTGGCGGCAGAGTGCCGCTTTGCCGATTGCAGCCACCAGGCAGAGCCTGGATGCGCGGTGCAGGTCGCCATAACCGCCGAAACGCTCGACCCCGACCGGCTGCGCCGCTGGCAGAAACTGCGCCGCGAAAACGCCCGCAATTCCGAGACGCTGGCCGAGGCGCGGGCGCGTGACAAGGATTTCGGCCGGATGATCCGTACGGTTATGCGCGACAAGAAAGGGCAAAAGGGCTTCTGAGGCGCGGGGCGCGAGCCCGCATTCAGTTCGTGACCGTGGGCGCGGGCGCCGTCACTGGCATTGGCGGCGGCGCCACACCCTCGGACGGGGTACGCTGCAGGCTGCCCCAGACCAACAATGCGCCGATCACCAGCGCCAGCAGTCCCACCACGACCGCTGGGATCGCCGCCAACCGCCTGATCCGGGGGTCGGAACTGGTCCAGCGCACGCCGAGGCAGGCGCAGGTCAGCACCAGGGCCGCCGCATGCCAGCCCATGAACACGCCGACCTTGTTCCACGCCGCCAGCCCGAAATCGGTGGTCGGGGTCGGCCAGAGAACCACGAAAGGGCCGAAAAAGGCGACCGTCCAGCCGATCAGAAGGATGGTCAGCAGTTTGGGCATCGGTTCATTTCCCCTGCTTGGTCGCATGCCACCGGCAGCATGCGCCCCAACGCCCGGCTTGGCAAGCGCACCGGGCGCCGCAATGGCAGGCCTCTGGAGCAATCCCTCCGGCGGCCCCCGCTAGACGCCGCCGCCGTCAGCGCCTAACTTCACGTGTGTGCCCGAATCCGAGCTGACCCGCATGTCCGACGCCGCCGCCCCGAATTACCAGGTTCTCGCCCGGAAATACCGGCCAGAGACGTTTGTCGATCTCGTCGGCCAGGACCCGATGGTGCGGGTGCTGAAGAACGCGTTCAAGGCCGACCGTATCGCGCAGGCCTTCATCCTCACCGGTATCCGCGGCACCGGCAAGACGACGACGGCGCGGATCATCGCCAAGGGCATGAACTGTATCGGCCCCGACGGCACCGGCGGGGCCACCACCGACCCCTGCGGCATCTGCGAGCATTGCGTGGCAATCGCCGAAGGCCGCCATGTGGACGTGCTGGAAATGGACGCTGCCAGCCATACCGGCGTCGATGACATCCGCGAGATCATCGACAGCGTGCATTACCGGGCGGCCTCGGCGCGCTACAAGATCCACATCATCGACGAAGTGCACATGCTGTCGAAGCATGCCTTCAACGCTCTGCTCAAGACGCTGGAAGAGCCGCCCGAGCATGTGAAGTTCATCTTCGCCACCACCGAGATCCGCAAGGTGCCGGTGACCGTGCTGTCGCGCTGCCAACGCTTCGACCTGCGCCGGATTGAACCCGAGGTGATGATCGCGCTGATGCGCCGGATCGCCGATGGCGAAGACGGTCGGATCACCGACGAAGCGCTGGCGCTGATCACGCGGGCGGCAGAGGGCTCTGCCCGCGACGCCACCTCGCTGCTGGATCAGGCGCTGAGCCACGGGGCCGGAGAGACCACCGCCGATCAGGTGCGCGCCATGCTGGGGCTGGCCGACCGGGGCCGGGTTCTCGACCTGTTCGATCTGGTCATGAAGGGCGACGCTGCGGCGGCGCTCACCGAGTTGGGGGCGCAATATGCCGACGGCGCCGACCCGCTGGCGGTGCTGCGCGACCTGGCGGAGGTCACCCACTGGGCCAGCGTCATCAAGATTACCCCCATGGCGGCAGAGGACCCCACCGTCAGCCCCGACGAGCGGGCCCGCGGCACCGACATGGCCAGCCGCCTGCCGATGCGGGTTCTGACCCGCACCTGGCAGATGCTGCTGAAGGCGCTCGACGAGGTGGCACAGGCTCCGAACGCGATGATGGCCGCCGAGATGGCGGTGATCCGGATGACGCATGTGGCCGACCTGCCGCCGCCCGAAGAGCTGCTGCGCAAGCTGAAAGACGCCCCCCCGCCGCCGA
>JAAELR010000273.1 GCA_024226455.1 Paracoccaceae bacterium
CCAGGGCAAGGCCGAGTGGGCCGAGGTCGGGGTACTGGGAATTGTCGGTGCGATTGTGCTGATCTTTGCCAGCTACCTGCTCACCGAAGCCGCGGGTGTCATCTGATCGATGCCTGATCGTGACGACATCCTGGCCGACCGGCTCAACGCGGAGCCGGTGATCTCGCAGGGCTGCTCGTCGTCGGAACTGGGGATCATCGTCGGGGTGGCCGCACTGATCTGGTTGCCCGTCAGTCTTCTCCTGGCGTGGCTGTTGGGCGCGATCACCATGGGCTTCGGCATAGCGGGGGTGGGTGTAGTCGGTACCGTGATTGTGATGGCAAGCCTGTTTCAACGCCTGAAGCGGGGTCGACCGGACGGCCACTACCAGCAGCGGTTCAGCATCTGGCTGTCGGAGCGTGGCCTGCGCCGATCACCGTTTGTCCGGCGAAGCGGTGCCTGGGATATCGGGAGGAGTTGGAATGCGGCGCTACCGCTACGAAATCGATAACGTTCGCGCCCACCTCCGCTCATTGTGGGCGGTTATCGGTGTGCAGCTGATGATCATCCTGGCGCTCTGGTTGGGCTGGAGTCAGGCGCCCAAGCAGCTCACCGTGCATGTCCCGCCGGATCTTCGTTCCGGCGCAACCCTGGCCGTAGACGAGGTACCCGCGGCCAACGTCTACGCCTTTACCTTCTACATCTTTCAGCAGCTCAACCGCTGGGCGGAAGACGGTGCGCAGGATTACGGCAAGGCGATTTTTCGGGTCTCGCCCTATCTGACCCCCCGCTATCGGGCGGATCTTATCGCTGATCTGGAACTGAAGGGCAAGCAGGGTGAGCTGGCCTATCGGGTACGCGGTGTACACGAGATCCCCGGACACGGCTTCGAAGAGCGCCGGGTCGATGTGCTCGCCCCCGGGATCTGGGTGGTGTGGCTCGATCTGGATCTTTTCGAGTCGGTGAAGGGGATGACCGTGAA
>JAAELR010000274.1 GCA_024226455.1 Paracoccaceae bacterium
ACGTGCCCGTCACGTGGAAATTCGGTCGCAAACCCGCGCCGTTTCCCGGATTGCAGCCCTCGTCATTACCCCGCTGCGCTCACTAGTGACGAGGGCGCCTTCGGTTCAGACAAGCCCTGCGCCAGGCTATGGCCTGTCACAGGGCTCGCTTTCTGTCGGATGATGCAACCCTTCGGAGCATAATGACCTGCCCACAGAGGGGTCCACAGGCGCCGCTGACGCGGCCCCGCCCTTGGCTGCGCGAGTTTGAGGCTCGCTATGCCGTGACGGGTGGGACCTGGGGACTCTGGGGACAGCTAGCCCAAAGGCCGGCTTGGCCAAGTGCTGAACATCCAGCCTCTTACCCTGTATTCTGTGGTCATTATTGATAGCATGAATGCATGGTGGATTATGGCAATGAACCGAGCAAGGGTGAATACCGGCGCTGGGTCGGACATGCCGATCTCGATGCATTCTATGCCAGCGTCGAACAGCGCGACCGGCCAGAATACCGCCACCGCCCCGTGGTGGTCGGCGCCCTGCCTGGCCACCGCGGCGTGGTGGCGGCGGCAAACTACCGGGCGCGGGCATTCGGTATCCACTCGGCCATGCCCATTTCCGAGGCCTACCGCCGGTGCCCGGATGCGGTTTTCCTGCGCCCCGACATGGCCAAGTACACCCGGGTCTCCCGGGAGATATTCCAGCTCCTGGGG
>JAAELR010000275.1 GCA_024226455.1 Paracoccaceae bacterium
CAAAGAGGAGATCGCGGCGCCTGACGGCCCGGTGGTGGGAACGCGCGCATATCGCGTGGAGGGAATCGAAAAGCTCAATGGCAGCGCCTGTTTCGGCGCCGACCAGGCGCCCCCCGATGCCTTGTGGCTGCGCGCGATTCGTTCACCGCATCCCCGGGCCCGTTTTCAGCTCGGGGACTTTTCCAGCCTTTACGCGCGTTACCCCGGTTTGGTCAAGGTACTGACTTCGGCCGATGTGCCCGGCGCCAACAGTTTCGGCATATACCCGAACCTGAAGGATCAACCGGTGCTTGCCGACGAGGTAGTCCGTTTTCGCGGCGAATGCGTGCTGGCGCTAGTGGCGGATCGCAACACGCTGGAAACCATCAACGACGACGAACTGCCGCTGACCTGGTTTCCGCAGACACCGGTTATCGGCATTGGCGAAGCCAGCGTAAAAGGTGCGCCCCTGGTGCACGAGGGCAGGGAGGATAATTGCCTGCTGCGCGGTCATCTGCAGAAGGGCGATATGGCAATGGCGGAACAGCAGGCCGAGGTTATCGTCGAAGGCAGCTGGGAAACATCCTATGTCGAACATGCCTACCTCGAGCCGGAGGCCGGATTCGCGCAGTGCACGGATGAGCATGACATTTCCATCACCGCCTGCACCCAGGCGCCGTATATGGATCGGGATGAGATCGCCCATGTGCTGGGGCTCAAGCCCAACCGCGTGCGCGTCATTCCAAGCGCCTGTGGCGGCGGCTTCGGCGGCAAGCTGGATGCTTCGGTGCAACTATTGCTGGCGGTTGCCGCCTGGACCCTGCGCCGTCCCGTACGCGCCGTATACACCCGGATCGAATCCATGGCTTCCACCACCAAGCGCCATCCCTCCCGTTCGACAGCGCGGGCCATGGCCAGCGCCGACGGTCGCTTGTGCGGTTTTGAGTTCAAGGGTGAATTCAACACGGGCGCCTATGCTTCCTGGGGCCCGACGGTCGCCGGCCGGGTGCCGGTACACGTCGCGGGGCCCTACGTGGTTGCCAACGTGTTATGCGATTCGCCCGCTTACTATAGCAACGAATCTCCCGCGGGTGCGTTTCGTGGTTTCGGCACCCCGCAGGGGGCCATCGCCCGCGAGATGCTCTACGACCAGCTGGCCGATGAACTGGGGATGGATCGCTGGTTGTTCCGCCATAAAAACGCGCTGCGCGCCGGCGACGTCACCGCGACCGGCCAGCGTCTCGACGCCAGCGTCGGCATGGTCGCGTGCCTCGATGTACTTGAAAACCGTTGGCACGAAATGCTGGCCGATGCGGACAGTTTCAATCGGACCAGCACGGTTGTGCGCAGGGGGGTCGGTATTGGCTGCATGTGGTACGGCTGCGGCAATACCTCGCTATCGAACCCTTCCACGATGCGGGTAACGCTCTCCGCCGACGGGTCACTTGTGTTTTACAATGGCGCCGCCG
>JAAELR010000276.1 GCA_024226455.1 Paracoccaceae bacterium
AGGAGCGACAGCCGCGCTCAAGCGCCATAACCGCCCCAACGCATCAGCCCCGCACATCCCGAAACCGAAGCCATCAAACCATTCGCAAGCGCACCAGCCAGCGCAACGAAAAGCTATTGCCTGGTAAAACCCAAGCCACCCTCAGCTTTGATAATCCGCCCAGAAACATGGGCCTCATGAATAATCCGGGTCTCTTTACCCGCGCTGATGATCACCGTCGGGGGGTTGAGCGGCGTTGTGGCCAGATGGGCGGGCTGGCATCACAACCTTGTGGCGCCGCCCGGGAAGGCAATCCCTGGTCAGGATCGCTTGCCCGAGGGCGGCTTGCGTGGTCTATGGTCGCAACCGGGGGGGGTGCGGGTGTTTCAGGCCAGGCAGAGCAGATTTCGGGCCGGGCTGGCAGCGGCGGGTCTGGATGTGGCCCTGATCACCGATGAGGATGCGGTCTATTACCTGACCGGCTATTACGACTATCTGCATATGGAATTCGGCCGCCCGACGATCCTGGTGATGCACCGCGACGGCGAAAGCCTGCTGATCACCCCGGTGATCGACGCGGTCATGGCAGAGGCCGTGGCGCGGGTCGACCGGATCGCCGCCTGGAACGACGGCACCGACCAGGAATGGCGGGCCGAGCTGCCGGGCGCGCTGGCGGATGCGGCGCGGGTCGGGATCGAGCCGGACAGCATGCCGCCTGTGGTGCGGGCCCATGTTGAAACGCTGGTCAGCCCCGCGGCGCTGGGGGATGCGGCAGAGATTCTGGCCGGTATGCGGATGAAAAAATCTGCCGAAGAGTTGCAGCTTGCCCGTCATGCCGGTCAGGTGGCGATGGCGATGATGCAGGCCGGGCGTGCCGCGATTGGCGACGGCGTGCCGGAATACGAGGTGGCGCTGGCCACCGCGCAAGCCGGAACGCGAAAGGCGGCAGAGCTGTTGCGGTTGCACTATGACGATTGTCTGATGTCGCCGAACACGCATTTTCTGCAGATCATGGCCTCTGGCCCTGAATTGACCAAGACGCATCACCGCGCAACGACAAGGATCATGCGGCGTGGCGACCCGGTGTTCCTGTGCTTTTGCGGGATGACGAATTTCCATCGCTTCAAGCTGGGGTTTGACCGGACCTTCTGGATCGCACAGGTA
>JAAELR010000277.1 GCA_024226455.1 Paracoccaceae bacterium
CGACTTGAGACCCGCGCCCTGAGAACATCGACCTGCGACCAAGGAGTCCCTACGCAAGGTCTGACCGAATGCGGGTAAATTATTATTGCGGTATCCCCTTGAACCGCAACCACTTGAAACATGGAACTCCGACCGTCGGAAGCGCCGGCTGCCAACCGGCATCGGACGCGAAGCGTCCGGAGGTGTGCGGGCGTGGGTTCACGATGAGAAACATCGGTTCTCAAAATGGGCGCGGTTTAAGCCCAACTGCTTGAATTTCCCGGGAAGGAAGGCCGGCCGGGATGGTGTACAATCGTGGCACCTGAACCACCCCATCCCGGAGCCGACCTACCATGCATTCTAACCCGACCGCCGCCGCCCGGCAACGCCGGCGCATCCAGAGCCGCGTCGACAACGCCGACGCCAAGGGCTTTTTCAACCTCCTCACCGGGCCGGAGCTGCTCGAGGACGTCGAGGCGCTGGTGCCCGAGCACCGCGAGCGGGTGTTTCCGCCGACCAAGACACTGTCGATGTTCATGGGGCAGGCGCTCTCGGCGGACGGCAGTTGTAGCCAGGCGGTGGACGATGCGGCGGTCCAGCGCCTGATCGCCGGCATGGAGCCGTGCAGCGCCAACACCGCAGCGTACTGCAAGGCCCGCGGGCGGCTGCCGCAGGCGATGGTCGAGGCACTGGCCCAGCACACCGGAAAGCTCGTCTCCGACGGGGCTTCCGGCGGGTGGCTGTGGCG
>JAAELR010000278.1 GCA_024226455.1 Paracoccaceae bacterium
CGACCGGTCGGGGATGTCGAGATAGCTCTCGGCGGCACAGCCCTCTGCCAGGATCAGCTCATGGGTCTCGGTTTCCACGTGGTAGTAGGTGAAGCCGTCAAGCGGCATGTCGCTGACCTGATGGATGCTGGTGCCGTTGACCAGCGCGCTGGCGTTGATCAGCAGACCGTCGATTTCCAGCGCATGATCGGGCGAGACACAGAGGTCGCGGGCGGGCAGGCCCGGGCTCAGCGCGCCAGCCGAAATGCGGATGGGGTTGACCTTGGCGGGGTGGGTGAGCCGTGGCGCGATTTGCTGGCGACCCAGCCATTGCACCGTGGTCTCGCCGCCACAAGCTGTCAGCACCCGGTCGCCCGCCTGCAGCGTCTCGACCGGCACCGCGCCGTCGGGTGTTGCGATGCTTGTGCCAGCGCAGAAACAGGCGATTTCGGCGGTGAGGCTGTCGATAATGAGAGCAGAACTCGTAGACGAGGTGAAGGTGATCCCGGTGAAGGTACCGCTGACCGCAGAGGGCAGCGCGGTCGCGCCAGGGTTCACGACACGTGTCTGGGTTCCGCCAGTTCCGGTGAATTTGATGGTCCAGATCTGGGCAACCGAAAGGAACCCGAAATTCATTGCGGTTCCGCTGAACCCGGCCCCGCCGCCGATGGATGTCGCGGCCAGCTTGAACACATCTCCGTCGCCCGAATTCTGGCTCAGCACCAGGGCTGTGGCTGTGTTGGTCGCCCCCCCGCCATACGCATAAGCATTGCCGTTCACGGTAGTGGCCGACAGCGTGAAGGTGACAGTTGCGATCTCTTCCGGCCTGGTAAAAAATGTGCCTGAGCTGTTCAGAGTTACGCTCGCAGTTCCACCTTCGTTGAAATCGAATACCGTCATGGCCCAGAGCCCCTCCATTGGTCGGCGGTCTTGAGCCGCCGGGTTACCTGAATTCATTTGTTAGTGGAAAAAAACCGCCCTGGCAAATCTGCTCCGGGCGGTCTGCACCCGGCCCGGGCAGCGTGCGGTCTGTTAACCATCGGATTTGTCCCACAGGGGTCCGACGGAAGTCCGACAGGTTTCCGACGTTAGTCCGACAGGCGAATTGCCATGTTTTGCTGGCGTTAACCCCGGATTCGCCGGGTGAGGGCGCACCGGCGCGTTAACGCCGCCTTTACCGCCCCAGCAGCTTCATGCCGCGCTCGATGCCTTCCA
>JAAELR010000279.1 GCA_024226455.1 Paracoccaceae bacterium
GACGCGGAGCGTGGCAAAGCCACTCTTGTTGCCTTGTTGGGCATCGATGCGGCCAAGACCCAGCTTGCAAGCCTTGTCGCCGAGGCGGAGGCGGCGCTTGTCCCGTTCGGCGGCAGGGCTTCGATGCTGACCGAGGCGGCCCGCTTCGTGGCGCAACGGCGCGCCTGAGGGCGATGGCAAATTCGTCTCGAATAGCGGCTATGGCTACCACGACCCCACAACAACACCGGTTTCGCAACACACGGTTTTCGCGCTTCCTCCAGGCGCGCTGGCGGCTTCTCTTCGCCACCGTTGTCTGCATCGCGGTCACGGCGCTGTTGCCGGAGGACTATCTTGTCGTTTCGCGGCTGTTGATGGGCTGGGATGCCGGCGTCGCGGTCTACCTTGTCCTTGTCGTCACAATGATCCTGCGTTCCCCGCCGGATCGCCTGCGTCGCGACAGCCCGCTGCAAGACGAAGGACGTATCGCAATCCCCATTTTGACGGTCATTGCCACCATGGCGAGCCTCGGCGCCATCGTCTTTTGGCTGCGCATCGCCGGGGAGAGCGCAAACACGTAACCGGCAATCCTGGCGCTACTGTTTTTGACGACCCTGCTCTCCTGGGTATTTGTGCATACGATGTTCGCGCTTCACTAAGCGCATGAATACTACGCGGACCATCGCGGGGCTGGCGGCGGCATGCGTTTTCCCGGCGGTAAGGACATGCCGAGCTATTGGGACTTTATCTATTTTTCGTTCGCTGTCGGCACATCCTCCGCGGTGTCCGATGTTGCGGTGACGTCGCCCACGATACGTAAGACGGTGACCGCGCACGGCCTCGTCGCTTTCGTGTTCAATGTCACAATGATCGCGCTGACGGTGAGCATCGCCGGCGATGCCATATCGCTGAAATAGGCGCAGCTATTCCGCCGCGGCACGGCTCGCA
>JAAELR010000280.1 GCA_024226455.1 Paracoccaceae bacterium
CTGGATTTCGGCGCCCAAGGCGTGGCGGTCGGGGATACGCCTGTCGAGACACTGGCGTGCGAGTGTGCTCAGTTCACATTCTGCGATGTTGAGCCATGAGCCATGTTTGGGCGTGTAGTGCCACTCAAACCGCCCGACGATTCGGCGGGCCTCGGCGGGCGAAAAGGCTTTGTATAACGAAGCTGGACTGTGGGTGTTGAGGTTATCCTGTACGAGGGTGATCCTTTTAGCGTCGGGAAAATGGGTGTCGGCGAGGTCCTTGAGGATGTGGGCAAAATCTATGGCGGTGCGGCGCTCTCGAACGACGACATGACGCCAGCCTTCAAGCGGGGCAAACAGCATGAACAAGCTGGCCACACCCGCTCGCTCGTATTCATAGTCAAAGCGGGCTTCGCGCCCTGGCCGGGTTGGGATCGGCGTGCGGGTTTCGCGGGTCAATTGCTTGGCTCATCTCATCCAGGCAGACCAGCGGGCAGGCCGGATCATAGTGGCGAGTGTTAGACCTCCAGTACATCTTCCATCGCAGCGACAAAGGCGGCATTGGCCTTCGGCGGGATCACCCAATAGCGGTTCTTGTGCGGTTTGAGCGCGTTTTCGGGCGAAACCGTCCCCCGGACGGCTTCGTTTCTCCCTCAAACTTTTGAGCACCCGGTGGATCGTGCTGTCGCTGACCGTCTCGACGATGCCCAGTTCCACCACGCGCTTTTCCAAAAGACGCAAAGACCAGCGCGCATGGCCCTCGGGCGGCTCCCCTCTCGCGCATGCCAAGGCATACGCTGCCGGGCAGCGGAACAGGCCAGCGCGATCAGTTTCGCCTCAGCCTCCCCGTCAAAGATCGTCGACGTGGACGGTGCCTTCTGCTTTTTGCGGGCCAGAGCCGCCTCAAGGCCTTCTTCCACAAGCTGGCGGCGTGTGCGGTAGACTGTCGAAACGCTGGTCTCCAATGCCTCCGCAATCCGCGCGTCATCCCAGCCACCGCCTTCAGCAGACACATCAGCCTTGAGCAATTTCCGCGCCTTCACAGCCGATATGCAGCGTTCCGCCCTGTGCCGATCATATCCTCGAGCCGCACCCGTTCATCAGAACTCAGACGAACCACATACTTCACAACAGGACCTCGTTTTGCCGTCTCTTGTGGCGCCCTAGGGTTATTGAGACACTCGTGAAGCTTAAGCGGCGGCTGGGATTTTGTCCATGGCGCCGCGTCTGAGCTGGTTCGGCGAGCGATGGCCGTGCCGCTGGATCAGCCAGTGCTCGTTGTAGTCGTCCTTGAA
>JAAELR010000281.1 GCA_024226455.1 Paracoccaceae bacterium
ACGGCACTCGGAAGGTCAGGAACGTGCACGAAACAACTTGAGCGTTGCGCGTCGCCCAGGCGTCGGTGCCTGGTTCGGAATCCGATTTCGATTTCGATTTCGATTTCGATTTCGATTGGCGATGCCGGGCATTGGCGGCGCTGCCGGCGTGCCGGGGCGGTGACGACCCTGCGGTGCCGCCGGTCGGCGAGCGCGCCGTGGCCGCCGACCGATCTCGAAGGCTTGTCATGGACTTGGGCTTGCACAGGTGGCGCACAGCCCCTGACCGCCCGCTGAATTGGCGATGTTATTTCATGCACACTCCTAACTTGGCCAATGTGCGTCGCTCAAGCGCCCGCGCTAGGATTCAGTACACGGTGGTCGCCGGACGCGGGTGGGCCAAGCGTGCGCGCAAGGCTTCATGGTCCGCAGGTGAAGCGACGATTTCCCGCGGACACCTGGCACGCGCACACGCCCGCATTTGCTCCTGACCGCTCGCTGAATTGGCGATCTTGCTTCGCGCATGTACCTAATCGGGCTCGAGTAAGTATCCCTCGGCAAAGCCGGGGGTTTTAGTTCGTGGGCCGCTCAAAGCGGCTGGGCGGGGTCGCTCACGCGGCCCCGA
>JAAELR010000282.1 GCA_024226455.1 Paracoccaceae bacterium
CACCGCGCCCACAACCAGCAGCACTGCCGCAGACACCCCCACGGCCACCGCCACCACCCGCTGCGACCGCGCGCCCTGCGGCACCAGCCAGCGCGGCACCAGCACCGCCAGCCCGCCCAGCACCGCCAGCGGAAACCCGGTATTCCACCAACCGATAGGCTGCGCTTCGATCACGCCTTTCGCTCCAGATACCGCCGCTTGGCCTCTTCCGTGCGCCCGAAATCGCGCACCATGTTTTCGATGGCCACCTCGTCGGATTTGTCGGCATAGCGGAATTCGCTGTCCGCATAGCGGTTGATTTCCTGGATCACCATGTCGATGGTGATCGGCTGGCGCAGTTCGGCGATCATGTCGCGCTTGTCGTCATAGGATTTGAACAGGAACAGGTCCGGCTCCTCCATCCACTCATCGGGCAGTTCGAAATCCATCGCCCGCACCTTCACCGCGTCGGTGATGTTCTTGATCGACCGGCCGGTAAAGCGCTGGTCAACCATCTGGATCGCCTTCAGATACACGCCCATCTTGGCGATGGTGTCGAGCGGGCCCACATCCCTCGCGACCCGGTCCCAGACGGTCAGCAAGCCTTCCTCCCTGGGCCGCCCATGCCCCTCGAACGAGGCCGCCACCGCGCGCTTGATCTCTTGCGCGGCGTAAAGGTCGTGATCGCCCAAGGGAATATCGTGGTTCCGGCCCATCAGCAGGTGCAAAATGTCGATATAGTCGTCGCGCGTCTGCGGGCCGTCGACCAGAAACCGCGCGCCGGCCCGCTGGCGCAAGGCGTCATCGACATTCTCGGGGTAGTTGGAGAACATGCCGAAGGCGCAGTTGCCCCGCACCACCGTGTTGGCACCGGCAAAGGACTCCATGAACACCGCCGTCACCTCCTGCTGGCCCGCGCTCGATTGCCGGTCGCCGCGCTTGCCGGCGATCTGGTCGATATCATCGATGGTGCCGAAGCCGATCACGTTCGGATCCAGCACGTTTTGTACAAAAGCCTTGGCATTCTGGCCCGACTTGCCCTGATAGCTGTCGATATTGTCGATGCCGAAATTCTGATAACGGAACGGGAAACCGGCGTTCTGGCAATAGCCATGAACCAGCCCTGTCATCATCTGGATCAGCGTGGTCTTGCCGGTGCCCGGTGCCCCGTCTCCCATGAAGGTGAAGATAAAGCCGCCGAGTTCGGCGAACGGGTTCAGACGGCGCTCGAAATCATAGGCCATCAGCATCTTGGAAAGCTTCATCGCCTGGTATTTGGCGATGTGGTTGCCCACCACCTGATGCGGTTGCTTGAACTGCATCACCAGCGTGCTGCCGCGCACGGCCCGCGCCGGCGCGAACCCCTGAATGGTGAAATCATCCGCCTCGACCCGGTAGGTGGCGCCGCGATAGGGCTCCAGCCGCGGCGCCGTCTGGGCCCGCAGGGCAACCTTCTCCATCAGCATCTCGGCATAGGCCAGACAGGTGGCCACCATCTTCGGCTCGCTGTCGGCGAACCGCTCCAGATCCTGATCCAGCTCCCACAGCGCGCCGTGCAGCGCCAGCTGCGCATTGTCCGTCAGAACCTCCTCGACGCCGCCGATCTCGACCGTCACCTCGCTGGCCGAGGCCGCCAGCAGGAAGGCCGTGCCATTGGCAAAGGTATAGAGCACCGCCAGCGCCTCTGCCGACAGCAGCTCAGAGAACTCGGCCGAGCGCGCCTGACTAAGCCGTCCCTCCAGGTTCTCCTTCTTCAATTCGCGCAGCCCCGTGGCGTCCGAAAACGCCTCTCCCACCGCCAGCGCGATAGAGATTGTCCGCCGCAGCCCCTGCATCACCGTGGCCTGCACCGGCGACACCAGCGCGTCGCCCCCATCCGAGCCCTCGATCCGCTCCAGCAGCCGCACCCCCTCGGGCCGCGCCGTCGAGCGCGCCACCAGCCCCGGCGTCGTCGACCGGAACCGCCGCCGGGTGCCGATGCCGCTGGATCGCTCGGCCACCGGCCTGGCCGAGGCCGCCGCGATCCGGGGAGTATGATCGAACCCCTCCAGCATCGCCACCGCCGCGTCGTAATGCGCGACGATCTCTTCTTCGCGCAGTTCCATCTGATCGCCCGAAACGCTCATCTCAATTCCCGTTCTTCTTCTCTTTTCAAGTACCTCGGGGGTGTGGGGGCAGAGCCCCCACCTACCGCGCCGTGCGAAGCACGGCGCAATTCCTCGCCACCATTCTAGCGATAACTCACCACCTGCCCCGAAGGCGCCACCACGAACTTGCGTACCTCGCGGAACCCCGCCGGGGTCTTCTCGGCCAGCACCTGATAGGGGCGCGCCGGCACAATGATCGCCCGCTCGGTCGCCGTCGCCCCGGTATCCACCCCGCGCCCCGAGAACGGGTCGAGGGCAAAGATCTCGCGGTCCACGGTGGAAAACCACCCGGCCTTTTCCTGCTCCACCCGCTCGCTTTCCAGCGTTTCGGTGGTCCAGGCCAGCGCCCAATCCTGACCCATCGGGGCGCGGGCTTCTTCCAGCACCTGCCGCATCGGGCCGGTCTGGCGGGTGAAAGCCGACGAGTACATCGGCCCGATATGAAACCGCCGCAACCGCTTGGGGTGCAGATCGTCGAAGTCGCGGTCGAAACCCTTGGCAATGGTCACCAGCTTCAACCCGCCAAGAGATTGCGCCATCAGGTGCCGTTGCACTTCCGGCCAGCGCCGGTCATCCACCGGCAGGCCGCGCCACCCGCTATCCTCCAGCTCCATCAGATAGAGCGTCGGCAGGTTGACCTGGCTGTCATAAACCGCCCACCACAGCAGATAGACCCGCCTGCCGTTTTCCAGATTTCGCAGCCACTGCGCCTGCGGGTCGTTCTGGGCCCAGAACAGATCATTCCCGATCAGCGCCTCATAGTAGAGCCGCTGCGACATGGCAAATTGCAGCCGTGTCGGGATCGTCAGATCACCGACGATCTGGCGCACCATGTCGTTCTTCAACTCATCGACCGACCGCATACCAGCCAGATGCCGTTCGGCCTGCTGGGCATCATTGGCCATGGTCAAAAGCTCGCGAAACACCGGAAAGCCAGAGTCCAGCCGGTCGATATCCAGCACCCCGAACCCGGTGGCGCCCTCGCGTCCCGTCATCAGGTATTTCAGGCTCAGCGCCCGGAACGTCGCCGCAATCGCCGCCACGTAACGGCCCACCACCTTGACGTCGGTCTTGCTCAGCCGCCCCTCGCGCTGCATCACCCCAGCCACACGCCCCATATGCCCGGTTATCATCTCGAACTTGCGGAAATACCGCCGCGCGGCGAAGGTGTCGGAAAGCCCGACGTGGTCGCGGGTCAGGTCGATCTTGTCAGCAGTCACCACCACCTCCGCTTCTGGTGTCATCGCCCCACTTGGACAGACCGGTCCGATCCGCCCCGGCATTCCAGGCACCCAGCGACCCCAAGAAGACGAGCAGCCCGAGGATACCGGGAATATATCCCCACCATGGCGCGACAACCATAACCGCCGCAAAGATCGCGGTCGCAGTGCAAAGAAGGATCAACATTCGTCCGGTCAATGGGCGCATTCGAACCGCACTCCATGAGTTGCTGTGATACCGGCGTCAGTCATTGCGCCGTCCCTGTCTTTTTTGGCTCTTGATCCAGAATCCGCGCCAGTAGAGCCCGCCGAGCAGCATCAGCACAACCAGGATCACCCAGCCAAGCCTGCTGTCGTCGGCAAAGAACTCGGGCCAAAGCTCGTCGAGTCCGAACACCGGAGCCACGCTGTAGAGGCCGAAGAAGGCGAGGATGACGAGGACCAGCCAGACTAGTGCCATGTCATGCGCTTCCGGTAGGGCCCGCCCGTAGGCTTCTGACCCGCGCAGTGAAGGGGTCGAACAGCGCAAAGATCGGCGCTGCGGAGCGGGTCCCGCAGGAATAAAAACATCATGGCGAGGAGCGCGAGCGGCATCACTCGCGATCCTCGTAGTCATCGGTATCGCCAACCCATAGCCTAAATAGACCAAGATTGGCTTGGTCATAGGGCTTGCCGGTATACGGGCTCATGGATTCTCTAAAAAAGTATAGCCACATAGCTCTGTGCACGGGTCGGCCAATTCCACCGAACAGCAAAAGCACAAGCGCAAAGAACAGTCCGATGAGCATCGGCAAAAACATTGCTTTCGGCAGAAAATGGAATCCAGTCATTTCAAACCGATACTCAGAAATTCCAAAAGGCACACCAAACAGCAAAAGGCCGAGCCCGCCCCATTTTCGAGCAAATCTGACTTGGCGCCTAAAGTTCATGCCCCATACAGGTTCTTGTCGTGCTTCTCGACGATCTGCTGGAACCGCCGCGCGAACCTCTCATCCGCCTTGGCCTTCTGCTCCAGAACAGCGCGGGCGAATACCATGTGGTCCTCATGCGCCTCCATCATCTCGGCCATGCGCTGGTTGGTCGCTGTCCCGATGGCGGCCATGGCGGCCTGAGCCTCTTTGTCGGTTTCCACACCAATCTCGTTGATCCGGTGCGCCACGTCCTGCTGCTGGGCCGTCTTCAGCGACTTGGTCAGCGCGTCGTACAGCACCACCCGCTGCTTGGTGTCGGTCTGCAGCTTGTTGATCAGCACCATCTGGGTCGCCGCCTGGTTCTGCAGGCTGTCGACCCAGGTCTTGCCCTTTTCGATGTAGCGCTCCAGCGTCTGGGATTTGGCCAACTTGACCTGCTCGGCCTGCACCATCTCGTTGTACTTCGCATTCAGCCCGGCCAGTTCGCTTTCCAGCTTGGTGCGCGCCGCGGCGTCCTGTTCGACGCTGATCTTGTTTTCCAGATCGATGATCGCCGGGTCCATATCCAGGATATCGGCGCGCAGCGTCTCCAGTTCGCCCACCGTCACCTCGCGCTCTTCCAGCGTGCCCGCAAGGTTGGTTTCCACCTTGCCCTTCTGCTCGTTCAGCGTCACCAACTGGCCTTCCAGCAGCTCGCCGATAGTGTCGGACTTGGCGATCAGGTCCTGCAGCTTGTCATCGATATTGGCGGTGCGCATGCGTTCCTGACGCATCGAGTCCGCCTTGCCGCGGCTGAAGATGCCGACAAAGCTTTCCCAGCCCGTCCTGGTGCGCATCTCGTCGAAATCCTTGGAAAACGCCGCCGTCACGTCATCGAGCCCCATGATCAGCTCGGCGATGTTGGCGTTCATCAGGTCGGTATGGGCGTGCACGTCGTCGAGCGTGGCGTTCTCGATATCGACCGAGATGTCGGCGCCGGTCTTGACCCGGACGCCCATATCCTCGACGCGGCTGGACAGTCTCGCGATCTTTTCCTGTGCCAATGCCATTTCCTCTTGGCTCTTTCTCACCTGCGCGTCGAAATCGGCCATGCATGCCCCCTCGTTGTAAGTAAATCGGATTAACATCCATCTAGGTACTGATTATGGCGATTTAAACCCTGCCGTCACCTGCTATTCGGCCACGCGGGTCGTTTTTCCCGGGTTTCATATTCCGTATTTCGGATATTTCTATTGATTTGCCGACAGGGCCGAACATACTGGCAGGATCGGCGGTATCGCGCCGGAGATTGCAGGCCGGGAAGGAGCCAGCAGCGGTGGATCCGATTGTGCTGAATACAGAGATGATGGTCGTGCTGGGCATTCTGGCCTTCACGATCTTTCTGTTTGTCAGCGAGATAGTCCGGGTCGATCTGGCCGCCGTGATGGTCATGGTGATCGTCGGCGGGTTAAGCTACCTGCCCGGCCTGGGCAACATCGCCGATGTCAGCCAGCTCTTTGCCGGGTTCTCGTCGAACGCGGTGATCTCGATCATCGCGGTGATGATCATTGGCGCCGGGCTGGACAAGACCGGGCTGATGAACAAGGTCGCAGCAGTCATCCTGAAATACGGCGGCAAAACCGAAACCCGGATCATCCCGATCATTTCCGGCACCGTCGGCTTTATCTCGTCCTTCATGCAGAACGTGGGCGCCGCCGCATTGTTCCTGCCGGTAGTCAGTCGCATCTCGGCCCGTACCGATCTGCCGCTTTCCCGCCTGCTGATGCCGATGGGCTTTTGCGCCATTCTCGGCGGTACCGTGACGCTGGTCGGCTCCTCGCCGATGATCCTTCTGAATGACCTGATCGTGACCTCGAACGCCGACTTGCCAGAGGGCCAGAAGATGGCCGCCTTCAGCCTCTTCTCCGTCACCCCCATCGGGGTCGCGCTGATCTTTACCGGTATCCTTTATTTCGTGATCTTCGGGCGTTGGGTTCTGCCCAAGGCCAAGACGCGCGGCGACGGCACTTCGGGCCAATCGATGGCCGAATACCTCAAGTCCACCTATGGCCTGAAATCGGATCTGGTCGAGGTGTTCGTGCCCGAGGGCAACATCCTGATCGGCAACACGCTCGAAGACATCATGGACGCGCATCACCTTTATATCATCGGCACATCTTACGCCGGGCAAAAAGTGATCGCGCCGCGCAACTCGACCGAGATCTTGACGCCCTGCAAGCTGGCCATCCTGGGCCGCGCCAGGGTGATCGAAGAGATATGCGACATTTACGGGCTGCAAGTGCTGGCCGAACTGGACGATTTCGCCGAGGATTTCGCCGCCACCAAGGCGGGCGTGGCGGAACTGGTCGTGGCGCCCGGGTCCGGCATCATCGGCAAAAGCGGGCAAGAGCTGCGGTTCAGGGGCACCTACGGGATGAGCCTGCTGGCGATCCACCGGGGCGCCGATACCATGAGCTATGTCGAGACCGACGAGCATGAGGCGACGCGGATCGGCAAGGTGCCGTTGCAGGCCGGCGACGCGCTGCTGGTGCACACGCCCTGGGAGATGCTGACCCGGATGCGCCGCGACCGTGATTTCGTGGTGGTAACCAGCGACTTCCCCGAAGAGGAACTGCGTCCCAAAAAGGTCGGCTGGGCGCTGTTGTTCTTCCTGATCGCGCTCTGCCTGATCCTGTTCACCGATGTACGGCTTTCGCTATGCGTTTTGACCGGAGCGGTTGGCATGATCGTCACCCGAGTGCTTTCGATTGACGAGGCATATGACGCGGTGGGATGGAACACGGTGTTCTTGCTGGCGTCGCTGATCCCGCTGGGACAGGCGGTGCAGAACACCGGAACCGCAGGCTGGATCGCCCAGCAGGTGCTGGCCCTGCTCGACGGCTGGCCGGTCTGGGGCCTTCAGGCGGGGGTGGCGGTGCTGGCCACGATCTTTACGCTGGTCATGTCGAACGTCGGCGCCACGGTGCTGCTGGTGCCGCTGGCGGTGTCTATCGCCGTGGCCTCGGGCGGCGACCCGGCGATATTCGCCCTGACCGTGGCGGTCTCGACCTCGAATTCCTTTTTGATCCCGACGCATCAGGTCAACGCGCTGATCATGGGTCCGGCGGGCTATCGCGTCACCGACTTCATCAAGGCCGGCAGCATCATGACAGTGCTGTTTCTGGTGGTGTCGATGACAGTGATGAACCTGGTTTATTAGAGCGGTTCCCGTCCCGTCGGCGGCAACAGAATCCTTGGGCAATCCCTGCCTTCGCCGAAACTTCCGCAAGCAACCTCTGGCTCCGCAACCCGCATTGGGCGTTCAGGTCAGAAACTTCTCGATCCCGGCATCCGCGGCCTTGCGTCTGGCACTGTCCTTCTTGCGCTGTTCTTTCGCCACTGCCGCCTGCGCCGCCTCGGTCGCGCTGTATAGATCAAGCTCGGCGAGCTCCGCATCGCTTACCGGCGTCAGCGCCGCGTCGGTATAGCTCAGCGTCGCTTCGTCCGCCTCCAGCCGCCGACGGATCCTGCGGTAACGCTTGAACATGGCAATCAGCGCCAGGGTCTTGCGGACCAGCCCGTAGACATATCTCGGATAGAACACGATCGGGTTTTCCAGCGGCAGGCCCGGGCGGCGGTCGCGGCGATGCTTGATCCTGAACAGCCCGGATTCCAGAGGATGTACGCCCTCGTACATGATACTGCCGTAAAACCACGTCATCGTGCCGACGATCTTGCCCAGCGGCAGCCCGTCGGCACGGGCGCGTTTCAGCAATGTCTCGCAATGGTCTTCCGAGAAATAGGTCTGCCACGCCATCCGATAGGCGCGCTGCCAGTCCTCGCGTGACATGGTGTCATGCGCGGTGCAGATATTGTTGAGATCATAGCGGTTGAGATCGGCTTCCATCTCGACCCCGGTCTCGAAAAGCCGCTTGTGATCCGCCGATCCGGGCAACGGCGTGAGAAAGAAAAACTCAAGAATATCGATAGGCAGCTCGGCCTTGATGATCTCGACGTCACGCACAATGCTTTCCGGCGTGTCGCCGGGAAAGCCCAGGATATAGCCCGCCGTGGTGATGATCCCCTGCGCCCGCCAGGCCTGCAGCATCTGGCGGTACTCGACGATCATGTTCTGGCCCTTCTTGGCGGCCTTCAGACTGTCGGGATTGATGTTTTCCAGCCCGATAAAAACCCGCTTGCACCCAGCCAGGGCCGCCTTTTCGATGAAATTCGGGATCCGGTGGCAGGCGGTATCGACCTGGAAAACGATATTGAACTTGCGCCCGTCGCGTTCGCGAAAGGCGATGATCGCGTCGATGATCGGCTCCCAGTTCTGGTTGCGGGCAAAATTATCGTCGGTGACGAAAAACCGGATGATGCCCTGGTCGAGATTGGCCCTGATGATGTCGAGCACATCCTGCGGGCTGCGATGGCGCGACTTGCGGCCCTGAACGTTGATGATGGTGCAGAAACTGCACAGATAGGGACAACCGCGCCCGGCATCGAAACTGGCCTGCGCGCCGCCGGTGCGCTTCACCGCATCGATGTTCAAAAACGGGATCGGCGCGTTCTCGATAGAGGGCAGGTCGTTCATGTAGTTGTAGACCGGCTGCATCTCGCCCTTCATGGCATCCTGCAGCACCCTGTCCAGACGTCCCTCGGCCTCGCCGGCAAACAGAGACACTCCGATGTCAAGCGCCTGTTGAAGCTCCGGCGTCACCCCATCCAGCATCGCCAGGCAGCCGCTGACATGGAACCCGCCGATACAGACCTTCAATCCGGCGTCGCGGAACTGGCGCGCCAGAACCAGCGCCCGCGGGTACTGGTTCGACTGCACGCCGATCAGCCCGATCAGCCCAAGCCCGCCATCGGCCCTGATCCGCCGCACGATCCGGTCGACGCGAACGCGGGTGTTGGTCTCGTCGATGGTGGTGAATTTCAGCTCGACATCGCCGCCCAGCACTTCGCGGCCACGGCAATCCTCTGCCAGGCCACAGATCGTCGCCAGCGTATTCGACGGCATCGCCGAGCGCATGAACTGGATGACATAGCCGTCGGCGTCGTAGTGCGACGGCTTGATCATGACGAAATGGAAAATCTTCTTCGGCATGTACCGCCCCCAAGCTGAAAGGACGGTACCGGGAAACCGTTGTCGGGACAAGGTTTCCCGGTCACGAACCGCAACAGGGCTGCCGCCATAGCTCTCTTTTGGTCACCGAGCGCTGCGGCAAAGAACGACGTCGGGGCCGAGAGGCCCCGCCGCTCGGCTCAGCCCACCACGTTGAAATCGGGGCCAAAGGGATAGCCGGTGATATTCTCGGCGCCGTCCTCTGTCACGATCAGGATATCGTGCTCGCGGTAGCCACCGGCCCCCGGCTGGCCCTCGGGGATGGTGATCATCGGCTCCATCGAGATCACCATGCCCGGCTCCAGCACCGTGTCCACGTCCTCGCGCAGCTCCAGCCCCGCCTCGCGGCCGTAATAATGGCTAAGCACCCCGAAGGAATGGCCATAGCCGAAGGACCGGTATTGCAACAGATCGCGCTCGGCAAAGAACCCATTCACGCCCTCGGTGATCGCGGCACAACTCGCGCCCGGCCTGATCAGCGACATGCCCAGTTCATGGGCGCCGACATTGGCCTGCCACAGCCCCAGCGAGGCATCGTCCACCTCGGCCACGAACATGGTCCGCTCCAGCGCGGTATAGTAGCCGCTGATCATCGGGAAGGTGTTGAGCGACAGAATGTCGCCGCGCCTCAGCCGCCGGGCGGTTACCGGGTTATGGGCTCCGTCGGTGTTCAGACCCGACTGGAACCAGACCCAGCTGTCGCGATACTCGGCTTCGGGGAAGCGGCGCACGATCTCCAGCTCCATCGCATCGCGGCCCGCCATCGCCACGTCGATCTCGCGCGCACCCTCGGCGACCGCCTCGCGCACGGCATATCCACCCACATCCGCCACCGCGGTCCCGGCCCGGATCAGCGCAATCTCGGCGGGCGATTTGCACATCCGCTGGCGCATGGTGGCCGACGCGATATCGACGCTGCACGACGGCGCCAGGAACGACTTGAGCTTTTGCGACTGCATCAGCGTCAGGTGATCGCCCTCGAACCCGATCGCGACCCCCCGGCCCGCCACATGGGCGATTGCGCGCCAGTAATTGTCGCGCGCCCAGTCGGTATAGGTGATGTTGTCGCCATGGCAGCGCCGCCACGGCTGACCCGCGTCGATCCCAGCAGAGATCGTCACGCTCTCCATGGCCGTCACCACCAATGCATAGGGCCGCCCGAAGGCACAGTAAAGAAACCCCGAATAGTAGGCGATATTGTGCATCGAGGTCAGCACCGCCGCGCCGACCCCGGCCTCTGCCATGATCGCCCGCAACCCCGCCAGCCGCGTCTCGTATTCGGCGCCCGAAAACGGCAGCGCCGCCTTCTCGCCATTATGCAGCCGATAGAATTCGGCGCGCGTGCTCACATCGAAGTTCTGTGTTTGAATCGTCATCTCGACCTCCAAGCCTCGGCCAGGGAGGTTTTCGAAAGCCCAGACCGCCAAAAGGTCCCGGCGTTCAGGACGTGCAAAGCCATGTGTCCCGGCGACGCCATCGCGGGGGGCTCACCGCATCTCTACCGTGCGCGCGGCAACCGGTTCGTTCTCCCGGCGACACGGTTTGCACCATTCGCGACCCGGCTCCCTCATCTGCCCCCCGAACACCGCGACGCGGCGCAGCCGCGGCGCAATAGCTTGGCAATCCCCCCGCCGTCGCTAAGATGCCCGAAAACCGCCGGGAGAACATCCATGAGACTTGCAGAAAAAACCGCCATCGTCACCGGCGGGGGCTCCGGCTTCGGCGCAGGCATCGCCGCCAAATTCGCCGCCGAAGGTGCCCGCGTCATGGTGGCCGATATCAACCCAGATGCCGCCGCCGCCGTCGCCGCCGATACCGGCGGCATCGCCCGGACCGTCGACGTTGCCGATGGCGACAGTGTCGCCGCCATGGCACGGGCGGCGCTGGAGGCTTTCGGGCATGTGGATATCCTGATCAACAACGCCGGCATCACTCACCTGCCCAAACCGATGGAAGAGGTCACCGAGGACGAATTCGACCGCGTCCTCGCGGTCAACGCCAAGTCCGTCTACCTGACCGCCAGACACCTAGTGGCCCACATGAAATCCCGTGGCACCGGCGCCATTCTCAACATCGCCTCCACTGCGGGGCTCAGCCCCCGCCCAAACCTCAACTGGTACAACGCCTCCAAGGGCTGGATGATCACCGCCACCAAGACCATGGCGGTGGAACTCGCCCCGCACGGGGTCCGGGTCAACGCGCTTTGCCCGGTGGCCGGCGAAACCCCGCTACTGGCCAGCTTCATGGGCGAGGACACGCCCGAGCGGCGCGCCGCCTTCCTTTCCACCATCCCGATCGGGCGGTTTTCAACCCCCGAGGACATGGGGCAGGCCGCCTGCTATCTGTGTTCGGACGAGGCCAGCATGGTGACCGGTGTCGCCATGCAAGTCGACGGGGGCCGCTGCATCTGATGCGCCCCGGTCCCCGCAACCTGATCACGGACATCCCCGGGCTGCTGGTCGGCAACTCGCAGGACGAAAGGGTGAAATCGGGGGTCACGGTACTGACCGCCGACCGCGCCTTTACCGCCGCCGTGCACGTCATGGGTGGCGCACCCGGCAGCCGCGAAACCGACGCCCTGGCCCCCGACCGGCTGGTGCAAGAGGCTGACGCACTGGTGCTCGCGGGCGGGTCCGCGCTGGGGCTCGCGGCCGCCTCTGGGGTGGCCGACGCACTGCGCGCGCGTGGGCGCGGCTTCGACGTGTCCGGGCAAAAGGTGCCCATCGTGCCGGCGGCGATCCTGTTCGACCTGCTGAACGGCGGCGACAAGGACTGGGCCGAAAACCCCTATGCCAGGCTCGGCGCCACGGCGCTGGCCAACGCCGCCGCGGGCTTCGCTCTCGGCACCTATGGTGCCGGCGCTGGCGCCACCACGGCGGGGCTCAAGGGCGGTCTCGGCTCGGCCTCGCTGCGGCTCGACAGCGGTCACACGGTCGGTGCGCTGGTCGCGGTGAACGCGCTGGGCAGCGCCACCGTGGGTGCCGGCCGGCATTTCTGGGCCGCCCCCTTCGAACTGGGCGGCGAGTTCGGTGGCCAGGGTCCCGCCGCCGACTACCCCGACGATCACCCCACCAAGGGTGCCGCCCCTCGCGAAGCCACCACCATCGCCATCATAGCTACCGACGCCGAACTGACCCAGGCCCAGGCGACGCGCATGGCCACGGCGGCCCATGACGGCATGGCCCGCGCGCTGGTGCCCAGCCATACCCCCTTCGACGGAGACCTGATCTTCGCCGCCGCCACCAGCGACAGGCCGCTCACCGACCCGATGGCCGACACGCTCGCATTGGGCCACGCCGCAGCGCTCACCCTTGCCCGCGCCATCGCCCGCGGCGTCTGGCTCGCCACGCCCGCAGCCGGCGACACACTACCTTGCTGGTCGGACCGGTTCGGCTGATCCGCCGCAAGGCGCGCCCAGCCCGGGATCGAAAGTAATCACCCGCCAAATGCCCGCCCGCCCGCAGCCGCAGGCGAGGACGGGCACATCAAGCGTGAGCGTAGCGAACTCAATCAGATCACGCCAGGCCACCCAACAGCGCCCCGGTCAACGGGCTATGGGCCGCCGCCAGATCCTCGATCACATCGAAATGATGCCTCCCCGGCGATATGCGGGCAACCGTCTGCGGCCAGGCCCCGGCCAGCCAGCGTGCCTGGTCCAGAAAGGCGGGCCGCTCCTCGGCCCCGACCCAGACCACCGTGTCGGCCTCCAGCAGGTCTGAGTGCCGCATCGGGCTTTCGGCCATGACCTCCTCGAAATCGATCCTCAGATCGGCGTTCATCGCGGTCTGCATCAGCGGCGCCAGGTCCGACAGCGGCGAGATCGGCAGTACCCGCACGATCCGCGCCGCCACATCCTGCGGCAAGCCCACGTCGCGGCAGCGTATGCGGGCCGACAGATGCCCGCCCGCCGAATGTCCCGCCACCACCACCGGCCCGGCCACCTCGCCCGCCGCCGCCGCGACCGCGGCGGCCACGTCTTGCGTGATATCAGAAATTCGAACCTCGGGCGCCAGCCGGTAGGACGGCATCGCCACCGCCCAGCCCCGCGCCAGCGCCCCGGAGGCCAGATGCGACCAGAACGAGCGATCAAACTTCACCCAGTACCCGCCATGGACAAACACCACCAGCCCCACCGGAACATCCCCTGGCAGGAACAGGTCGAAGCGCTGCCGCTCATGCCCGCCATAGACCAGCCCCAGCCGCGCCCGTTTGCCCTGCGCCGCCCGGAACGCCGAGGCCGCGGCCTGCCAGCGCGGCGGATAGTTTTCCGCGCCGGGTATGTATTTCCCGTTCTCATAGGCATCCGTCAGGTCCATCGGGCATCCTCGGCTCTTGCATCCCGCCCCCATATAGCGCCAGAAACACCCAGCGCCCATGCCCGGCACCATGCCGCAAAAGGAGATCCCCATGCTCGACACCGCAACCGACCTTGCCTCCCGCCTGAAAGACCCCTCGCTCCTGGCCACCCGCGCCTATCTTGCCGGCGAGTGGGCCGACGCCGACAACGGCGCCACGTTCGAGGTCAGCAACCCCGCCCGCGGCGATGTGATCGCCCAGGTCGCCGATCTGGGCCGCGAGGAAACCGCCCGCGCCATCGCCGCCGCCGACGACGCAATGCAGGGCTGGGCCGCCCGCACCGCCAAAGAGCGCGCCAACACATTGCGTGCCTGGTACAACCTGATGGTCGAAAACACCGACGATCTCGCCACCATCCTGACCGCCGAACAGGGCAAGCCGCTGGCCGAGGCAAAAGGAGAGATCCTCTATGGCGCCAGCTTCATCGAGTGGTTCGCTGAAGAGGCCAAGCGGGTCTATGGCGAGACCATCCCCGGCCACCAGCCCGACAAGCGCATCACCGTGCTGCGCCAGCCGATCGGGGTCTGCGCCGCCATCACGCCGTGGAACTTCCCCAACGCGATGATCACCCGCAAGGTCGGCCCCGCACTGGCCGCCGGCTGTTCGATCATCGTGCGCCCGCCCACCCTGACGCCGCTCTCGGCGCTGGCGCTTGGCGTACTGGCCGACCGGGCCGGGCTGCCCAAGGGCGTGCTGTCGATCATCCCGGGCTCGCGCAGTTCGGCCATCGGCAAGGAGTTCTGCAACAACGAGATGGTGCGCAAGCTCAGCTTCACCGGCAGCACCGAAGTAGGCCGCATCCTGCTGACACAGGCCGCAACCCAGGTAATGAAATGCTCGATGGAACTGGGTGGCAACGCGCCCTTCATCGTCTTCGACGACGCCGATCTCGATGCGGCGGTCGAGGGCGCCATCGCCAGCAAATACCGCAACAACGGCCAGACCTGCGTCTGCGCCAACCGCATCTACGTGCAGGCCGGGGTCTACGACGCCTTTGCCGAAAAACTCTCTGCCGCCGTGGCGGCGATGAAGGTCGGCGACGGGCTGGAGGACGGCACCACCCTGGGGCCACTGATCGAGCCCTCGGCCGTGGCCAAGGTGCAGGAACATGTGGATGATGCGACCTCGAAAGGCGCCAAGGTCATCCTTGGCGGACAACGGCACAATCTGGGAGAGCTGTTCTTCCAGCCGACCATCCTCACCGGCGTCACCCAGGACATGGCGGTGGCTACCGAAGAAACCTTCGGCCCCCTGGCGCCGCTGTTCAAATTCGACACCGAGCAAGAGGTGATCGGCATGGCCAACGCCACGATCTTCGGCCTCGCCGCCTATTTCTATGCCCGCGACATCGGCACCATCACCCGGGTGCAGGAGGCCCTGGAATACGGCATCGTCGGGGTCAACACCGGCATCATCTCTACCGAGGTGGCGCCCTTCGGCGGCGTCAAGCAATCAGGGCTGGGCCGCGAAGGCTCTCACCACGGGATCGAGGATTATCTTGAGATGAAATACATCTGCATGTCAGTTTGATTTTTTCATTCTAAACAATTACTTACTCAGATAGTGAGGTAACATCGGCAAAAGGCCGGGCAGTCATGCTGTGGCGTGCTGGCGGATGAGGTCGGGCAGAGGCGGGATGTCAGCGGCGCCGGGGTGCGACAGTCGGTTGCCGAGATAGGCTGCGGTCGCGCATATGGTCGAGCGCCG
>JAAELR010000283.1 GCA_024226455.1 Paracoccaceae bacterium
GAAACCTCCAGGTACTCCCACCAGTTCTGGCTGCTGGCCGGGGCCTACCAGGATCCGGAGGCAATCTTCTCCGAGCGCGAGTGGCATACCGATACCGAGGATTTCATTCTGGAACGTGAGGGTGGCGGTTTTATCAACCTGCATCCCATGTACCTTTACCTGGACAGCGAGAAATACGACGAAGCCACCGGGATCCGCCCGGACCTGTATGTAATCAATGGCTTCGAGCGCAAGAAGTCCGGCTGGAATATCAAGTACCTGCCCTGCGGCGCCAGCGGCCGGGAATTCGCCACCCTGGACCTGGGCGATGAGCGGGAACGCAACATGGCGGAGCAGGGTCTCAAGGAGATCCTGGAACTTCTTGGTGTGTTGGCGCCCGAACCGGCGGCAATAGAGGGGCAGGGCGCATGACGTCAGGTGAGAACAGGCCAGCAGCGGAGCTGTCCCTGGACGAGATCCTGGATCGCTATGAGGACCAGGACGGCGGTGGGGTGGGACACCGCAATCCCTTCAAGTTTCTCGATTCTTATGGCCCGGATGACCTGGATATATTCTTCGGCCGGGAGGCAGACACCGAAGAGGCCCTGAGGCATTTCTATCGGCGCAAGCACTTGGTGCTGTACGGTGAATCCGGCAGTGGCAAGACCTCCCTGGTGCAGTGTGGTTTGCGCGGCAAGATCGCCGGCGAAGACGCGGTGTTCATTACCCTGCGCAGCCACCGGGATCCCTGGCGGCAGTTGCGCCATGCGGTGAAGACCCGCCTGCCGGGTGCCGGTGGCGGCCACGATATCCCCGAATTGCTGCGCAGGCTGGCGGACCACGAGAGCTGCACCATTGTGTTGGTGTTCGATCAGTTCGAGGAGCTGTTCATCTACCACGGTATGAAGGTGAAACAGGACTTTGCAAGGGAACTGCAGAAGCTCATTGATATCCGCCTGGATATCAAGATCCTGTTTATCATCCGCCAGGAATATCTTGCCCACCTCACGGAACTGGAACAGGAGGTGCCCGCTCTGTTCGAGAACCGCCTGTGGCTGCGTCGAATGTCCGATGACGACGCCACACGGGCGGTGGAAACCGCCTGCCAGGTGTGCGGCGTCGGTATTGAACCCGGTCTGGCCGGCAACATCGTCCAGCGCCTGACCAGCGAGGGCAGCGGGGTGGAACTGCCCTACCTGCAGGTGGTCATGGACCGCCTCTACCACAAAGCCGTGGATGCCGACGACGAGGCGCCACTGATTAGTGCCGCGGCCTACGAGGCCGAGGGGCGTATCGAGGACATCCTGGCGCGCTTCCTGGAAGAGGAAGTGGATGCCCTGAAGTCTCCGGAACACGGCCGGCAGATCCTCAAGGCCCTGGTCACCAGCGAGGGCACCAAGAAGGTGGTCACCCGCGACGAACTGGCCCGGGATGCGTTGAATTACGGTGACGAGTTGGACGCCAACGAGATGGGCCTGGTGCTCCGGCAACTGGTGGAGTCCCGTATTCTGCGGGAGGACCCTCAACGCGAAACCCTGGAGCTTCGCCACGACACCCTGGCGGCCACGGTGTTTGCCTGGATGACCGGCCTGGAAAAGGAACTCCTGGAGATCCGTCAGTCACTGCACAACCGCCACAAGGAATACCTGGCCCGCAAAGAGGCCCCCGGCGCACTGTTGGATACGGGTTTTCTGCAATACCTGGGGCCCTACGAGGGTCGCTTGCACCTGGAACCGGACATTGCCGTCTACATCCAGCGCAGCCACGATGCGGCGCAGCACCAGTCACGGCGCAGAAAACGCCTTATGTTCGGCGGCTTCGCCACCGCGTTCAGCGTACTGCTGGCCTTCAGCGCCTGGAACTTGGCGGAGCGGGCCAAGGTGGCGCTGCTGGCCAAGGGTCTGCTAGTGGGCAAACTGGAGAGCCACGCAGAAGAGTTGTCCCACACCCGACCGGTGGTCAGCGCTCTGCTGGCGCTGCAGATCCTGGGTATGTCAGACAGCGGCCAGGCCGATGTCCGCACACGGGCCCAGAGCTTGTTGCGCTCGGTGCTGGCCAAGCTGGACGGCACCGGCCTGGGCTACCTGGACCAGGCGGTGGCCAAGGTTTCCATCAGCCCTGGCGGCGAGCGGATTGCGGTACTGGATGCGGCCGGCGCGGTCAGCCACTGGCACCGTGATACCCGGGAGCGGGTACAGGTCAGCAGGATCCAGTTGCCGTCTGCCAGCCGGGCGACGAACCTGCTGTTGTCTCCGGACGGCGAACAATTGGCCATCATCAGCCGGGATCACGGGGTTTGGCTTCAGGATCTCGCCGGCGACACAGGTACGGTCACACTACGAAAACTGGGAGAGCATACCACCACCATCCATGACCTGGCGTTTTCCCCGGACGGACAGTGGCTGGCCAC
>JAAELR010000284.1 GCA_024226455.1 Paracoccaceae bacterium
GAAAAGCCGCCCGAATCCAGCCGCCGCCAGCGCCCGGAATTCGAGGTTATCGAGGGCGGGCAAGACCGTGATATCACCGACCATGTCAAAGACGGCTCCGACGCGGCCCATGCCCTTGGCGCCATGAAACTGGTCGAGCCCGAGTTTTCCGTCAGCGAGTTTCTCGAAGGCGGGCGCGGGGCCTATGAAATGATCCTGATGGCCTTCGAACGTGGCGAGATCGACTCTATCGCACCGTTCCTGGGTGACGAAGTGTATCAGACCTTCGTGGATGTGGTCGGAGAGCGCGAAGATCAGGGCCTGACCATAGAGGCGAATTTCGTCGGTGTGCGCGAGCTGACGCTGACCGGCGCCGAATTCGACCGTGACACGCAAGAGGCAGAGGTTACCGTGCGTTTCGTCGCCGAGCTGACCAGCGTGGTCCGCGACGCGGCGGGCGAGATTATCGAAGGCAACCCCACCGAGATCAAGCGGCAGAAAGACAGCTGGACCTTCGCACGCACCATGGGTGCGAACGACCCCAACTGGAAACTGGTCGCCACCGGGGAATGAAGACCGTTGCCCTTGCGGCGGCATTGGCAGCAGGGCTTGGTGTGACCGGCCCGGCACAGTCGGCAGATGTCACCCACGAGGTGTTGGAGTTTTCCGACCTCAGGGGCTGGGCCAATGACAACCACGACATTGCCCTGGACGTGTTTCTGGAAACCTGCCCCGACATGAAAGACCCCGACTGGCAATCGCTCTGCGCGCTTGCCACCAACCAGACCAATGCGCGCACCTTCTTTGAGCTGTTCTTTCGTCCGGTCCTTATCGTAGACGGCAAGCCGATGCTGTTCACCGGCTATTTCGAACCGGAACTGAATGGCTCGCTTACCCGCACCGCAACCTTTCGCTATCCGCTCTACCGCAAACCGCCGGAACTGCGCAGGGGCGGCAAGTGGCTGTCGCGGGCTGAAATCGAGAATAGTGGCGCGCTGAACGGCCGCGGGCTGGAGATTGCATGGGTCGATGACCCGGTAGAGGTGTTCTTTCTGCAGATCCAGGGCTCTGGCCGGGTGCGCCTGCGCGACGGAACCAGCCTGCGCGTCGGTTATGGCGGCAAGAACGGTCATGAATACAGATCCATCGGGCAAGAACTGGTTCGTCGCGGCATTTATCAGGCGCATCAGGTCTCGGCGCAGGTGATCAGCAATTGGGTCAAACGCAACCCCACCGCCGGCGCCGATCTGCTGCACCACAACCCATCTTACGTGTTCTTCCGCGAGGTCGGGCGCGTACCTGCCGACCGTGGCCCGCTGGGCGCGATGAACCGCTCGATCACGGCGATGCGCTCTGTTGCGGTCGACCCCGCGCATACACCGCTTGGCGCTCCGGTCTGGATAGAGAAAGGCGGCAGCACCCCGATGCGCCGCCTGATGATCGCGCAAGACACCGGCTCTGCCATCCGGGGCCCCCAGCGCGCCGACATCTTCTATGGCACCGGCGACGCCGCCGGGCGGCTGGCCGGTAAGACCCGTGACCCCGGGCGCATGGTTGTCCTGCTGCCGATCCCCCGAGCCTTCGAGCTTGCGGCAGAGGATGACGGGTGAGCCGCAAAGGACCCCGCGGCCTGACCCCCGAGGAACGGGCGCTGTGGCAGAAAGTCACGCAAAAAGCGACCCCACTGCACCCCGATCGGCCCCAGCCGACACCGCAGGAAGTGCTGCACATCGCCCCCGAAAGGCCGCAACCGCAACCGCAGGCAATCCCCAACTTCACCATCGGTCAAAAAACCGCCGACACCATGCTGCCGCACAACCTGTCGCCTAGTATCTCTGAAACACTCGGCATCCAGCCGGTTCAGATGGACCGCAAGGCCCATGCCCAGCTTCGGCGCGGCAAGATCCGGCCAGAATCGCGGATTGACCTGCACGGAATGACGCTGGCCCGGGCCCACCCGGAACTAAACCGCTTCATTTTCGACGCCCACGCTCGGGGCCGCCGCCTGGTGCTGGTGATCACCGGCAAAGGCAAGGACCGCGACAGTGACGGGCCGATCCCGGTGCGCCGTGGTGTTCTGAAACATCAGGTGCCGCATTGGCTGACCACACCGCCGCTTTCTCATGTGGTGCTGCAGGTCGCCGAGGCGCATCTTAAACATGGCGGGAAGGGCGCCTATTACGTCTACCTACGCCGCAAACGCTAGCAGCCGCCGGGCCCGCCGAACCCCCAGCCAGACCAGCGTCGCGGCGAAGCCAAAGAACCCGGCGATCCCGGTCATCTGATCCTCGAAGACCACTCCGAAATCGATCAGGTACCCGCTGACCAGCGGCCCGATGGCAGAGCCAAGCACCATCACCGCCGTCACCAGCGCCTTGATACTGCCGATATACCGCGTACCGTAGAATTCAGCCCAAAAAGCGTTTGGCAGGGTCGAATTAGCGCCTTGTGATACAGCCATGCACACCATGCCCAGCGCCGCCAACCCCAACCCGTCCGCAGCCCCCACCAGCACGAACCCAACGCCCATCGGTAACAGATAGACCGGCATCAGCCGCGCCGTGCCCAGCCGGTCGATCACCCAGCCCGCGGCCAGCATCGCGGCCACGGTAACCGCAGTGTAAGGCGGGAACAGAGCCACAAGTTGCGAGTGGGCCCAACCCTTGGTCTCGGCCAGATGCACCTGCTGAAAGAAGAACGCAGTCGACCACGCCGAAGGGGCCAGTACCGATGGAACCATCAGCCAGAACAGCCAGTGCCGCAAAGCTTCGACCCGCGACCAGTGGCGCCCGTCCATACCCGCAGCCTGACCCTCTGCCGCCACCGCCTGCGGCGTGCGCTCCAGCCGCAACAGGCGGGCGAGAATCGGCACCATCGCCACCAGAACCATCGCGAACCCGACCCAAAGCCAGCGCCAGTCAAACACTCCCATCAGCGACACCATGGCCAGCGGCAATATCGCCTCGCCCAGCGCGATCCCCATAGAGGCAACCGACAACGCTCGCCCCCGCGTCACCACGAACCACCGCGCCATCGCCACCATGGCGATATGCGTGGTCATGCCCTGCCCGGCAAAGCGCAGCGCGAATATCACGAAAGGCAGCGCCCAGGCTCCGGGCGCCAGCGCCATGGCCAGACAGGCCAGCGCCAGCAGCACCAGAATCACC
>JAAELR010000285.1 GCA_024226455.1 Paracoccaceae bacterium
CCCGCGTCGAGCGCATCTGGGAGGGCACCTCGGAAATTCAGCGCCATATCATCAGCCGACAACTATTACGGCCGCTTGGGGCCTGAGGAGATAAAACAATGACCGAACCGGTAAAAGTCACCCGTAGCGGGCGTATTCTGGAGATTAACCTGGACCGGCCGAAAGCCAACGCCATAGACGCCTCGACGAGCAGCCTCATGGGCGCCGCGTTTCAGCGACTGCAGGAGGACGATGGCTTGTCGGTGGCGATCGTTACCGCGGTCGGTGAACGATTCTTTTCCGCTGGCTGGGACCTGAAAGCCGCTGCCGAGGGCGAGGCGCCGGATGCGGACCAGGGCATCGGCGGCTTTGCCGGTCTGACCGAGTACTGGGATCTGAAAAAACCGGTGATCGCCGCGGTCAACGGCATGGCGCTCGGCGGCGGTTTCGAGCTGGCGCTGGCCGCCGATATGATCGTTGCAGCCGATCATGCCGAATTCGCGCTGACCGAGGCGAGCATCGGCCTGATCGCTGACGCCGGTGGCGTGATCCGTTTGCCGAGACGTTTGCCGCGTGCCGTCGCGATGGAGATGATGATGACCGGGCGGCGTGCCGGGTCCCGGGAACTGGCGCGCTGGGGGCTTGTCAACGAAGTCGTGCCGATCGACGATTTAATGACTGCCGCGCGCGAACTGGCCGAGAGGGTCGCCGCCTGTGCACCGCTGTCGCTACAGGCGATCAAGGAAATCGATAGCGCCACTGTCGGCGCCGGTGAACAGGACGCCTTTCGCATCATGCGCCAACACGACTTACCGGTTTACCGGTGCGTTTACGATTCCGAGGACGCCAACGAGGGCATGGCGGCGCTTGCCGAAAAACGCGAACCGAACTGGAGGGGCCGCTGATGATCACCGAAACCATCCTGCACCACTGGACCGGCGAGATTGCGGCACCACTACGGCTGGTCGATACCCGCGTGAAATCCGAATGGATCGACGAGTACCAGCATTTGAACATGGCACATTACCTGACCATCTGCGATCAGGCGAACTGGGCCTTCTGGAACTGGATCAATCATCCGGCGCAAAGTATGGAAGCGCGC
>JAAELR010000286.1 GCA_024226455.1 Paracoccaceae bacterium
AGTCAGCCCAGGCCGATCTAACCGACCGCTTCGATGCCCTGTGCAGCCATTATGGAATGACGCCGACGCGCAACAACAAGGGCGTCGCACACGAGAACGGTTCCATCGAGAGCCCCAATGGGCATCTCAAGCGCGCCATCACCGCAAAGACCCATATCTCTCTGCGCCCTGAGGCTGCCAATGCCCGCGAAGAGGCCGGACATTGGGAGGGCGACCTAGTCATCTGCACGCACAACAGGTCTCTGCCGGTGCTGTATGAGCGCAAGAACCGGCTGACGATCATGACGCTACTGGTCAGCAAAACCGCCACTGAAACCGTCACCGAGATCATCGGGGGCCTCGGGCGCTTCGACCCAAAAACGCAAATCCATGACCGAGACAGTTGCGAAAAGGGCCTGACAGGGGTGAGTCTTGCTGATTCCGTTGCCCTGAGCCCGCGGAGGGAAAGATGGGTTTTTGGTCACAGGTTTTGCGCGAACGGGTGCCGTCTGACTGCGTTTTGCGCAAGACTGAGGCGCTGATCGACCACAAGCACGTTGGTTGGAAGGTGGGCAAGGTTCGCACAAGATCACCCGCATCGACGAACACATGCCTTGGCGTTACGCTGCATAAGCAGCGTAACATCAGACCGTCGCACCGCGCCAGAACGCCTTTTCCGTACGGGCACACCCTGGCAGGACCCGACCAGGCTCTGTCATCCGGCGGGAAATCCCTTGCGGGATCTGGGGGGTCTGGGGGGCTGGCCCCCCAGTCGGTCGGATTGCGAAGCAATTCGATTGCCCGCTCCAGGCCAGGCGCTTTTTGCCATTCCGCAGGACACCCGGGCCGGATGGGCCTTGTACCTGCGCGGGCGGCAGCCGAGGCCCGGCAAATGCTATGGCAGGCGGAGGGGTGTGATGCTTCCTAGGGGAACAGGGCCGAAGCTGACATAACCCGCCTCGAAGGTCAGCGGTGCGTCGAGGGTCTCGGACGAGCCCGAGAGCCCTGCCAGCAAGGTCAGGCCGCTTTCCAGGGCCCCCGCGATGCTGTCGGGGATCCAGCCGGTGCCGACGGCGATCTGAAAAAGCTCGCGCCAGTTCTTCGCCTTGATGGTGATCGAACCGGTGGCCAGCCCCTCGGTGTCCACCGTCAGATCGCCTGCCGCCCAAAGCTCTACCCCGCCCCAGTCGAGCTGCAGCTTGTGCAGCTCGATTTCCCTGACCAGAGGCCGCGCCGTTTCCACCGCATGCTGGTCCCATGGCGCGTCGAAACCCAGCGTTGCATCAATCCTGAGCCCGTCGATAACACCATGAACGATGCCCATTTCGGCCAGGCTTTGCAGCCCGTCGCCGACCGGGCGCAGTTGCTTCGTCTCCAACCCGATATGGATGGCGCCCGCGCTGCGTTCCGATGTGCGGGTGGCAAGCCGGACTTCTGCGGCCTGCGCGGTCCAGCCCGCATCCGCCACCAGCCGAATGTTGTCAAACACCGCAGTGACCCGGTCCAGTTCCAGATCGGTGCCGGGTTTGAAAACCAGGCTGGCACGCGCCTTGCCGGTCCTGACCGTGACACGGGTTTCGGGCGATGCGAGGGTTTGCTCGTTCGGCCAGACGGCGATGATGTGGTTCGGCTCGTAGCTAAGGCGCAGTAGTTGAAAGAACGGGGCGGTCCAGGCCAGACCAAGACCGGGGTCGGCCAGTTCCAGCCCGGTGACGGTGGTGTCGAAGCGGTTCGGAAACCCCCGGGTAGAGACATCGGCGTAATTGGCGACCCAGCCCGCATCGGCGCGCCCGTCGAGCCAGGCGCGCAGGTCGTCCTCGACCCCGTGCGAGCCCCACCACCAATAACCCGACCAGAGCGCCGCCGGCGCGACGATGGCAATCAGCAAGACGCGCAGCATGTCCGGCCCCTTTGACCCTGTCCGAACGTGTGTCTATAGGGCAACGAGGAAAAGGACCACAAGCATGAATGACGCCCCCCTTTGGGTCTTCGGTTACGGCTCGCTGATGTGGAATCCGGGGTTTGCCCATTGCGAACGTGTACTTGCCTCGCTGCCGGGTTTTGCGCGCACCTTCTGCATGCGTTCGATCCACCACCGCGGCACCGAGCACGACCCCGGTCTGGTGCTGGCGCTGGACCCGCACCAGACGGCGCGTTGCCACGGGCTGGCCTTTGCGGTGCCGTCCGAGATTCGGACCCGGACGCTGCAGGAGCTGCGCGAGCGCGAGCTGATCTCTTCGGCCTATCTGGAACGCAACCTGCAGCTTGATCTGGCCGACGGACGCAAGGTCGAAGCGGTCGTTTACGTTGTGGATACCGATCACGTGCAATACTGCGGCGGTCTTCCTCTGGAAGAGCAGGCCGGCATCATAGCGCGGGCGGTGGGCGGACGCGGGCCGAATACCGAGTATCTTTTTAACACCGCCGCGCATCTTGCCGAACTTGGCATCGAGGATGAAGACCTCGCATGGCTTGCACAAAGGGTGCGAGTTCTGGCACAATAGCGCCGAAAAATAAGGGGGTGTTGGCACTGGCGCCAACAACCCATATCTTATCCACAAGCAGACAGGTCAGGACACGTCCAGATGGTGGACCAGCCGGATCGCGAGGCCGAGCCGAATTTTACCAAGCCGTGGCGCCAGTTTCTGGTGATGCTGTGCGTGCTTGGGCTTGTTTCCGCAGGCGGGCTGGTTGTCTACCCGCGGGTCGAAGAGGTGTTTTTGGCGAACCCGATGCTGAACGGGTTCATCTTCTTCGTCTTCGTCATTGGGGTCTTGGCCTGCTTCTGGCAGGTCATCCAGATCAACAGTTCCGCCAGCTGGATTGAGGATTTCGTCGCCGACCGGCCCGGTATGGCCGACATCAAGCCGCCACGGCTGCTGGCGCCGCTGGCGGCGCTTATGCGTACCCGCGGGGCGCGGATGCACATCAACTCTGCCTCGTCGCAGTCGATCCTGGATTCGGTGGCAACCCGCATCGACGAGCTGCGCGATATCACGCGCTATATCGTCAACCTGCTGATCTTCCTTGGCCTTCTGGGCACGTTCTATGGCCTGGCCACGACCGTGCCGGCGGTTGTCGACACCATCCGGTCGCTGGCGCCGCAGGAAGGCGAAGAGGGTATCGCCGTCTTCAACCGCCTGATGACCGGGCTTGAGGCGCAACTGGGCGGCATGGGCGTGGCCTTTGCATCGTCGCTGCTGGGCCTGGCCGGTTCGCTGGTGGTCGGGCTTTTGGAACTGTTCGCCGGGCACGGTCAGAACCGGTTCTACCGCGAGCTGGAAGAGTGGCTGTCGACGATCACCCGGCTGGGCTTTGCTCACGGCGACGGTGAGGGCGGCGATCACGAAACAGTGGCGGCGGTGCTGGGGCATATGGCCGAGCACATGGAATCGATGCAGACCATATTCACCCAGTCCGATGTCAGCCGCTCGATGGTGGACGAACGGCTGGGCAATCTTGTGACCTCGATCGAGCGGATGACCGAGCGCATGAATAGCGAGGACCAGACCGCGTTCTCGCTGGCCCAGATCGCGCAAAGCCAGGCAAAGCTGGTGAAATTGCTGGAGAATCAGGCCAATGTGAACAACAGCGGGGTCGATGCCGAAAGCAGGATGCGGCTGCGCTCTATCGACGTGCAGCTGTTGCGCATCCTCGAAGAGATGGCCGCCGGGCGGCAGGAAAGCACCACCGACCTGCGCGGCGATATTGCGGCGCTGACCAAGGCGGTGCGCCAGGTGGCGCGAGAGCCGGGACGCGAGACCCCGCAGGCCAGCGTGCACAGGGGGTAGATCATGGCCCTGACCCGCCGATCGGTGCAGCGCATGTCGGGCAACATCTGGCCCGGCTTCGTCGACGCCATGACCGGCCTTCTGCTGGTGCTGATGTTCGTGCTGACGATCTTCATGGTGGTGCAGTTCGTGCTGCGCGAGACCATCAGCGGCCAGGAGAGCGAGCTGGACCTGCTGGGCGCAGAGATCAATCAGCTGGCCTCGGCCCTGGGACTGGAACAGCAGCGCGCCTTTCAGCTGGAAGAAACCGTAGGCAACCTGAGCGACACGATTGACGAGGCGCGGGCCAGGGAAACCGCACAGGCAGCGCTGATCGCCTCGCTGCAGGGGCAGGTGGCCAGCCAGCAGGAAACACTGGCCGGCCAGACCGTGCGAATCGCGAGTTTCGAGGAACAGGTGGCTTCGCTGTTGGCGCAGCGCGATGCGGCGCGGGCCGAGGGCGTGGCGCTGAACGCCGATCTAGAGGCGCTGCGCGGAGAGAATGCAGAGCTGATCACCGGGCAGGAGGCACTGCAACTGGCGCTTGCCCAGGCCCGTGACGAGATCGACGAAAACGTAGAGGCGGCGCGGCTGGCGGCGGCGCGGCGCGAGGCGCTGGGCGCGCTGATCGCCGATCTGCGCAACCGGGTGTCGGCCCGCGATACATCGCTGGCGCAGGCGCTGCTCCAGCTTGACCAATCGGGCGAGGCGAACGAGGCGCTGAACCAGCGGCTGGCGCTGCTGCAGGCGGCGCTGGACGACGAGACCACGGCGAAACAGGTGGCGCTGACCGAGGGTGAGGAATTGCAGGCGCAGATCCTGGCGCTGCAAGCCTCGCTGTCGGACGAGACCGCTGCCAGGACCGACGCACTGACTGCTATTGTCGCGCTGCGCGACACGCTTGCGGCCCGTGACACCGAACTGGAAACCATGACCTCTGCCAGTCTGGCGGCGGATGCCGGGCAAAAGTCGATGGCCGCCCGTTTAGCGGCGCTGGAGGCCTCGCTGACCGAAAGTTCCGCCGCGGCCGATGCGCTGCGTCTGCTGGTGACACAGCGCGACGAGACGCTGAGCACCGAACAGGCGCTGGCAGAGGCGCTGCGGGCACAACTGGCAGAGACGGAAACGGCACTGACCGAGGCACGCGCAGGGCAAGCAGATGATCTGAGCGCCGTGGAGACGCTGCGCCTGACCCTGTCGCAGGCCGAAGAGCAGTTGACCACCGAGCAGGCGCTGGCCCTTGCCCTGCGCGCCGATCTGGCGGCCTCGCAGGCCCGGCTGGCGGAAACCGAGGACACGCTGAGCGCCGAACAGGTGCTGGCCGCGGCGCTGACAAAGAGGCTCGACAACAGCCAGACGGCACTGTCAGACGAGCAGGCAGCCCTGGTTCGCGAGCAGGCCGCACTTTCGGCGCTGCGCCAGCGGCTGGCGGACGCAGAGACGGCTTTAGATCTGGAAAATCAGAAGATACTGGCCGAACAGGCCATCATCGCGGCTTTGCGCGGTCAACTGACAGAGAATTCCGAGGCGTTGAGCGCAGAGCTGCAGCAGCGGATCACCGAACAGGCCACCATCGAGGCGCTGAGAAAGCAGCTTGCCGAGGCGGGAACGGCGCTGACCGACCTAGAGCGCGCCCGGCTGGACGAGGAAGCGGCCGCTGCGGCTTTGCGCAATCGGCTGGCCGAGACACAGGCGGCGCTGGATGGGTCCGAGGCCGAGCGGCTGTTGCAGCTAGCGGCGGCAGAAGACCTGAAGCTGCGCCTGTCGCGGATGGAGGCGGACATGTCCGAAGCCGAAGCGCTGGCACTGGCCGAAAAGGCTGCGCTGGCCGACCTGCGCGCCCGGCTGGCCGAGGTCGAGACGGCGCGGAGCGACGAGGAGGCCGCGCGCCTGGTCGAGGCGGCGGCGGCCAGCGAACTGCGCCAGCGGCTGGCGGGCGTCGAGGAGGTGCTGAGCGATACCGAGGCCGCGCGCCTGGCCGAGGCGGCGGCGGCGGTGAAACTGCGCGAGCAGTTGCAGGATGTCGAGGCGCGGCTGACCGAGGAGGAGACGACCCGGCTGGCAGATGCGGCGGCGGCAGAGGCGCTGCGCAGAAAGCTGGCGGCGTCGGATACCGAGCTGACGGCGATGACCCTGGCGCTGGAGCAGCAGCGCAGGCAGGCCGAGGAAACCCTGACCCTGCTGGCGGCGGCGCGGGCGGCAGAGGAGGATCTGAACGATCGGCTGGCGGCGGCGCTGCTGTCGGGATCAGAGCTCGGGGCGGCGCTGGCAAAGGCGATCGCCGAGGCGGACGCGTTGCGGGCCTCTGTCGGCGGCGAGGAAGATCTGCGCCGGAAACTGACCGAGGCATTGCTGGCCCGGTCCACGGCCGACAGCGACGCCGCCGCGGCGGTGACCGAGGCAGAGCGCCAGGCCGCCCTTCTGGCCATGGCAAATGACCGGCTGGCGGATGAAGAGACCCTGTCGGCAGAGAGCCTGCGAAAGGTCGAGGTACTGCGCCAGCAACTGGCGGATCTGAAGAAGGAAATCCTGACGCTGGAGGGGATACTGGATATCTCCGAGGCACGGGATGCGGATTCGAAGGCCCAGATCGAGGTGATGAGCCAGCGGCTGAACGCCGCCATCGCGCGGGCCGCCATAGAGCAGAGAAAACGCGCCGAACTGGAAGAGGCCGAACGCAAGCGGCTGGAGGAGGAGGCCAAGCTGCTGGCGAACTACCGTTCGGAGTTTTTCGGCAAGCTGCGCCAGGTGCTGGCCGACCGCGAGGGCGTGCGTATCGTGGGCGACCGGTTCGTGTTCTCGTCCGAGGTGCTGTTTCGGACCGGGGACGCAAGCCTGGCGCCCGAGGGCAAGGCACATATCGCCCGGGTTGCGGCGATCCTGCGCGACGTGGCCGACGATATCCCGCCCGAGATCGACTGGGTGATCCGGGTCGACGGCCATACCGACGACGTGCCGTTCTCGGGCAATGGGAAATACGCCGACAACTGGGAATTGAGCCAGGGCCGGGCACTTTCGGTGGTGCGTTTCATGACAGACGAATTGGATTTCCCCTCGGACCGTCTGATCGCGGCGGGCTTTGGCGAGTGGCACCCGGTGAACCGCGACAGCACGCCCGCGGCCTGGGCGCAGAACCGCCGCATCGAACTGAAACTGACCGAGAAGTGACGCCAGGACGACGCTCGTTCCTGCGGAACCTCGCCCCGCCCACCGTCCCTTGGAGTGCGCTATCGCGCGATGTCGAGCGTGACAGTCAGCCGGTCAATATCAACCCCGTCGCGGGTCAGCGTGACGGTTCCGGTATAAGTTCCGGCAGGCCAGGCGGTGGTTTTGAGCTTGCGGCCGGCGGCGCGGGCGAGACGCGCCTGGGTGCGTTTCAGCAATATGCTGCGACTGAAGCGGAATGTGGCGGGGCCGTCGATTTCCAGCGTCAGCACGTCGCCTTTGCGACCGCCGAAGACCTGGCCCCAGAGCACCAGAGCCGGGGCGTTTGCAGGCAGCGCCGCGGCGTGGGCGCTGCCGTACTTGATCTCGGCAAAATCGGGAAGCGCGGCGGCGAAGCCCGCCGAGACCAGACCGCCACCTGAATAGGCGATGTCATCGGCCCACAGCGCGCCCGTGGTGTCGCCGCAGTTGGCGGCGCCATCGGGCTGGAACGGGTCGACCGGTGCGCCGTCCCGCGTCAGCGAGATATGCAGATGCGGGAATTCGGTACGTCCCGAGAGCCCGACCTGGCCGATCACCGTCCCGGCGCTCACGGGCAGGCCACGGCGCACCCGCAGCGAGCCCTGTTTGAGGTGGCAATAGCTGGTCTGCCAGCCCTGCCCGTGGTCGACCACCACCGCATTGCCGCAGCTGCGATCGGTCAAGTCGGGGGCACCGGGGTCGGTGGCGAGGATGTCGGGCATGCCGTCGCGGGTGGCGATGACGCGGCCCGGGGCCGCGGCACTGACGTCGACGTCGGCCTGCATTGCGTGTCGGTCGATCAGGGCGATGTCGGTGCCGGTATGGCCGTCATAGCTGAGCCCGCCACAGCCGAAATCGGCATATCCCGGCCCGGGGTCGCGGTCGACATGGTTCTGAATGAAACAGGTCTGGCCCAGGATGCAGTCGACCGGAAAGGCAAGCCGCGGCACGTCCGCCGCGGCCTGGGTTGCCAGCAGGGCAAGTGCGGTAGCGCCCGGCCGGATCAATCAGTCCGCCGTCAGGAGCGGCGGCTTCTTGGTCGAAAGCCGCGGCGCCTGGGCTTGCTCGATGCGCAGGTCGATCTCTCCGCCCTTGACGCCAACCTTGACGATGCCGCCCTTGGCCAGCTTGCCAAAGAGAAGCTCTTCGGCGAGCGGCTTCTTGATATGCTCCTGGATCACCCGGCCCAGCGGGCGCGCACCCATCTTGTCGTCATAGCCCTTTTCGGCCAGCCATTCCGCGGCGGGGCGGGTCAGTTCGATGGTGACGTTGCGGTCCATCAGCTGGGCGTCAAGCTGGACGACGAACTTGTCGACCACCTGCAGGATGGTTTCCCTGTCGAGCGGCGCGAAGCTGATCGTCGCGTCCAGACGGTTGCGGAATTCCGGCGTGAACATCTTTTCGATGGCCGCCATATCGTCACCCTCGCGGCGCAGGCGACCGAAACCGATGGCCTCCTTGGCCAGTTCCTGGGCGCCGGCGTTGGTGGTCATGATCAAGATCACGTTGCGGAAATCGACCTGGCGGCCGTTATGGTCGGTCAGTTTGCCGTGATCCATCACCTGCAGCAGGATGTTGTAGACATCCGGGTGCGCCTTTTCGATCTCATCGAGCAGCAGCACGCAATGGGGGTGCTGATCGACCCCGTCGGTCAGCATGCCGCCTTGGTCAAAGCCGACATAGCCCGGCGGCGCACCGATCAGGCGCGACACGGCGTGTTTCTCCATGTATTCCGACATGTCGAAGCGCATCAGTTCCACGCCCAGCGAATCGGCCAGCTGTCTGGCAACCTCGGTCTTGCCGACGCCGGTGGGGCCGGCGAAGAGGTAGTTGCCGATCGGTTTTTCCGGCTCTCGCAGCCCGGCGCGGGCCAGCTTGATGGCCGAACCGAGCGCGGAGATCGCCTGGTCCTGGCCGAACACCACGCGTTTCAGGGTGGTTTCGAGATCTTTCAGGACCTCGGCATCGTCCTTGGAGACATTCTTGGGCGGGATGCGGGCGATCTTGGCCACCACCACCTCTATCTCTTTGGCGCCGATGGTCTTGCGGCGCTTTGACTCGGCTATCAGATGCTGCGCCGCGCCAGCCTCGTCGATCACGTCGATGGCCTTGTCGGGCAGCTTGCGGTCGTGGATGTAGCGGGCCGAAAGCTCTACCGCCGACTTGATCGCGTCGGTGGTGTACTTGATGTCGTGATGTTCCTCGAAATAGGGCTTGAGCCCTTTGAGGATCTTGATCGAGTCGTCCACCGACGGCTCGTTGACGTCGATCTTCTGGAAGCGGCGGGAAAGGGCGCGGTCCTTTTCGAAATGCTGGCGGAATTCCTTGTAGGTGGTCGAGCCCATGCAGCGCAGCTTGCCGCCCTGCAGCGCCGGTTTCAGCAGGTTGCTGGCATCCATTGCACCACCCGAGGTGGCACCGGCGCCGATCACGGTGTGGATCTCATCGATGAACATGATGGCGTCGGGATGTTCCTCCAACTCGGTGACCACGGCCTTCAGCCGCTCTTCGAAATCGCCGCGATAGCGGGTTCCGGCCAGGAGCGCCCCCATGTCGAGCGAGAAGATCGTTGCGCCGTGCAGCACCTGAGGTGTTTCGCCCTGCACGATCTTGCGGGCCAGACCTTCGGCGATTGCGGTCTTGCCGACGCCGGGGTCGCCGACCAGCAGCGGGTTGTTCTTGCGGCGACGGCACAGCACCTGAATACAACGCTCGACCTCGTGGTCGCGGCCGATCAGCGGATCGACATCGCCCCTGATCGACTTGGCGTTGAGGTCGATGCAGTATTTTGCCAGGGCGCTTTCGGCCTTGCCCTCTTCCTCCATGGCCTGATGCTCTTCCTCGATTTCCGGAGAGCCGGTGACGGGGCGGGTTTCGCCGAATGAGGGATCCTTGGCGACGCCATGGGCGATGAAGTTGACCGCGTCGTAGCGGGTCATGTCCTGTTCCTGCAGGAAGAAGGCGGCGTTCGATTCGCGCTCTGCAAAGATTGCGACCAGCACGTTGGCGCCGGTGACCTCTGACCGGCCAGAGCTTTGCACGTGTATCGCGGCGCGCTGGATAACGCGCTGAAAGGCGGCCGTTGGCACCGCCTCTGACCCGTCGACATCGGTGATCAGCGTGGTCAGATCCTCTTCGATGAATTCGACCAGGGTTTTGCGCAGGACCTCAAGATCAACGCTGCAGGCCTGCATGACCTTGGCGGCGTCGGGTTCGTCGATCAGCGCCAGCAGCAGATGTTCCAGCGTCGCCAGCTCGTGCCGGCGGGCGTTGGCAAGCGCCAGTGCAGCATGAATGGCTTGCTCGAGCGTATTCGAAAATGACGGCACTTGTTTCGTGCTCCTCACATTGGGCCAGTCGGGTCAGGGACCCGTTCCGACCGTGGCCTGTTGACCTTAAGAATCGGTTTTCTTCGCCGATCTTCAAGGAAATTCTTTTGCGTGCCGGTCAGATTTCCGTCTTGTGGCGCGATTTCGGGCAGATCGGCAACGCGGGGCCGGTCTTGTCGGCGTCTCTGGTCAGAAGTTGTCCTTGCGGGTGCGGATCTCGGCGAAGACCGCGGCGTCGGGCTGGTCCGACATATCAAGTATCGCTTTCACTCCGGGCAAGCCCGCGCGCAGGAACGGGTTGGTCTTCAGTTCCTCGGCCAGCATCGAGGGCACCGTGGGCGTGCCGTCGGCGCGGGCCTTTGCGATGGCGGCGGTGCGGGTCTGCAGGTCGCGATTGTCCGGCTCTATGCTGGCCGCGAACCGGGCGTTGGCGGCGGTGTATTCGTGGCCGGAACACACCATGGTGCCGGGCGGCAGGGCGGCGAGTTTCGACAGGCTGGCCCACATCTGGTCGAACGTGCCCTCGAACACCCGGCCGCAGCCCAGCGCCATCAGGCTGTCGCCGGTAAAGACGGCGCCTGCGCCGGCGATGTAAAAGGCGATGTGGCCAATGGTGTGGCCCGGGACGTCGATCACCTGCACCTGCTGGCCGGCAAAGTCGAAACTGTCGCCGTCACCGACGGCAAGGTCGAGTTTGGGCAGCCGGTGCGCGTCGGCCCCGGCGCCGATCACCTGCGCGCCGCAGGCCGCGCGCAGGGCGCCCAGCCCGTCGATATGGTCGCCGTGATGATGGGTGATCAGGATATGGCTGAGGCTCCAGCCGCGGGTTTCCAGCGCTTGGGAAATGGGGAATTCCTCGGGCGCATCGACCAGCGCGGTTTCGCCGGTCTCGGGCGAATGGACCAAAAAGGCGTAGTTGTCGCCGAGGCAGGGGACGGTGACGATCTGAAGGGGCATGGCGTTTCCTTTGGCCATCGGTCATGTTCGGGGCAACTGTTGCCGATCCGGGGCTGAGCCGCAATGCACCTTGACGTGCTGGATTTGAGGAATTTCTACTATCGTACCGGGCTGGGCCGCGCGGCGCAGCGGGCGGTGCGCGATCAGGTGCTGCGATTCTGGCCCAGGGTCGACGGGCAGACGGTGGTGGGCTTCGGCTTTGCGGCACCCCTGCTGCGCCCCTATCTGGGCCGCGCGACCCGGGTGATCTGCCTGATGCCCGGGCCGCAGGGGGTGATGCCCTGGCCCGCCGGACAGCCGAATGTCAGCGTGCTGTGCGAAGAAACGCTGTGGCCCCTGCAGAACGGCCAGGCGGACCGGCTGGTACTGCTGCACGGGCTGGAAACCAGCGAGAACCCATCGCGACTGCTGGAGGAATGCAAGCGGGTGCTGGCGCCATCCGGCAAGATGCTGGTGGTGGTGCCCAATCGCGGCGGGTTGTGGGCACGGCGCGACAAGACGCCGTTCGGCTTTGGTCGGCCCTACAGCCTGGGCCAGCTGGAGACGCAGCTGAAACGGCACTCCTTCATGCCCGAACGCCACCTCGGCGCGCTGTTCCAGCCGCCGTCGGACAAGCGGTTCTGGCTGAAGACGGGGGCGCTGTGGGAGAAGACCGGGCGGCGCATCTCGTCGGGTATCGCCGGCGGTGTGCTGATGGTCGAGGCCAGCAAGCAGGTCTATGCCCGCCCGCGCGGACTGCCCGAGGCGGTCAAGCGGCCAATGCGGATACTGGAGGGGATCGCCAAACCCGAGGTCAAGCCGGTCTGAGGCCGCGCGGGCCAGGCGACCGAGTCTGAAGCCCGTTTCATTGAATTCACCTCGAAAAGCAGGGTGTAGCTCTCAGGCTGAGAGACGAGGGTCGAGCCCGAGCCTCGGGAGGGCGGTGCAAGGGAATTGTGGCTGATGACGGTGCCACATATTGGTACGTTGGTGAAAACTGTGGCGTCTTGAGGGCGCCCTCCCGGGGGAGGGTCGGGCGCGACCCGGCGTTGCCGCCGGGCGGAACATGTCTCGAGGGCGGCAATTCAACGCTAGACCGGGGCGTTGATTATGTGTCGGACTACGATTCCACCACATTAGGCGGCCGACAGGCCGGTCAACGCCAGGTCGGGAAGATCGGCGGCGCCGGCGGCGTTGATCAGGTCCAGGGATGTGTCGGTGAAGCGGACGTCGCTTGCGTCGAAATCGGTGATGCCGTCAAGCCGGATGACGCGCTGGACCGGCTGATCGTCGTCATGGGCAGCCTGGTTTGAGTGAAGCACGATCTCGGTCGCGGTGCCATCGCCGGACAGGCGGATGTCGAAGCCGTTGAAATGGCCCTGCTCCGGGTCGTTGCCGATCACCAGCACATCCTCGCCGCGCATGAAGTCGGTGATCAAGATGTCGGGATCGGCGTTCAGCGGGTTGAAGGCGGCGCCGGGCTCGACGATGAACTGGTCGGCGCCCTCGCCCCCGGTCAGTTCGGCGCCGTCGACATTCCATTCGCCGACAAAAAACCGGCCATCGCGGTCGCCGCCATCGGCGGTGGCATGTTCGGTGCCCTGGCCATAGGCGGGCTCTGTCGGGCCGGGCAGCACGAAATTGTCGTCGCCCGCGCTGCCGATGCCGGTGCCCTTGAAGAGCCGGAAATAGTCGTTGCCCGCGCCGCCATGCGCCACGGTTTCACCGCCCTCGATGCTGCGCCCGTGGCCATCGACATCGTAGTTGGCAAAGCTGTCGTCACCTTCACCGCCATGCGCCGTGGCGCTGTCACGCAGTGCGAATGTGTCATCGCCCGCGCCGCCGAAGCCTGTGGTGTCGCCGTCGAGCAGCATCGTGTCATCGCCGTCGCTGCCCTGCACCTGGCCTGTGGCGGTCTCGTCTTCCTGCCGGGGATCGGGATCTGCCATTTGCGGGGTTTCACCGGCCTCGTCGGGCGTCCCGGCCCCGCCCTGCTCATTGGGGCCGGGGATGGTGCCGGTCTCGCTCTGGCCCGTGCCGACGGCGCCTGCAGGGTCGTTGCTCTGTGGTGGGCTCGCTTCCGGGTCGGCAGCGGCATCGCCCTTAAAAATCCCGGCATCCACCGGAAGTTCGGGTTCCGAAGGACCGCCCTCTTCCGGGTCGCCGTCAGCGGGTTCGTCGCCGCTAAACAGGTTGGCGGCACCCCATCCCAGCACAGCAAACAAAATAAGTTCCAGCAACTCGCCAGCCCTCGTCAAAAACATCCCTACCCGCGGGACTATACCCCGCCTCGGGTTAACCGGGCGTGCACGGGCGGGGCAGCGTCGCTGGATAGTTGGGGGGTACCGCGATGGGCGGCTGGCGGATCTGGGCCGATGGAGGGCGCGCGGCCGAAAGTATACAATGGTACACGATTTCTGCGGGGGTATGGCGGCCTCCGACTCGGAATATCCCGTCAAAAGGGTGCCGGATCAAAGAAAAAAACCCGCGCAATCGGTCGCACCTGAGCTAACCCGTTGCTTTTGCACGATTTACCAACTTTACCCTCGGGGCCAAGGTTGTTGCAGGGTCACGCGCTGTCTGTTAGACCGGCGCCGATTTTTAAGGCATGTCTGAAAGGCATGTCTTTCACGTTGCCCTGACCGCGCCTCTCGCAGTCGAGAACTGGGCTCCAGATATCGGAAAGGACGGACGTGTCCGAGACAGCTTCGATCTCTACCGGCATCGCCGCGCGCTATGCCACGGCCATTTTCGAACTGGCCAAGGAAGAAAAAGCCCTGGCCGCGATTGAAACGGATGTAGATGCGCTGGAGGCCGCGATGGCCGAAAGCGAGGATTTCCGCAACCTGATCGCATCGCCGATCTACTCGCGCGGCGATCAGCAGACAGCGGTTACCGCGATTGCCGGCAAGATGGGTCTTGGCGCGAACCTGACCAACCTGCTGGGCCTGATGGCCAGCAAGCGGCGTCTTTTCGTGCTGCCCCATCTGAACCGGGCGCTGCGCGACCTGATCGCCGAGGAAAAGGGCGAAGTGACCGCAGAGGTGATCTCTGCCAAGGCGCTGACCAAGGTACAGACCGACAAGCTGGCCAAGACGCTGAAGGCGTCGGTCGGCAAGGATGTGAAAGTGAATGCGGCCGTCGATGAAACGCTCATCGGCGGTCTTATAGTCAAGGTGGGCTCGAAGATGATCGATACCTCGATCGCCTCGAAGCTCTCAAACCTCCAGAATGCAATGAAAGAGGCCGGGTAGATGGCGATCCAAGCTGCGGAAATTTCTGCGATCCTGAAGGAGCAGATCAAGAACTTTGGCCAGGAGGCCGAGGTCGATGAGGTGGGCCGCGTGCTCAGCGTCGGTGACGGCATCGCCCGAGTCTATGGTCTGGACAATGTTCAGGCCGGTGAAATGGTCGAGTTCCCCGGCGGCATCATGGGCATGGCGCTGAACCTCGAAGCCGACAATGTCGGTGTGGTCATCTTCGGCTCTGACCGCGACATCAAGGAAGGCGACACGGTCAAGCGCACCAACGCCATCGTGGACGTGCCTGCCGGTGACGCCCTTCTGGGCCGCGTTGTCGATGGTCTGGGCAACCCGATCGACGGCAAGGGAGAGATCAAGGCCGCCGAGCGCCGCGTCGCCGACGTGAAGGCCCCCGGCATCATCCCGCGCAAATCGGTGCACGAGCCAATGGCGACCGGGCTGAAATCGGTCGACGCGATGATCCCGATCGGTCGTGGCCAGCGGGAACTGATCATCGGCGACCGCCAGACCGGCAAGACCGCCGTTGCGCTGGACGCGATCCTGAACCAGAAATCCTATAACGAGGCCGCCGGCGACGACGAGAGCAAGAAGCTCTATTGCGTTTACGTCGCCATCGGACAGAAGCGTTCGACCGTGGCGCAGCTGGTCAAGAAGCTCGAAGAGACCGGCGCCATCGACTACACGATCGTCGTGGCCTCTACCGCCTCGGACCCGGCGCCGATGCAGTTCCTGGCGCCCTACGCCGCGACCGCCATGGCAGAGTACTTCCGCGACAACGGTCGCCACGCACTGATCATCTTCGATGACCTTTCCAAGCAGGCCGTCAGCTATCGTCAGATGTCGCTGCTGCTGCGCCGCCCGCCGGGACGTGAGGCCTACCCGGGCGACGTGTTCTACCTGCACTCGCGGCTGCTGGAGCGTTCGGCCAAGCTGAACGAGGACAACGGCGCCGGCTCGCTGACCGCGCTGCCGATCATCGAAACCCAGGGCGGCGACGTTTCGGCGTTTATTCCGACCAACGTGATCTCGATCACCGACGGCCAGATCTTTCTGGAAACCGAACTGTTCTATCAGGGCATCCGTCCTGCGGTGAACACCGGTCTTTCGGTGTCGCGGGTTGGCTCTTCGGCCCAGACCAACGCGATGAAGTCGGTCGCCGGTCCGGTCAAGCTGGAACTGGCGCAGTACCGCGAAATGGCCGCGTTCGCGCAGTTCGGCTCCGATCTCGACGCCGCCACCCAGCAGTTGCTGAACCGTGGCGCCCGCCTGACCGAACTGATGAAGCAGCCGCAGTACTCGCCGCTGACCAACGCAGAGATCGTCTGCGTCATCTATGCCGGCACCAAGGGCTATCTGGACAAGATCGGGGTACGCGAAGTGGGCCGGTTCGAGCAGGGTCTGCTGAACAGCCTGCGGTCCAAGCACCAGGATCTGCTGGACGACATCACCGAGAACGACCGCAAGGTCAAAGGTGAGCTGGAAGACAAGATCAAGGCAGCGCTCGACGAATTCGCCGCCGACTTCTCGTAATGGCCGAAAGGTAGGATTGGATACATGCCAAGCCTCAAGGACCTGAAAAACAGGATCGAGTCGGTCAAATCGACCCGCAAGATCACCAAGGCCATGCAAATGGTTGCCGCGGCGAAACTGCGCCGCGCGCAGGAGGCCGCGGTAAGCAGCCGTCCCTATACAGAACGGTTCAATGCCGTGATGGCGGGGCTTTCGGCCTCTGCCAAGGCCAGCGGTCAGGGGCCAAAGCTGCTGACCGGCACCGGTGAAGACAACGTGCATCTGCTGGTGGTGATGACCGCCGAACGCGGGCTGTGCGGCGGCTTCAACTCTTCCATCGTCAAGATGGCCCGGGCCAGGGCCGCAGAGCTGATCGCCGGTGGCAAGACCGTCAAGATCCTGACGGTCGGCAAGAAGGGCCGCGAACAGCTGAAGCGTGACTACGAAGACCTGATGATCGCTCATGTCGATTTCAGCGACGTCAAGCGCATGGGCTATGCCCACGCCCAGGGCGTGGCGCAGGATATCCTGACCCTCTATGACGCGGGCGAATTCGACGTGGCGACGGTGTTCTTCAACACCTTCGAGTCGGTGATCAGCCAGATCCCGACCACGCAGCAGATCATCCCGGCGGATTTCCCGTCCGAAGAAGGCGCCGAGGCGTCCTTTTACGACTACGAGCCCGACGAGGACGAGATCCTCAACGCGCTGCTGCCGCGCGGGGTGGCCACGGCGATCTTCTCTGGTCTGCTGGAAAACGGCGCCAGCGAACAGGGCGCAAGGATGAGCGCCATGGACAACGCCACACGCAACGCGGGCGACATGATCGACAAGCTGACGATCACCTATAACCGCTCGCGCCAGGCGGCCATCACCAACGAGCTGATCGAAATTATCTCGGGCGCCGAGGCGCTCTAAGGAACCGGAGACTTAATCAATGGCAAACGCTGTAGGCAAAGTGACCCAGGTCATCGGCGCCGTCGTCGACGTGCAATTCGACGAACATCTGCCCAAGATCCTGAACGCGCTGGAAACCGACAATCATGGCAACCGCCTGATTCTGGAGGTTGCCCAGCACTTGGGTGAAAACACCGTCCGCACCATCGCGATGGACAGTTCCGAAGGTCTGGTGCGCGGTCAGAAAGTGACCGACACGGGCGGACCGATCACCGTGCCGGTGGGCACCGCCACGCTGGGACGGATCATCAACGTCGTGGGCGAGCCGGTGGACGAAAAGGGCCCGGTGGCCACCGAGGAGCGCCGCGCCATCCACCAGGACGCGCCGGAGTTTTCCGATCAGGCCACCGAAAGCGAAGTGCTGGTGACCGGCATCAAGGTCGTCGACCTGCTGGCACCCTACGCCAAGGGTGGCAAGATCGGTCTGTTTGGCGGTGCCGGTGTGGGCAAGACGGTTTTGATCATGGAACTGATCAACAACATCGCCAAGGTGCACTCTGGCTTGTCGGTTTTCGCCGGGGTCGGTGAGCGGACCCGCGAAGGCAACGACCTTTATCACGAGATGATCGAGTCCGGCGTTATCGTTCCCGAGAAGATGGAAGACAGCAAGATCTCGCTGGTCTATGGCCAGATGAACGAGCCTCCGGGAGCGAGGATGCGGATTGCCCTGTCGGGTCTGACCCTGGCCGAGCAGTTCCGCGATGCCACCGGCGCCGACGTGTTGTTCTTCATCGACAACATCTTCCGCTTTACCCAGGCGGGTTCGGAATGTTCGGCGCTGTTGGGCCGTATTCCTTCCGCCGTGGGCTATCAGCCGACACTGGCAACGGACATGGGCGCGATGCAGGAACGCATCACCTCAACCAAAGCCGGTTCGATCACATCCGTGCAGGCCGTCTATGTGCCCGCCGACGACCTGACCGACCCCGCGCCGGCCACCTCGTTCGCGCACCTTGACGCCACCACGGTGCTGTCGCGCGCGATCTCGGAACTGGGCATCTACCCGGCCGTGGACCCACTTGATTCAACCTCGCGCCTGATGGACCCGGCGGTTGTGGGCGAAGAGCACTACAAGGTTGCCTCGGACGTTCAGGAAATCCTTCAGCGCTACAAGTCGCTGCAGGACATCATCGCCATTCTGGGCATGGACGAACTGAGCGAAGAGGACAAGCTGACCGTGGCCCGCGCCCGCAAGATCCAGCGTTTCCTCAGCCAGCCTTTCGACGTTGCCAAGGTCTTCACCGGCTCGGACGGCAAGCAGGTGCCGCTAGAAGAAACCATTTCCTCGTTCAAGGCCGTGGTTGCGGGCGAGTATGACCACCTGCCCGAGGGCGCCTTCTATATGGTTGGCGGCATCGACGAGGTGATCGCCAAGGCCGAGCGCATGGCCGCCGAAGCCGCGTAATCTGGCCGCGCCCCCTGCCATGGGCGGGGGGGCTGGCCCGGACAAGGAGACCACCATGGCTCATATGATGCAATTCGACCTGGTCAGCCCGGAACGCAAGCTGGCCTCTTTCGAGGCCAGCGAAGTGCTGATCCCGGGCGCCGATGGCGACATGACCGCGATGCCCGATCACATGCCGGTCATCACCACCCTGCGCCCCGGTATCGTGCGCGCCAGGGGCGCCGAGGGCGAGCAGGAATTCGTCGTCTCGGGTGGCTTTGCCGAGATCACCGCGACCTCGCTGTCGGTTCTGGCCGAACAGGCCGCGCCAAAGGCCGAAGCCACCGGCGAGTTCATGGACGGGCTGGATACCGGCGAGGGCGACGGTTCTGACGCCGCCGTCAAGACCGCCGCCGATCTGGTGGCGCTGCGGGCGGAGCTTGGCGTCTGACGCCCAGCCTTTAATGACAGACCAGAAACAGCCGCCGGTGGTTCCGGCGGCTGTTTCTGGTTTCGCGACCAATTTTTGCCCCATTGGCTTGGTAGAACGCGTCAGAGGCAGTAAAGCATAGCGGCAATGAAACGCATCCGAAACCACTTGGTAGGGATCGAGCAGGGATCCAATGTGCTCTTTTCCGACTATGAGCATGACGGCAAGATGTGGGCCGGCGAAGGCCCGCGCATGCATCGCAAGAAGGTCAAGTTCAGCGAGAAATTCCGCTCGATACCCGCCGTGCATGTGTCGATCTCGATGTGGGACACGGACGGTGAAACCAACCAGAGGGCGGATATCTCGGCCGACAAGATCACCACGAACGGTTTTGAGATTGTGTTTCGCACCTGGGCCGACAGCCGCGTCGCCCGGATCCGCGCCGACTGGATGGCGATCGGCGAACTGAAGGACGGTGACGAGTGGGAGCTGTACTAGGGCCTGTTGACATTCATCGTGTGCGAATGATTGTTGCCCCAACGTGGATCATTGCTTCGAAGCTGGTGTCGGTTTTGCGCGCACGCATTGCTACGCGCTTGAATTCCTTGAGTTTCTGAAAGAAATTCTCAACGAGGCGCCTCCATTTGTAAATCTCCATGTCGCATAGTGCTGGGTTTTTCCGGTTGGATTTTGGTGGAATGACGGCCTCTATTCTTCGTTCGACCAGTAATTCCCGAAGCCAATCCACATCAAAGGACTTGTCGGCCAATAGGCTTTGGCAGCAAACACCCGCCAGCAATTCGCGGGCTCTCACCAGATCATGCGCCTGCCCGGGCATCAATCTGAAGTCAATTTGATTGCCGCGAGCGTCCGTCAGCGCTAAGATTTTGGTGGCCATACCGCCCCTGGACTTCCCAATGGCCTGATTTTGAGTCCCCCTTTTGCGCCCTGCCCGTGACGATGAACTTTGCAAATCGTGCCGTCAATCATTGTGTACTCAAAGTCGCTGTCCTTGGATAACTCTTTGAACATACAATGAAACACATCCCGTTTAATCCAAAACCTGAACCGTTTG
>JAAELR010000287.1 GCA_024226455.1 Paracoccaceae bacterium
GAAAAAACTCCAGCTTTCGCCCCACCCTCGCGAGCTTGACCACATCAATCAACCGCCAGATCGCATCTTCTGTTGTCAGTCCGCATTCATGCCGCTGCAAAGCCGCAAACCCGGAATGATCCAGGTATTCCAAAACAAAATCGGTTCCGTCAAAGCAGGACTTGCCTGGGCCATATTCCTGCGGCGGGGTACGGTCGGACAAAAACGCCACCTCCGCCACACGCAATGAAACCAGCTTGGCCATCAATCCAGAGACCTTCCCAGCCAGGGTTTCGACCAGTTCACCGGGCCCATAACCGCCCACGCCATTCGGTGTTTTTGAAACAAATCGCATCTTGGCCCCTTTGTCCGAGGCGATCCGATACATTGTCGCCGGGATAGAACTCGACACTATGGTAAGACGCAGAATGAAATCTTCTTCCTGCGGCAGGGATCTGGACCACAATTGCCGCTCGCCCATGGCAGCAAGCGGGCCGCCAAACCACCCTTCGTAGGACATTGCCTGTTCAGCGTGGGTCCAGAACCCCGGCGGGTTGCCCCAGGTACCGAGCGGGAAAAAGGGCTCGTATGGCTCCGCCAGCGCTGTGTTGGCATAAAGCAGCGCCAGCAAAAAACATTTGGTTAGCCGACGGGATATTCTGACAAGACAAATCATTGGTTTCCAGCAATCTCTGACGTCACGCCTCAGAATGAGTCTATTTCAGTCTTGGGGCAATCAACTCCGGGGCATTCGGCGGGTAAACGCCGGCTGCCTTTACGGGCGTTGCTGCAATCACCGCCCCAGATGCCTATTCACCGCATCCACAAAATCCTCGCCCCGTTTCTCGAAATCCGGATACTGGTCGAACGACGCCGCCGCCGGGGCCAACAGCACCGTTTCGCCGGGCTGCGCCTCTTCGGCGGCCCGCGCCACGGCGCGCTCCATCGTTTCGCAGATCTCATGGCTAACCTCGCCCAGCTGCAACGCGAACTCGCGCGCACTGTGGCCGATCAGATAGGCCTTTGCCACCGCGCCCAGATGCGGGCCAAGCCCGGCGATGCCGCCATCCTTGCCCAGCCCCCCGGCGATCCAGCGGATACTGGCAAACGCCTGCAACGCCTTGGCGGCGCTCTCGGCGTTGGTGGCCTTGCTGTCGTTGACAAAGGCCACGCCGCCCGCCTCGGCCACCAGCTGGCTGCGATGCGCCAGCCCCTCGAAAGCGTGAAACGCCTGCTCGATCAGCTTCGGCGCCAGGCCAAGGCTGCGGCAGGCCGCCCAGGCGGCGCAGGCGTTCTGGTGGTTGTGGGCGCCGGGCAGCCCCCTGACACCGCGCAGATCGACCGAGGCCACCTGCCGCCCCTTGCGCCACTCGGCCAGAAACCCCTTGCGCGCAAAGACCGACCATCCCGGCCCGCCCAGCCTGGTGCCCGACGACACCCGGATCACCCGGTCGTCACCCGGCCCAAGCGCCATCTGCCCGGCCAGAAACCGCCCCTCTGCCTCGTCCACACCGATAACCGCACGGTCCGGCGCGCCCTCGGCAAACAGCCGACGCTTGGCCGCGAAATAGCCGCCCAGCCCGCCATGCCGGTCCAGATGATCGGCCGTGAGGTTGGTGAATACCGCGATGTCCGGGGTCAGCGCCCGGGCCAGTTCGGTCTGGTATGACGACAGCTCCAGCACCACCACACCGCCGTTGCCCGCAGGCTGCATGTCCAGCACCCCGACCCCGATATTGCCCGCCAGCTGCGCCTCGCGCCCCGCGTGACACAGCACATGGTGGATCAGCGCCGAGGTGGTGGACTTGCCGTTCGACCCGGTGACCGCCACCACCCGCGGCGCCACGTCGAACCGGTCCCAGTCCGCCGTGGCGAAGCTGCGGAAAAACAGCCCGATATCGTTGTCCACCGGCACCCCGGCATGCTGCGCCACCACCACCACCCGGTTCGGCCGGGGGTATAGATGCGCCACACCCGGGCTGACGATCAGTGCCGCCACGCCGTCAAACGCCCCCGCCCGGGTCAGATCGACCGGCGCGAACCCCGACGCCCCGGCCCGCTGGCGCGCCTCGGCGCTGTCGTCCCAGCACAGCGGCTGGGCCCCGCCCGCCAGCAGCCCGCGCGCCGCGGCCAGCCCCGACCGGCCCAGCCCCAGCACCGCGACCCGCTGGCCCGCATATCCCCTGACCGGTATCATCGCACCTCTCCCCGCGTTCTGGCGCCAGCAAGGCCCGCCCGCGCCCGGGAAGTCAATCGCACCAGCGCCAAATTCGACGCCAAATTCAGCGCCAAACCCAGCACCCATACCCGCCCCCCGGACGCAAAGCCGGGCCAGCGGCGGACCGTGGGCTGCCGCTCTGACGCCGGAACGGAGCACTTTATCTCTGCCAAATCCGAATACCCTCAGACGTTGGCGCGCACCTCACCAAAGCGGCAGACCGTCGGTACGGTCCGCCGCTGGCCCGGCGGCCTGCGGCCTTGACTCCGGGCCAACCAAGCCTCCACCGTCGGCTCACTCCCCGGCCCGAAACACCTCCAGATTTCCCCGCACGGCGACTGTATGGGGATGCTCCGCCCCCAGCGCCGCCTCGACGACCTGCAGCGCCTGCTCTAAAAGCGGCCCCGCCTCTGCCCGCCGCCCAGTAGCCTGCAGCAACCCGGCGAGGTTGTTGAGGCGGACAGCATAGTCCGGATGCTGCTTGCCCTGCGCCCGCCCCGTCACCTGCAGCGCCTCGCGGTAAAGCGGCCCTGCCTCGTCATACCGCCCGGTGGTGACGTAGCTCAAGGCCAGATTGTTCAGCGCAGATCCGTGTCGCGGATCGTCCGTTTC
>JAAELR010000288.1 GCA_024226455.1 Paracoccaceae bacterium
ATCCTGGCGGCCAAGCGTGAGAACCCGCGCCGCTCCATCCGGATGATCCGCCGTCTGCTCGAAAGCCGTGGCACGGTGGCCAGGGGCGAGTTGTCGCGCTCGGCGATCCACCGCCTATTGCAGGCCCATGGCCTGTCGCGCATCACCGGTTCGGCGAGCGAGCCAGAGGAGCACCGGGCGTATGAGGCCGAGCACGCCGGCGACATCTGGTACGGCGATGTGATGCATGGCCCCCAGGTGCCGATGGATGGCAAGATGCGCAAGTCCTATCTGGTCTCGCTGATGGACGATGCCTCGCGGCTGATCGCCCATTCGGCCTTCTGTCCCGGGGAGACGGCGCTGGATATCGAGGCGGTGCTCAAGCAGGCGGTGCTCAAGCGCGGGCTGCCGGTCAAGTTGGTGATCGACAACGGTCCGGCCTACCGCGCCAAGACGCTGCAGGGCATCTGCGCCCGTTTGGGCATCCATCTGGTGTATTGCCGTCCCTACGCGCCGGAAGGTAAGGGGAAGTTGGAGCGCTGGCATCGCACCTTCCGAAATCATTTTCTCAGCGAGCTCGACATCACTCGCCTACGCGATCTGAGCGATCTCAATGCCCGCCTTTGGGCGTGGCTGGAAACCGTCTATCACCAAACCGCCCATGGCGGCCTGG
>JAAELR010000289.1 GCA_024226455.1 Paracoccaceae bacterium
ACGGGGATCCGCCACTTCAGCGCGCCGGTTTGGTCGTAGAGGCGCAGGTACCACGAGGTGCCCAGCAGAAAGCGCCGTCCGTCCGGGGGCGATGGCGAGGCTTCGAGACATTTCGTACTGTTTCAGCGCCAGCGCTTTGCCGTTGAGCTTGGGCTCGGTGGTGTCGCGCCAGTCCTCGATGTCGAGCCCGGCGGTGCGGGGCCGGCGCAGCGCCGCGATGCCCAGCGCCCGCCGCAGCGCCGCAGTGATGGCGCGGGACCGATCCAATTGCTTTACACTTGAGATTCCTCTTTGTTTTCAGCCGGTTGCCGGGGGCTCAGGCAACACAAGGCGCTGGAGGCCGCTGCCGAGACCACCTCCCGGGGCCGGGATGCGTCGCCGACCCCCCCTGCATGGATCGGTCCTGGAATCCGGGTGGCACGTCCCAGAGCTCCCAGCGATGGGCGTGGAGTTCGGGGCCGGCACCGGACCACGCCCTTCCCAGAGCCTCAGGGCGTGCCACCCATGATCACCTTATGAAGTGTAAAGCTGAACCC
>JAAELR010000290.1 GCA_024226455.1 Paracoccaceae bacterium
CGGTTGACCTCGGCTTGCCGGCAGATCCCGCTCAGGCTGCCTTCGAGCACGATCGACCCGTCCTCGGCGCAGTCACATACCAGGGCATACATGGCGATTACCGTGAGCTTGTCTTTGTTGCAGTGCTCTTGTAGGGTCATGGGCGGCAGGCTGGGGTTGGTTGGGGTGTTTTGTCAGCGCAATCATTGTGGCCAATCCTCCCCTGCCGCTCAAACCCCGCTAACCGAGGACCTTCTCACCCATCAGCCAGATCTCCGGCTTGCCGCCGCGCGAGAGCACCCGGAACAACTCCAGGGCGCGGCCATCGGGGCTGCTCAACTCCGCCGTTTGGGCCCCCAGTCCCTGCTCGATACGCCGCAGGCTCTGCTCGGCAATGCCGTAGAAACGGTCCGCCGGCACCAGCAGCCCGCCGAGGCCGTGGTGGGTGCGGCGGTGGTTGTAGTGCTCCACCCAGCGCCCGATCCCGCGCGCGGCATCGGTCAGGTCCATGAACTCGATCTGCTCCACGCACTCCTTCTGGAAGCTGGCGTTGAGCGCCTCGACCTTGCCGTTGACCGCCGCCTCTTTGGCCAGGAAGTAGTTGATCTCGTACTCCTCCAGCAGGGCCTCGAAACGCGATAGACCCCGCCAGCTGTGAAAGGCCGAGCCCCGGTCGGACATCACCGCCTCGGGACGGCCATAGCGTTGTACCGTGTGCTCGAAACAGCCGATAACCGGCTCGGCCGCCTCCACCGCCACCAGCGTCCAGCCGGCGATAAAGCGGGAGAAGTCGTCCTCGATAAACAGCACACACTGCGTTTGCTTGTGCACATGGAAATGGTAGAAATCCAGATGGTAGAGCTCGCGCGGCCGGGCTGCCTCGTAGCGCCCAGCAGGCTCCTTGCGCCGGATGCTCGGCGGCAGATAGCCGTTACGCTCCATGACATCGCGCACCGTACCCACCGATACCTTGAATCCATCGCGCTTGAGCATGTTGCGCACTTGGCTCGGACCGTATCCCGGGTGTTGCCGCCACATCGCGAGGATCTTCCGGTCCCGCTCTTCCTTGGGATCTTCGATCACTTGCTCGCTTGGCTTATCCCCGTTCTCACCTTCACCGGCCGGCTCGCTCCGGCGTTTGATGGCCCGGCGCCATTCGTAGATGGTCGTCTCGGTGGCGCCGAACTTCTCCGCCGCCGCCTTGACACTATGGTCTGCGGCATACGCCAGTATCTCTTTGCGCTGGGCCCGTGCGTAGCGCTTGCCCTTTGCCGGCTGCGTTTTGTGCTGGCTGCGTTGCGCCGCTACTTCGCCACCATCTTCCGGGTTTTCAACTCGGGTATCCATTTCGCTCTCCTCTCATTTCAACGTTGCTGAACTGAGAAGAAACCGAGAAAATCTCCTGCCTCTGTGTCAGTCTTTTCTTCTCATCCA
>JAAELR010000291.1 GCA_024226455.1 Paracoccaceae bacterium
TCTTTCGCAGTGCGCCGAACCGGCTTCCGGCGCTCAAAGCCATTTCCATCATCAAGCATCAAATCACCTCCAAAATTATTGGAGGCCAGATTCTCACATCGGATCAAAACCCGATACCATGGGGCATACGCACCGATAACGAACATGTGATGTTCGCCGACATCGGGAAAGTTGTCGCCGGTGTGGTCTGCGAAATAGGCGCAGCCCTCGGGCCCGCCGACCAGAAGCCGTGGGACATCGGCGGCCAGGGACGGCAGGGTCAGCGCCGCGGCCAGTATTGCGGACAGAATCGGGGTACGGGACATGAAGAAACCTCCGGACAGGATAGCCCCGAGGTTAGCGGTGTTATTCCGGTGCGTCGAGCGTCAGCTGCACTGAGCACAAAGCCTCTCGGCGTTTGCAGAGCAAACGCCGAGAGGCGGGCGATCGCGCGGCGGCCTTCGGCCTCGGTTCCACGCGTGGCGACTCTCGAACGAACCGTCAGTAAAGACCGCAAGTCGCCTCATCCAATACCGGCGGGCTCTCGTTCGCAAAGTCCGATGATCGTTGAGATAAGACCAAACCTGGTGCCAACCCAGACGCCCACGGCAAAAAGGCAGACACCCAAGAAGAGAACACCGCCGATTTCGGCAGTGCTCACGCGTCGAGCGCGCCCTTGATCCCGCCCGCCACATCGTCGATCTCGCCCAGCCCGTTGACAGAGCGCAGGTTACCCTTGGCGTGGTAATAGCCGATCAGCGGCGAGGTCTGCTTGTAATAGGCCATCAGCCGGGTCTTGAGGCTTTCCTCGTTGTCATCGGCCCGGCGCTTGAACTCTGTGCCGCCGCAATTGCTGCATTTGCCATCGGCCGGGATCGGCTTGGTCTGGTCGTTATAGACCTCGCCGCAGTCGCCGCAGGTGGACCGCGCGGTGATGCGGGCCACTAGCGCGTCGTCGTCGACCTGCATCTCGACCACGGCTTCAAGCCTGATATCCAGCTCGGCCAGCAGCGCGCCCAGCGCGTCGGCCTGGGCCAGCGTGCGCGGGAAGCCGTCGAAGATGAAGCCACCCGAGCTTTCTCCGCCCTCCAGCTTTTCGCGGATCAGCCCGATCACTATCTCATCCGTTACCAGGTTGCCGGCATCCATGACTGCGGCAACCTTTTTGCCCATCTCGGTGCCGCTGGTGCGGGCCTCGCGCAGCATGTCGCCGGTGGAAAGCTGCACCATGTCGTGTTCGTCGACCAGAATGCGGGCCTGCGTGCCCTTGCCGGCGCCCGGGGGCCCGAGGAGGATGATGTTCATGTTCTGACGTGTCCCTTTGTCGAACCGCAAGGGGCGCACCCTAGCGGTGGAATTAGCGTCTGGCCGGACCGCCGCGCTTGCCCTTGCGGGATTTGCCGCGCAGCTGCGATCTCTCGATCAGGCCTTCATACTGGTGCGCCAGAAGATGCGACTGCACCTGCTGGATCGTGTCCATCGTCACCGAGACCACGATCAGCACCGAAGTACCGCCAAAATAGAAAGGTATCGCCAGTTGGCTACGCAGAATCTCTGGCAGGAGACAAACTGCCGCAAGATAGGAAGAGCCCAGCACCAGGATGCGCGTCACCACGTAGTCGAGGTATTCCTCTGTCTTCTTGCCCGGACGGATGCCGGGAACAAAGCCGTTCTGGTTCTTGAGATTGTCGGCCACCTCTTCGGTCTTGAAGGACACATTGAAGGTGTAAAAGAAGGTGAAGAACACGATCATGCCGGTGAAGAACGCCAGATAGAGCGGCTGGCCGGGGCCGAAATAGGCCAGGATCGTCGCCATCACCGGGCCGGAATTGGCCTGGCTGAAGGTGCTGATCGTGGTCGGCAGCAGCAGCAGCGAGCTGGCAAAGATCGCCGGGATCACGCCCGCCGGGTTGACCTTTATCGGCAGGTGGCTGGACCCGCCCTCGTACATCTTCATGCCCGCCTGACGGCGCGGATACTGGATGTGGATCTTGCGCAAGGATCGCTCCATGAACACCACAAAAGCGATCACCGCCACGATCATCACCATCACCCCGACGATCACCGCGGGGCTCAGCGTGCCGCTGCGCCCACTGGCAAAGAACTGCGCCAGCGCGGCGGGAACCTCGGCGATGATGCCGACGAAGATGATCAGGCTGATGCCGTTGCCGATACCGCGCGCGGTGATCTGCTCGCCCAGCCACATCAGGAACATGGTGCCGCCGACCAGGGTGATCACGGTCGCGGCGCGGAAATACCAGCCCGGATCGGTGACCAGATCACCAGCCTCCAGCGATACGGCCAGCCCGTAGGCCTGGAAGGTCGCCAGAAACACCGTGCCATAGCGGGTGTACTGGTTGATCTTCTTGCGCCCCTGCTCACCCTCTTTCTTCAGCTGCTCAAGCTGCGGCACCATGGCCGTCAGAAGCTGGATGATGATCGAGGCAGAGATATAGGGCATGATACCCAGCGCAAAGATGCCCATGCGGCTGATGGCGCCGCCGGTGAACATGTTGAGAATTCCACCAAGACCCCCGGCGGCCTGATCCATGAAATCGCGCAGTGCGTTGCCGTCAATCCCGGGGACCGGAATATAAGTGCCCAGCCGGTAGACGATCAAAAGGCCGATGGTGAAGAAAATGCGGCTGCGCAGCTCGGTTGCCTTGCCGAAGGCCCCCCAGCTCATGTTGGCGGCCATTTGCTCTGCTGCAGATGCCATTTAGCGGTCTCTCTTGTACGAACGCCGCCTCACGGGTTCCCCGGGGCGGCGTTTGGAAAACTCATGTGGTGATGTAAGGGCGCGAAGGCCGCCCCACAACCACTTATTCTGCCGCTTGCGCAACCGTGAGCGAGCCGCCGGCCTTTTCGACGGCCTGCTTTGCCGAAGCGCTGGCGCCGGTGACCTGCAGATCGACCTTGGCGCTGAACTCGCCCTTGGCCAGGATACGCACGCCGTCAAGCTTGCGGCGGATCAGCCCGCTTTCCAGCATCACGTCTTCGGTGACGGGATTGCCGGCATCGATCTTCTTGGCGTCGATGAATTTCTGCAGGATCCCCAGGTTCACCACGGCGAATTTCTTGCGATTGGGCTTGTTGAAGCCGCGCTTGGGCAGCCGCATGTAAAGCGGCATCTGGCCGCCTTCATAGCCGTTGATCGCCACGCCGGAACGGGATTTCTGGCCCTTGATGCCGCGTCCGCCGGTCTTGCCGGTGCCGGAACCCGGGCCGCGACCGATGCGTTTGCGCGATTTGGTGGCGCCCGCGTTGTCGCGCAGTTCATTCAGTTTCATGTCGCTTCTCCTTTGCCGGACGCGCCCCCGAAGCGAGATGGACGGCCACGGCGTTTTTTTTTGGTTTTCGAGTCGGGCAACCGGTCCGACCGTGCGCGTATAAAGGCCTATGGGGACGCGATCAAGAGGCAGCGGTGGGGATTTTGCAAGGTGCATCCCGGCACAACAACGACTAGGGTCGGGTTGACCGGAGTTTTCTTGCGGCACATCAGGAGGGTTACCCATGGTACGAATTTCATTTGCGGTTCCGGCATTGGCGATCGTTCTGTCGCTCGGCTCCTGCGCAACGCTCACCGAAGAGCAATGCCAGTTGGCCGACTGGTCGGCGCTTGGGTTTCTGGACGGGCAGAAAGGCTATCGCCATACCCGGATCGGCGATCACACCAAGGCCTGTGCCGAGCATGGGCTGACCTCTGACACCTCCGCCTACCTGGCTGGCTGGCGCCAAGGGATCGTCGGCTATTGCACGGCCCAGAACGGATACGATCAGGGCATCGACGGAAAAACCTACCGCAATTCATGCCCCGGCGAACTGGCCGCCCCGTTCAAAGCGGCCTACCGCCCTGCCAGGCGCTTTCACGATGCCGAAGAAGAGGTGCAGCGGCTGGAACGCGCCACCGAAGAGCGTCTCGATCTGCTGCAGCGGCTGGCTGGATCAGAGGATCCCGCGGATCGAGAGCGGCTGGAGGACGCCAACCAAGACCTGACGCGTCTGCGGCGAGAGCTTCGCTGGGCAAAAGACGAACTAAGAGCCACCCGGCGCGCGCTTGACGCCTATCTGCGCGCGCATCGCGGAACCGTGGCCCGATAGACTTTGGCCCTCAGGTTTCTGCCTTTGGCTCGCTGTCGTGCAGATAGTCGGTCCAGCAGGGGCAAGGTTTGGCGGCGAGCGCTTTCTTGACGCGGGCGACAAGGCGGGAAAGCAAACCGTGACGGGTCATGAGGTTGTCCTCGATGTGTTCGTTGTTGTTTAAACGGCGTAGACCCGGGACCGCGCCGCCACCAGCCCGCGTTTCGGCATAGTCGGGTTGTGTCTGGCGCATGGGTGGCAGGATGGGTGAAATCACCCATCCTACGGATTTTTCAGGTGCTCCGGCTTGACCTCCTGCTGCCAGGCCTCGATCGCCTCGACGGGGTGGATCACGCCGATGGTGGTCAGCGTCAGGCTGTCTCGGGCGATGGCGGTGGCGGTGATCTCCAGCACCACGATAAGCGCCACTGTCCAGCGCAGCGTGATGGCGCTGGCCAGGGCGAAACCGCTGAGCATGAAGATATAGTCGCAGACCGCGTTCAGCACCGTATCGCCAAGATAGCCCTGATAAAGCGTGGTGGCGCGGAACCGGTCGAGCACCCAACTGGTATGCTCGACGATCTCCCAGGCAACCCCGGTGACGATGGCAACAGCGTAAATGGCGGGCCAGCCGATCCAGCGGCGAAACGGCGCCGCGATCACGATGACCAGCATGCCATGGATGAAATGGCTCAGCGAATACCAGTCGGCAATCTGCTGGCTGTTCTCGGACGACCAGACCGAATGCACCCACAGCCTGATCTCGCCGGAGGTGCTGACCAGCGGCTGCCCCCAGGCCCAAAGCGTGACGCCAACCAGGAGGGGCCCGAGGGCGGCGATGATGTGAAGGGCGTTGGTCATGGGTATTTCCGTCTGGCTGGCGTTCCGGCAACCTAAGCGGAGCATGGCAAAGGCGCAACGGGGGGTAGCGCCCGGCGCACAAGGTAGCCGGGTGGTGGGTAAACGGCCCACACTTGCTTGCTTTCTCATGGAGAGCTATTTAGTCGCCTGTGATTTTTATTGGTTTCGGCGTTTTTCGGTGTCCTTAAGCGGCGCGGCTTTCTGCGCGGTATCGCGACAGGATGAGGATTTCGAGGAACCGTTCCACAAATTTACGACCAAAACGCCTGAACCACTTTGCCAGGAGGCGGAAA
>JAAELR010000292.1 GCA_024226455.1 Paracoccaceae bacterium
CGGCCCATCTGCGAGGATGAGGCCGCTCTCCCGTCAACAGCCCGACCACCGACGATCTGCCGCATCACTGGGTCACGCGCCAGGCGTTCGGCATCGTTGGGTTCGTGAGGCTGGTGCGGGCAAACCCATCATGGGTTTTGCGGACTTTTTGTCGATATGCGTCGCGTCCCGTGGGTTTCAGCAACTTTCGCCCCTCCGATATCTGGATTTGCGCATGACGGTTGGTCCGCTGGCGATGTAGCGTACGGCTGAGGTTGTGGTTTTCGATGTGGGGCGCACGGATCATGCCGCGGCCCTTGCTGTTGTTGGCGGTGCTCTGGGGTGCTGTGTGGGCGTGATCGTGTCGATGATGATCAGTCGTCCGCCGCAACAGGGGCAAGGCAGTGCCAAGACACGGGGAGGCTCATCGGTATCGCCGAAGCTGTCGTCGTTGGCGTGATCCTGGACTGGCGCCTTAGCCCCGAGAAGCAGCCTGATCCTGGCGATATTGGCGGCCCGGTTGCCGTTCCCGAAGAAGCCGTAGTGACGGATGCGGTGCTGTCGCCTTGGCAGAACATGGATGAGGAACCGGCGGATGAACTCAGCCGTTGCCAATGTCATGGTCGTGTGTCGGCCAGAGCCTTTGACACGGTAATCCTTGACGCAGAAAGTGACGCCCTGATCGTCCATGCGGATCAATCGGCTGTTGGAGATGGCGACCCTGTGCGTGTAGCGCGAAAGATATGCCAGCACGGCTTTGGGTCCGGCGAAGGGTTCCTTGGCGTAGACCACCCAGTCGATTTTGCGCAGCGGATTGAGAAACGCCTCAAATGCATCCCGGTCCAAGAGGTCAGCGTGA
>JAAELR010000293.1 GCA_024226455.1 Paracoccaceae bacterium
CTCCTGCGTGGCAACGCAGTCTTGGACGCTCCGCGTCCGTGCCCGGGAACCCTCGTCAGCCTCATGCCCTGCCTGCTGCGGACGGTTCAGGGCAACATTCGCGGGGCCGGCGCGGTGCCTTCGCCCACGAGCGCGCAACCGTTGGCACACGACACAAAAGCACCGCCCGAAATTGCTTCTTCGGCACATGCAGAGTCAACAGGCTAGTGCGTGGTCAAGGCTAAGAACGGGGGTTGCCCCTTGCCGCCGCCGCGCGGCAAACCCTAGCTGGAGTCGGAGCACATCGGCTCCGGTGGCGCTGCCCGCGGCGCCCTCTGCGGGCGCCATGCCGGCTGGCAGCCGGCGGTCCCGGCGGCGTGCCCGGACCGGCATAGGCGCCAGCTTAGGCGATATCGCAGCAATGAGTCGATTCTTCTGCTCCGCGCCGTGGCCAACACCTTCTGCCGCCACCTGACGGGAAATCGTGGGCCTTGCACCAGGCCCGGTAGAACTTTTTCGCGACATCGCCTTGCCCCTGAATCAAGGCTTGACAGCGCACTAGGTGCAACCCCCGTTCTTGGCCTTGACCACGCACTATAGCTTTTCAGATAGTGTTTTTGGGTCAGTCCCACCAACGGACCTGCCGTAGGGTGGGTAACTTGTCGCCGCGCTGGACCCGCAGCCTCCTCGTAGCCTGCGCGACAAGTTGCCCACGCGCGCCCGTGAACTCGGGCCTTGCACGGGTCGGTCGCGGATGAAGCCAAAACCTTTTTCTGAAAACCTATACGACCCGGTGCTCCTGGACGCCACCCACGAAGTGCTCGCAAGGCGCGCGCAGATCGACGAGGAAGACGTCCTGGCGCTGGGCCGCGACTATTTCGCCTTGCTCAAGGCGCGCACCGACACCGGCGCCGACCTCACCGCCCGCTTCGCCCGCTGGGAGGAGATGGAATCGGTACACGCGCTGCTGCGCGGCGATCGCGAGCAGATCTCCTTCGTCGTGCCCGACTCCGCCGGCGAGGTGCAGGCGCGGATCGCGGCGGCGCTGGCGCTGGCCGACCGCTGGCAGCGCCGCTCGGCGCTGCGCGAACTGGCCGCCTCGGTGCAGCAGCGCACGGTCAGCGTGC
>JAAELR010000294.1 GCA_024226455.1 Paracoccaceae bacterium
GTCTGACTACCTAAACTAGCTTTCACTGATTCTGAACCCGCGGCTTTTGAAGTCACTGAACATCGCTTCAATGCCCCAGCGTTTGGCGTAGCTGCGCGCGGCACTTAAACTGGGTGGCACAGAGGTCGCGATGAACCACGGTTCTTCAGCGCCCTCATGGGCCACACAATCAGCCCGGGCAGCCCGGGCTCGAACGGGGCGCGTGTCAAGTTGTGGAAGGTCGAGTTGCAAAGGCTTGCTTCATCTCGCCGGTCGGCCGAACAGTCGAATATGAACATCGTGACAGCCTTTGCACATGGCGCGCGCCTGACCCTTCCGTACGCGATCAAGGCGCGGTTGGGGGGGGCGGGCAAGGCTATCGAGTTCGACACGTCTCTGACCGCTTGAGGCAAGCCCCGCCGACCCGGCAGAGGTGCTACGCCAATCCAGAGGCGCAACGACGTCGGCCAGGCGCCGGATGAGCCTTGCTGTCTGCAATGCGGCCCAACTGGGAAATCCGGGTTTGCATCGTGGAGGGCCGGTTCACATTACGGGGTCGGCGAAGAGGTATTCAGAACCGGCCCGGGTGACGTTCCATGGGTGTCGCGCGACACGAAGATTGTGCAAGAGGCGCAAGAATGTGTGACATTGCTCTGCTCTTCCAGCCGGTAGCGCGCCAGCAACTGCCAAGCCGAAAGATCACTCATCGACAGCGCAGCGGCAGGAACGGGTGTGGTGTAGTTTGTTGCTGGCAGGGCAAAGGCATCTTCCGCCATTTGATCAACAAAAATGCGCCAAGATCGCGACGTCGGGCTCCGCCTTCAATGGCTCGAAAGCGCCGCATTGCAACCCGGCGCCAACTGCCCGGCTGTACCCCGCGCAGGACAATCCAGGGCTTCAACGCCCGGCAAACCGACCGATAGTACTCGCCAAGATCCAATTGCCCCTGCCTGCATGCTTCGCTATCTAGCCCCAAGCGCGCATGACGGAGCATTCACATGGCCAGCTACCAATATGTCTACCACATGGATGGTGTCTCCAAGACCTATCCCGGCGGCATGAAATGCTTTGAAAACATAAGGCTAAGCTTTTTGCCCGGAGTCAAGATCGGCGTCGTGGGCGTCAACGGCGCCGGTAAATCCACCCTGCTGCGCATCATGGCCGGGCTAGACAAGGATTTCTCGGGCGAGGCATGGGCCGCCAAGGGCGCACGCGTCGGCTACCTGCCGCAAGAGCCGCAGCTCGACGAAAACCTCAGCGTGCGCGACAACGTCATGCTGGGGGTGGCTGCCAAGCAAGCCAAGCTCGACAAATACAACGAACTGGCGATGAACTACTCCGATGAAACCGCCGACGAGATGGCCGCCCTGCAAGATGAGATCGACGCCCAGAACCTGTGGGACCTCGATGCCCAGATCGACGTGTCGATGGAGGCCCTGCGCTGCCCCCCCGACGATGCCGCCGTAAATACGCTCTCTGGTGGTGAAAGACGCCGCGTCGCGCTCTGCAAGCTGCTGCTCGAGGCGCCCGAGATGCTGCTGCTGGACGAACCCACCAACCACCTGGACGCCGAAACCATCGCCTGGCTGCAACAGCACCTCATCGCCTATCCCGGCACCATCCTGATCGTCACCCATGACCGCTATTTCCTCGACGACATCACCGGCTGGATCCTGGAACTCGACCGCGGCCGCGGTATCCCCTACGAGGGCAACTACAGCGCCTGGCTGGAGCAAAAGGCCAAACGGCTGAGCCAGGAAGCGCGCGAGGACAAGTCCAAGCAGAAGACGCTAGAGCGCGAACTGGACTGGATGCGCCAAAGCCCGCGCGCCCGGCAGGCCAAGCAAAAGGCCCGGATCAACGCCTATAACGAGCTGGCCGAGACCTCGGAACGCGAAAAACTCAGCCGCGCCCAGATCATCATCCCCAACGGACCGCGTCTGGGCGGCAAGGTGATCGAGGTCGAGGGGCTGGCCAAGCACCTGGGCGACAAGCAACTGATCGAGAACCTCAGCTTCAGCCTGCCGCCGGGCGGCATCGTCGGCGTCATCGGCCCCAACGGCGCCGGCAAGACCACGCTTTTCCGCATGCTCACCGGGCAGGAAGCCCCCGACGCCGGCACCGTCAGCTATGGCGACACGGTGCAGCTTGCTTACGTCGACCAGTCCCGCGACGCGCTGGGCGCGGGCGCCACGGTTTGGGAGGAGATCTCCGACAAACTGGACATCATCCAGCTCGGCGACGCCGAAATGAACTCCCGCGCCTACTGCTCTGCCTTCAACTTCAAGGGCGGCGACCAGCAGAAAAAGGTGGGGCTGCTGTCGGGCGGCGAACGCAACCGCGTACACATGGCCAAACTGCTGCGCTCTGGCGGCAACGTGCTGCTGCTGGACGAGCCCACCAACGACCTCGACGTCGAAACCCTGCGCGCCCTGGAGGATGCCCTGGTAGATTTCGCCGGCTGCGCCGTGGTGATTTCACACGACCGCTTCTTCCTAGACCGCATCTGCACCCACATCCTGGCCTTCGAGGGCGAGGCCCATGTGGAGTGGTTCGAGGGCAATTTCGAGGATTACGAGGAAGATAAGAAGAGACGACTCGGTCCGGATGCGGTAGAACCGAAGCGGATCAAGTATAAGAAGTTTGCGAGGTGAGTTTTCCTCTAATCTGTGAGACCAATCGCCAACGGCATTGGAATTTCTTGTCGGCGAATGAACCCGGCCAGCATCGGAACGGCGAACGAGTATTTCCCATGGCGGTTTTTGTAGATTAGCCCTTTGTCTGTGAGTGATGAGAGCATTTGATTCGCGTGGCTGTTGCCAAAGGGCCTTTCAAATTTTTTTGATTCCATGACGATCTCCTGAACGGTAAACTCACTGCCCGCGCTTTTGAGACATGCGATCACGTACATCAACTCTCTTTGGCGATCCGATACCTTTGACCAACAACCTGAAAAAAAGTCGGAATCTAGCTTGTATACTCCTGGGTGAATTCAGACGTGAAGTGCAACATCGCCGGCGGATTTGATATCCGCTTGTTGTCACACAAGAAAGCGATGTTGCCATGCCAGGATATCTTCACCTCACGCGATCGGAAAGGGATCAGATTTCCGATCTGAATGCACA
>JAAELR010000295.1 GCA_024226455.1 Paracoccaceae bacterium
GCACGCTCGGCAGCGATGTGAGTGAGGTTCACAGTCCGGGCGCTGATCACGGCCACAACCAGAAGGCATAGCGTTTCAAGCCGTGTCTTGCTCAGCTCGATGTGGGGCGATAACTTCGCGGCGAGGGCGGTGATTGCTTGGTGGGTCAAGGGGACGTTCCTTTGTCGGGAAAGAGTCCCCCAGAAAACCACCTTTTAGTGCCCTCAACCACCCTGTGTCGGGCAGTGTGCACTGACCCACTATTCGGTCAGATGCAACGCCGCCAGATCACCCAGTGTTTGGGAATAGGCCGCCTGCAGCCGCGCATTGGGCTGGCGCGCCGCGAAGGTCTCGGCAAATGGATCGGGCGCGTCGATGGCGCTGCCGGACATCTCTTGCAGCACCGCATGGCCGCAAAACGGTACATAAAGCTCTGAATAGCCGCCCTCATGCGCCATCATCAGCCGGCCGCCGCACAGATCGTCGGCCGCCTGCGTAACCATCCGCGTCATCTGCCGGAACGTTCCGGCGGTGGCCAGCATGCGGCCCAGCGGGTCGAGCGCCGCCGCGTCAAACCCACAGGCGATCACGATGACCTCGGGCTCGAACCGGCGCAGGGCGGGCAGCACGATGCGCTCCATGGCCTCCAGATAGGTGGCATGACCAGCGCCGGGTGGCAGCGGAATGTTCATGTTAGCGCCATGCCCCGCCCCCTCGCCGCGGATATCCGCGTCGCCGGTGTTGAGGGGGTAGTTGTGTTCCTGATGCAGCGACACGGTCAGCGTGTCGGGGTCTTCGATGAACACCGCCTCGGTGCCGTTGCCGTGATGCACGTCCCAGTCCACCACCGCCACCCGGCGCACCAGCCTCGCGGCCCGGGCCGCACGGATCGCAATGCCCAGATTGGCCAGCAGGCAAAAGCCGTTCGGCCAATCGGGCAGGCAGTGATGACCGGGCGGGCGCGACAGCGCATAGGAGTTCCGCACCTCGCCCCGCAGCACCGCGAACAGAGCCGCCTTCGACAGCCCCGCCGACAGCGCCGCGATCTCGTAGCCGCCCGGCCCGAACGGCGTGCGCAGCCCCAATTCGCCACCGCCGGCATCTGAGACCTGCCGGAACCGCTGCAGGAATTCCAACGGGTGCACGCGCAGCAGATCTTCCTGCGTCGCCGCCTCGGCGCTGCGCGGATCGAGATCCGCCATCAGCCCGCTGACCTCGACCATGTTCTTCAGCCGCCGCTTGGTCTCGGGGTTTTCCGGCAGCCCGCCGGTCGCCATCGGCTGCACCAGCCCGCCGACGGGCAGCATGAAGGCATAGTTGCCGCCGCCATGCCAGAAACATCTCTCGTCGAAGAAAAACGCTGTGCGGGTCATGGTCTCTCCTGATATCTGTCTGGCGAGAGCCTATGGGGGCAGAATGAAAAACGCGATACCCGATCTTGGCCATCTTGCCCGCCCCGGCGCCGAAATCACCCTGCGCGCCACACCAAAGGTGGCCAGCAACGGCATCGAACTGCGCCACGGCGCATTGCGCGCCACCACCACGGCGGCGGCGGAGAACGGCAAGGCCAATGCGGCGATAGGCAAAATGCCGGCTCGCGCTCTGGGCCTGCCGAAATCCCGCCTGACGCTGATCCGTGGCGCCCCATCACGTGACAAGACCTTCCGGATCGGGTGATTTTGCTCCTGGTCGCGAATACGGGCGGCGCACGCAACCGGCTTGACGTCCCCCGCCTTAGCCCCTAAACCGCGCGAACGAGTTTTGAGGGTGCTGCGTGGCAGTGCCCTTGCTGCATTGCCCGCCGCCCCGGCCCTGATCCGGGAGCAGGCCGAAACGAAGGATGAACCCATGTCGCGCCGCTGCGAACTGACCGGAAAAGGCCCGATGGTCGGCAACAATGTCAGCCACGCCAAGAACCGGACCAAGCGCCGTTTCCTGCCCAATCTCAACGATGTCACGCTGATGTCGGACGCGCTGGGCCGCAGCTTCAAGCTGCGCATCTCGTCCGCTGCCCTGCGCACGGTCGACCATCGCGGCGGGCTCGATGCCTTCCTGGCCAAGGCCAGTGACGGCGATCTCAGCACCAACGCGCTGAAGATAAAGAAAGACATCGCCAAGGCCCAGGCCGCCGCCTGACCCTTGGCGGGAACTGATTCGCGCGGCCCCGTCCGGTTCCCGGACGGGGCCGCTTCGTTTTGCCGCTTCGCATCTGCCGGAGCGGGTTTCTATATCGGATGCATGGCTACGTTGCGCCCGCTCATATCGGTTTGCCTTGCGCTGATACTTGCACTCACCTCGGGTGCGATGGCGGTGGCGCGCGGGCAGACGCAGGTCGCCGGCACCATGGTGCTGTGCACCGGGACGGGGCCGCTGGCGGTCGCCGTCGATGCCGACGGCCAGCCCACCGGTCCGACCCATGTCTGCCCCGATTGCGCCCTTGGCCTGTTTGATGCCGCCGCGACCGATCCCCATGCGAAGCCGCTGCCGGGGCAATGGATCGCCTTCGCGCCGCTCGTGCCGCATGTTCCCGCGGCACCACTGCTGGCGCTGGGAACCCCTCGCACCCGTGCCCCTCCCCTGGTCTGAGTATCCGACAACAATCTCCCAAAGATACCCAGACAAGGAAGGACCGAATTGATGTCCCTGAAATTCACCGTATCGGCAGCGCTGGCCGCGTGCATGGCCGCCGCCCCGGCGCTGGCCGAGATCACCGTCGATGACGCCTATGCCCGCGCCGCCGGCAAGATGGCCAAGGCCGGCGCGGCCTTCATGATGATCCACAACAGCGGCGATGCCGACGACCGGCTGATTGCCGCCGCAAGCGACGTGTCGAAGAAGGTCGAGCTGCACACCCATATCGAGGGCGACGGTGGCGTGATGAAAATGGTCGAGGTCGAAGAGGGCTTTGCCATACCCGCCGGCGGTATGCATGCGCTGAAACGCGGCGGCGACCACGTGATGTTCATGGGGCTCAACGGCCCCTGGGAACATGGCGACATCGTCACCGTGACACTCACCTTCGAGCAGGCCGGCGACATCACGCTGGAGATCCCCGTGGACCTGGAGCGCAAACCCGGGATGGGCATGGGTAGCGGTCATGGGCAGGGCAACAACTAGGGCCTGTTGATATTCAGGATTCCCCTTTTGGCTGATATCTGATTCAAGCTTCCAAAAGGGAGGCTTGAATGCTGAGTGATCGATTCATGATCAGTGACGAGCAATGGGCTTTGATGGAGCCCCATTGTTTGGGGA
>JAAELR010000296.1 GCA_024226455.1 Paracoccaceae bacterium
CGACCTGAAGAGCCACTATCTCGCTCACCAGACCTTTGCAGACGTCGACGCCCTGGATAACGCCATAGAAATCGCCGTCACCGACCTGAACAATGAAAGACAATAACATCCGTTGGGGAAGCCGGGAATCTCTGCTTAGCCGCTGGCGGCCTGAGATCATCCCGCCACTGAAGCGCGAAAAGGGGGGGTGAGAAATTACAAGGCTGCAGTCTTCGAGCACAGTGAAGTCTTTTGCAACCGTCACCGGAGGCACCCAGGCATCTGATATCAGACGACACAGCAGGCGTTCGAAAATGAAACTCTGAGGATCGCGGCATAGGGTCGATACACACAGAGTCCTCAGGTATTCGAGTTACTTTGTCCACCGATGCGACGGTGGGGATGGCTTTTATGAAGCAGGACGGCCGCGGCAGAGGCTGGTCTCTGCGGCAGCCAGCCTTTTTGTTATCGCACCAGGATCAGTGTGCCGTCGGATATCTCCAGACTGTCGAAGCGCTGCAGATAGGCCATGCCCAGAAGCGAGCCGTCCATTTCACCCTCGTTGATCCAGACGGCGACGTTGAGGTCGGTCACCGGGCCCAGCGATAGCGTGTCGAGCCGGGTCCGGGCGGTGCGGACGGTGCCGTTGGCGGTGTTGGCGATGCCGGAATAGGTCAGATTGTCGGGGTCGATGCCGATGCGGACGGCGTCCTGGCGCGACAGCACGATATCGGTGGCGCCGGTATCGACGACGAACTGCACCGCCGTGCCGTCGGCCAGCAGGGTCAGGTAGTAGTGCCCGTCAAAGGCGCGTGGCACTTCGATGCGGCCCTCGGCGGCAGAGTAGGACTGGCGCGGGATCACGTCGTCGCGGATATCCTGCCAGAGCCCGAACCCGGCGATGACGCCGATGAAGATCAGCCCCCAGAGCATCCCCAGGCGGGCCACCTGGCCAAGCCTGTCGCGGTGCGAGATCAGGAAATAGGCGGCGATGACGCTGACGAGCAACACCAGGTAAATGAGCCTGCCCGTGTCGAAACTGTCCATGCTGCCTCCTTGTTGATCCACAGATATGCCCTGTAGAAGAAAAAGGGAAGTGTCCCCATGGGGACATATTGGTAAGCTATTGATATTTCATATGATAGCGCTAACGTTTGGATCAAGTGTGGCGAGATCGGCAAGGGAGGGTCAGGTCTGGGCGAAGCCGAAGGCCGCAAGCCCGTCGAGCACGAACTGCACCGAGAGCGCGGCCAGCAGCATGCCCAGAAGCCTTGTGACGACGTTGATGCCGGTGGCCCCTAGGACGCGTTCGAGAAGCCCGGCGGCGAGGAAGAAGGCAAAGACCACCGCCAGCACGCCGATCATCGCCACATGCACGGTGATGACCCCGGCCCAACCGGCGCCCGGCGTGTCGGCAAGCAGCACCATGGTGGCCATGGCGCCCGGGCCGGCGATCAGCGGCATGGCGAGCGGAAAGACCGAAGGATCGTCTTCGGGTCCTTCCTCATGTTCTTGCGCCTGGCCCTGGCGGCGCTTGGAGCGGCGTTCGAACAGCATTTCGAGCGCGGTGAGGAACAACAACGCGCCGCCGGCGATCTGGAAGGCGGGCATAGAGATGCCGATGAAATCCAGCACCTTGTCGCCGAGGAGCCCGAAGACGGTGAGCAGGGCGAGCGCCAACGCGCAAGACCGCATGCCGATAGCGCGCCGCGCGGCGGGCGTCATGCCCCGCGTCAGCGCCACAAACAGCGGCGCCAGACCGATCGGGTCGATCACCACGAAAAGCGCCACGAAGGCGGTGATGAGGGCGGCGGTATCCATTGCCGCTCTGTGACACGGCCGATGGCAAAGGTCAAACTCTGCGGATCGGTCAGACAATCAGGATTGGCAAATCTCGCCGCACTCGTGCACAGTCGCCCTTGTAGGATGAACAACTTGCAGGAGATCGATATGCTCAGAGCCTTGTTTCTACTCGCTGGTCTGGCCGCGCTACCGGCGCAGGCCGAGGATCGGTGGATGGCATTGCCAGAGCCTGCCGCGATGCCCGCCGCCGTCGAGAGCGGTCTGGCCGAAGTCAACGGGATTGCGTTGTATTACGCGACCTTTGGCGAGACCGGGGCGTCGCCGGTTCTGCTGATCCATGGCGGGCTGGCGCATGGCGATATCTGGAGCGCGCAAGTGGCTGATCTGATGACGGATCATCTGGTGGTCGTCGCCGACACCCGCGGCCACGGCCGGTCGAACAATGACGGCAGCGCCTATTCCTACGATCTGCTGGCGCAGGACTATCTGGCGCTGCTGGATCATCTGCAGCTTGACCGGGTGCATCTGGTGGGCTGGTCGGACGGCGCCAATATCGGCTATGCGATCTCGGCCACGTCGCCGGAGCGGCTGATCAGCCATTTCGCCCATGCCGGTAACGTGACGCTGGACGGCATCGACCCGTCGGTGGAGACCAACGAGCTGTTTGGGGGCTATGTGGGGATGATGGCCGGCCAGTATGCCGCGATGTCGCCGACGCCCGACGGTTTTGACGACTTCCTGGGCGGTGTGGCGGCCATGTGGGGCACCGAAAAGCCCGGCGGGTTCGAGGCGCTGGCGACCGTGACGGTCCCGACGCTGGTGGTGCAGAGCGCCTATGACGAGGCGATCGTTGCGGCGCATTCCGAAAAGATCGCCGCGACGATACCTGGTGCGGAACTGCTGGTCTTGCAGGATGTCAGCCATTTCGCCATGTTCCAGGCGCCCGGCGAATACACCGCGGCGATCAGGGCGTTTCTGGAGTAGGGCCTCAGCCGGCCTGTGCCGCGTCGAGCTTGTCCTGGGCGGTCAGCCACAGGCTTTCGGCGCGGTCGAGGCCGTCCATCACCTCGGCGTATTTCTTCTGCCATACCTCGATCTCGCCGGCTTTGCCGGGCTCGTAAAGCGCAGGGTTGGCCAGTTTGGTCGCCAGTTTGTCGCGCATCTGGTTGAGCTTGTCGACGCGGGCCTCGGCCTTGCGAAGCTCGGCCCGCAGCGCCATCAGGCGGTCTCGCGACACCGGCCTGGGTTTGGTCAACTTCGGTTTTTTTTCGGATTTATCGTTGGAAAGCAGCATCTTGCGGTACGATTCCAGGTCATCCTCATAAGGTTTCACCGTGCCGTCCTTGACCAGCCAAAGCCGGTCGGCGACCATGCTCAGCAGGTGCATGTCGTGGCTGACAAGGATCACAGCGCCGCTATAGGCGGTCAGCGCCTCGACCAGGCCTTCGCGGCTTTCGATATCGAGATGGTTGGTGGGCTCGTCGAGGATCAGCAGATGCGGTGCGTCGAGCGTGGCCAGCAGCAATGAGAGCCGCGCCTTCTGACCGCCCGAGAGCTTGGCGACCACGGTTTCGGCCTGATCGGCCATCAGGCCGAAGCCGGCCAGCAGCGGGCGCAGGCGGCTCGGCAGGGTTACGGGGCGTTCGCGCTGCACATGCTGCAGCGGGGTCTCGTCGAGATGCAGCTCGTCCACCTGATGCTGGGCGAAATAGCCGATGCGCAGCTTGCGGGCCCGGGTGACGCGCCCGTCCATCACCTCCAGTCGTTGCGACAAGAGCTTGGCAAGGGTGGATTTTCCCTCTCCGTTGCGGCCCAGCAGCGCGATGCGGTCGTCCTGGTCGATGCGCAGGTTGAGCCGGCGCAGGACGGGGGTGCCGTCATAGCCGGTGCTGGCGCCTTCGAGGTTGACGATGGGGGGCGACAGTTCCTCTGGCTCGGGGAAGGAGAACACCGTGCGCGCGGCCTCTTCGGGGGGCGTGATCATGTCCATCCTGGCGATCGCCTTCAGCCGCGACTGGGCCTGCTTGGCCTTGTCGGCCTTGTAGCGGAAGCGGTCGACATAGGATTGCAGATGCGCCCGGCGGGTTTCCTGTTTCTTGGCCATGGCGGAGGCCTGGGCGGCGCGTTCGGCGCGTTGCCGGGCGAACTGGTCGTAAGGGCCCTGGTAGAAGGTCAGCTTTTTGCCGTCGAGATGCAGGATGGCGCCGACGGCGCGGTTCAGCAGGCCGCGGTCATGGCTGATGATGATGACGGTATGGGGGTATTTCGCCAGGTAGCTTTCCAGCCACAGCGCCCCTTCGAGGTCGAGATAGTTGGTGGGCTCGTCCAGAAGCAGCAGGTCGGGCTGGGCAAAGAGCACCGCGGCCAGCGCCACGCGCATGCGCCAGCCGCCCGAGAAGGCACTGCACGGCATCGCCTGTTCGCGGGTGGTAAAGCCGAGACCGCGCAGGATGGCGCTGGCGCGGGCCTCGGCTGACCATGCGTCGATATCCGTCAGCCGTGTCTGGATCTCGGCGATGCGGGCGGGGTCATCGGTGGCTTCGGCCATGAGGGCGGCGCGTTCGGTGTCGGCGGCCAGCACCGTGTCGAGCAAGGAGACCTCGTTGCCCGGCACTTCCTGGGCGACGCCGCCGATGCGGGCGCCGCGGGGCAGGCTGATATTGCCCGATTCCAACGCCAGCTCGCCCCGGATCAGGCGAAACAGCGTGGTCTTGCCGGCCCCGTTGCGGCCCACAAGGCCGACCTTGTGGCCCTGCGGGATCACGGCGGATGCGCCGGTAAGCAGCGGTTTGCCGTCGATGGCGAAATGGATGTCGTCGATACGAAGCATGGGCTGCGGTTTGGCCTATCGCCGCGGCGCGGTCAATCGCGGGTTTCCAAGCCGATGGCCCCATGTTAGGGCGCGCCCAGGTTTTTGACGGGCGGGCCATGGGGGCCGGCCCCTGCCAGACGAAGGACCAACCGAGATGGCCGTGCAACGCACCTTTTCGATCATCAAGCCCGATGCCACCAAACGCAACCTGACCGGCGCGATCAACGCCAGGATCGAGGCCGCCGGCCTGCGTATCGTGGCGCAAAAGCGCATTCACCTGACCCCGGCTCAGGTCGGCGTGTTTTATGAGGTGCACAAAGAGCGCCCGTTCTACGGCGAATTGTGTGAATTCATGGCCTCTGAGCCGGTAGTGGTGCAGGTGCTGGAGGGCGAGGACGCCATCGCCAAATACCGCGGCGTGATGGGTGCCACCGACCCGGCAGAGGCCGATGCGGGCACCATCCGCGCCGAGTTTGCCGAATCGAAGGGCGAGAACTCGGTGCATGGCTCTGACGCGCCGGAGACGGCGGCGGTGGAGATCGCCTATTTCTTCTCGGGTCTCGAACTGGTCGGTTGATCTGATTGAGCCGCCTTTGGCGGCGCTTTCTTTAGCCCGTACTCGCCTCCGGCTCCGTACGGGCGGTCGGGATATGTGGCGGGCGGTCTCTGCAAAAGAGACCGCCCGCCCGCGTTCAGCGGCGCGCGATCACGCCGATCTGGTTCAGGATAGCTTCCAGCGCCGAGTGGGGGTCGGGACGGGCGGTGGATTTCAGCGCTTCGAACCGGGCCCGCAGTGTCTGTTTTTCGGGGCCCTTGCAGTCGTTCCAGGGGCGGCCCTGCAACCCCATGACCAGTGCGTAATATCCGATGAAATGCGGCCTGGTGCCGGTTTCCAGTAGCCTGGCATAGGCCCGGTCGGGACCCAGGGCGCGCAGTTCTTCTGCGGTATCGATGCCGGCGCGGGCGAAGGCGGCGTCTGAGGCGGGGCCGAGATTGCGGATTGTCGAGACGGGGTCGGGCATGGCCGGGTCAGACTACCGCATCTTCCGGTCCCGTTGAAACGGTATTCGCGCGCCTGGCCTGACGGTTGTGCAATTTGGGGTTCCACCCCCGAACCCCCGGGGCCGTGTTTCATGACCGGGAAGAAGAGCAATTGACGCCATCGCCGGGCGGGGATAGCCCCGCGTGCATGGCCCGTGCTCCGCTGTTGCAGCTTTCCGATATTGCCCTGACCTTTGGCGGCAATCCCGTCTTCGAAGGGCTTAACCTGGTTTTGCAGCCGGGCGACCGGGTGGCGCTGGTGGGGCGCAACGGGTCGGGCAAGTCGACGCTGATGAAGGTGATGGCGGGGCTGGTCGAGGCGGACCGGGGCAGGCGCTTGGTGTCGCCGGGGGTTTCGGTGGGCTATATGGAACAGCATCCCGACATGACCGGCTTCGCGACGTTGGGCGATTTCGCGGCCAGTGGGCTGGCGCCGGGCGAGGAATACCGGGTCGGGATGGCCGCCGAGGGTTTGAAATTCGCCCCCGAAACGGCGGTGGGCGCGGCATCGGGAGGTGAGCGGCGGCGCGCGGCGCTGGCCCGGCTATTGGCCGAGGCGCCCGGGCTGATGCTGTTGGATGAGCCGACCAACCATCTCGATATCGAGGCGATCGCCTGGCTGGAGCGGCAGTTGACCGAGACCCGGACCGGGTTCGTGCTGATCAGCCATGACCGGGCGTTTTTGAAGGCGCTGACCCGGGCCACGCTGTGGATCGACCGCGGTGTGGTTCGGCGGCGCGAGCAGGGGTTCGCGGGCTTTGCCGACTGGCGCGACAAGATCTGGGCCGAGGAGGACGAGGCACGCCACAAGCTGAACCGCAAGATCAAGTCCGAGGCCCGTTGGGCGGTCGAGGGGATCAGCGCCCGGCGCACCCGCAACCAGGGCCGGGTGCGGGCGCTGCAGGCGCTGCGGGCCGAGCGGACGGCGATGATCCGGCGCCAAGGGGCGGCGGCCATGGCGCTGGACGAGGGCGGCAAGTCCGGCAAGCGGGTGATCGAGGCGGCAGAAATTACAAAAGCTTACGGCGACAAGCTTGTCCTGCGGCCCTTCTCGTTGCGGGTGCTGCGAGGTGACCGGGTGGCGTTTGTCGGGCCCAATGGCGTGGGCAAGACGACTCTGTTGCAGATGCTGACCGCAGAACTGGCGCCCGACGGCGGCAGCGTGACGCTGGGTACCGGGTTGCAGTTGGCCGTTTTCGATCAGAACCGGGCCGGTCTGGACCCCGATGCGAGCCTTTGGGACACGCTGGCGGGCGACCCCGAGATCGGGGTCACCGGCAAGGCCGATCAGGTGATGGTGCGCGGGGTGCCGAAACATGTGGTGGGCTATCTCAAGGAGTTCCTGTTCTCGGACGCCCAGGCGCGCGCGCCGGTGCGCTCGCTTTCGGGGGGCGAGAAGGCGCGGCTGATGCTGGCCAGGATCATGGCCCGGCCCTCGAACCTGCTGGTGCTGGACGAGCCGACCAACGACCTGGATATCGAGACTCTGGACCTGCTGCAGGAGATCCTCGGCGATTATCCCGGCACCGTGCTGCTGGTCAGTCACGACCGTGATTTCATCGACCGGGTAGCGACCAGTACCGTTGCGATGGAGGGTGATGGGTGCGCGGTGGTCTATGCCGGCGGGTGGAGCGACTACCGGGTGCAGCGGGGGGCGGACGCGGCGGACAAGGCGCTGGCGAAGCCGGTCGCAAAACCTGCCGTGGCGGACAAGCCAACATCAAGGTCGCGCGACAAGGGTTTGAGTTTCATCGAAAAACATCGGTTGGAGAGGTTGCCGGCAGAGATAGAGCGGATGGAGGCCGAGATCGGCAAGCTGACCGAATTCCTGTCTGACCCGGAGCTTTTCGGCAAGGCGCCTGCGAAGTTCGAAAAGGCCAGCGCGGCGCTGGTGGAACGGCAGGCGGCGCTGGCGGCGGCGGAAGAGGATTGGCTGACACTGGAAGACAGGGCAGGCGCGGGCTGATCATCCCAGACGGCGCAGCAGCGCCAGCGATGGCTCGCCGGTCACCTGGAGCCCGTGGCGGGCCTGGTAGGCGCGAATCGCCTCGTGGGTTTTGGACCCGATCACGCCGTCGATGCTGCCGGTGTCGAACCCGGCCGCTGTCAGTTTGCGCTGCAGTGCCTTGCGGTCGGTCAGTGTCATGCCGCTGGCGTCGGGCGCAAAGCCGCCGCGCAGGGCGGGGCCGCCGCGCAGGCGGTCCGACAGGTGGCCCACGGCGATGACGTATTTGTCGGAATTGTTGTAACGCGTCAGCACGGTGAAATTGCGGAACGCCAGAAAGGCCGGGCCAGTGCCGTCGCCGGGCAGGACCAGCGAGGCGGGGCCGTGATCGGGCAGGGCCCCATGCGCGGCCCGAGCCCCAAGCGCCGCCCAGTCGGCGATGCTGCGCGCGGTGCCTCGGCCTGCAAGGGCGGTGTTGAAACCCTGGGGCAGCATCACTTCGACGCCCCACAGGCGGCCGCTTTGCCAGCCTGACCGTTTGATATAGGCCGCCGCAGAAGCCAGCGCATCGGTCGGGTCGTCGGCCCAGATATCGCGCCGCCCGTCGCCGTCGAAATCTACCGCGAAGCTTTCGTAAGTTGTTGGAATGAATTGGGTGTGGCCCATGGCTCCGGCCCAGCTGCCGGTCATCTTGCGCGCGCTGATGTCGCCGCGCTGCAGGATGCGCAGCGCCGCCAGCAACTGGCTTTCGAAGAACCCGGCGCGGCGGCTGGCAAAGCCCAGTGTCGCCAGCGCCGAGATCACCGGGAACTCGCCGCGCCGCTCGCCATAGCGGCTCTCGACGCCCCAGATCGCGGCCACCACATGGGGTGCAACGCCAAAGCGCGCCTCTATCGCCGCAAGCGTCTTTGCGTGCAGCTGCAGCATGGCGCGGCCGGTTGCCAGGCGCTCTTGGGAGGTGGCGATGGCGATGTAGTCCTCGACCGTGCGCCGGTACTGGAACTGGTTCTGGTCACGCTCGATCACAACGGGCAGGTAGCCCGCGCCGCGAAACGCCGCCCCCAGGGTATCGGCGCCGATGCCGTGGGCGGCGGCGCGGGCGCGGAATGCGGTGAGCCATTCGTCGAAGGCGGGGTTGGCGACGGTCGCGGTGTCGGTCCCGGCGCCCGCGCTGTTGCGGCGTCTTGCCGGGGCCCGCGGGCTGGTGGCGGTGGTGCAGCCCGCCAGCATCGCCGCTGTCAGCGACAACATGACCCGCCGTCTAAAACAATCCATGCGCTCTGCCTTTGCCGGTTGACCACGGGGTCGATCCCCTGGGGGTCAGGTTACGCGATTGCCGCGGCACATGGAAACCCGCGCATGACCTGTGCGCGGGGGTCAGCCGGTAGGGGAATTCCGGCGCTAGCCCGCCTCGGCGGCCGGGTTCTGGATCTGGTCGCTGACAATGACGCCGTCCTCCATCCGGATCAGCCTGTCGGCCTTGCCGAAGCAATGCTCGTCATGGGTGACCGCGACCACGCAATGGCCTGCCCGGGCCAGCCGTGGCACAAGCAGGTCATAAAAGAACGCCCGCCGTGCCGGATCCTGATCGGCGGCGAATTCGTCCAGCACGATGATCGGGCGTTTCTCGGCCAGAGCGATGGACAGCGCCAGCCGCCGCATCTGCCCGGTCGAGAGCGCCAGGTTGGAAAACTGGTCGCCAACGATCGAGACGCCCTCGCTGATCCCCAACTCCTCGATATGCTCTTGCAACCGGATGCGTTCGTCTTCGCTCAGCCCGTAGAGGTGGCGGAACATGTAGAACTCGCTGAACACCGCCGCGAAAACGCCGCGGTAATCGCTGACATTGGCCCGCGTCACGTCCTCGCCATCGATGAGGATCTGGCCGTCATCGGGATGCCGCAGGCCGGTCAGAAGCTGCAGCAATGTGGATTTGCCCATGCCGTTGCCGCCGGTGATGAACACCGACTGGCCGGGATAGAGCGTCAGGTCGACCGGCCCGAGAGTGAAGCTGTCCTTGACCTTTTCGTTGCCGCCGACCTCGCGGGTCAGCCTGGCCACCACGCCGCGCAGTTCCAGGCTGCGGAAGCAGGGGCGGTTGTCGCCCTGATCGCCGATCATTTCATGTTCTGCGTTTTGCTGCAGCCCTTCGTCAAGCTCGGCGAAGATGCGAAACGACACCCCCGCCCGGGCGATCATCGGCAGGTCGCCCACCATCGTCTCTATGGGGCCAAAGCTGAACAGCACCAGCGTCAGGATCTGCAGAATTGTCACGCTGTCGGCGCCGCCAAAGACCGGCAGGATCACGACGATGGAGATAAGCAGCGCCGCCAGGGCCCCCGTGGCGCTGATCTGCCCGTAGCTATAGTGCCGCTCGGCCACGATCGACAGCGCCTGGGCCTCTTTGATCTGGGTGCTGATCTTGCCGACCAGGTCGTCGCGCCTGGTTTTGCGCAGACGCAGTTCCTTGTAGCCGTTCAGCAGGTCGCGGACGCTGTCGTGAAACGCGATCGTTGCGTCATGGCTGGCGGCAACGGCACGGGTGGCGGGTTTCTCTGTAAGAAAGAACGCAGCGACACCGAAAATGAAAGCGACCACCGTGGCGAAGACAGAGACCGGCATCTGCAGCGCCATGTAACCAATGCAGAAGATCAGCAGCATCACTGCCTGGGTGATCTCTACCAGCCGTACGGCGGTCTGGGCGACGTTGCCCACATGGCCGGTCGAGGCGTGATAGATCGTGCCGAAGGGCCGGGCCTGGAAGAACGAGACATCCGCCGCCAGCAGCCGTTTGGTGATATGCTGCCGCATCTTCAGCGTCAGCCGCTGCACCAGCGCCACGCCGCTCATCTTCGCCCAATGCGTCGAGATCAGCATCGCCACGGCACTGCCCAGAAGAGCGAGAAGCGCCCACATGTCCGGGCCGCCGCGCTCTGCCGTTTCGTTGATCAGGAAGATCATCGCGGTGCGGCTGGCCGAGGCGATCAGCACGAATATGAAGACCGGGCTGCGCAGCAGATCGCTTTCACGCAGCAGGTAGCGCAGAAGGTCGCGCGTGTTCTTGGTTACAGAGGTGCTCACGAGGGCAAGTGCCGGGTTTTGTTGCAGCAAGGGCAGGGGAGCCCGTCGCGGCCAGAAACCACATGTGCCCGGGCAGGTCAACGCCATGCTGCTTGCGGTCCGGGGCAATCGCATTTCAGATTTGGCGATGAGCAATCGCAGGAATGTGTCGTCCCATCCCGCGCGTTTGAATCTGACGCGGCTTGGGCCTTTTGTTGTATCAGTCTTGATCACATTGAGCGCAGTTCGTTTGAACAGGGCGGAGTCGGCGGGTGCGTTTCTCGTCCGGGCCCGGCGGGTATCATCGCGCATGGTGACGTCGAGCGCCCGGTACAGACTGTTCTCGATCCCCCGGGTGGCCACCACGTTGCGGTGGTTTCAGCGCTGCTGGCTTCAGACAACAGCAAGATGCGGGTCTGAGCGGGGCCATTGTCGCGCGTGGCAGTTTCTGTTGCCACCGCTCTCGGCTCTGGCCAGTTGTGGGCTGGGCACGGCCACGCGCCATGACCCCACGCCGTGACCATATTCAAGGCCGACGCCTCGGACGCGTGATCGAAGGATCCGCGCAAGGTCTTGCCATCGATGGCATTCGCATCCGGCCCTGTCAGAGCCTCGCGCCTAATCCGGAAATCGGCGGCAAACCTGACAAGAACGCCGCAAACGCGACCGGATTGAGGGCCTGAATCACCCGACTGAACCTGTCGGGGCTTGGCCTTCCAAACGGCAATTCGAGGACTTCATGCAAGATCATTTCCTTCGCCTCGGAAAAACCTGCCATATCAACCTCCGTCTCGCCGCCACAAAGAAAAATGGAGCAAAAAACATGATCCCCGGGGGAACAGGTGCCGCGTCGCGTTGCCGGTTCGCGGATCACCCAATTCATTGAAATAGTGAAAAAAATCTTACATCAGCGCCTCCTGCTACCACTGCAGAAGTGCAGAATCCAGTTCTCAACACCTGTCAGGCTTCAAATTCGACTCCCCTGGCTTGCGGCCCGGGGCGGGTTGTGTTCAATGACCGGCGGAGCGACGAAAGCGGGGCAGGTGATGGCGATGGAACGGTGGCGTGCGGCGTGCAAAACACGCGACTCGGGTGCCGCCATCACCATCTGCGTGGGATGCGCCGCGACGACAAGCCCAAGGATCTCCGGCACGGTATCCGACACGATCTGGCCCGCGCATATGCCTGCGGGGTTTGGCCGGTGACACCGGCCCGGGCAGCAGCGGAACCAGGCGGTCCGGCCGGGCTGTGGCTATGGCTGGCGCTGGGGCTGAACGGATTTGCCATCGTAACGGTGACCTACTGGATCTACACCGCGCGCTGGGAATTCATCGAGCGCAACGGCGAGACATACACAAAGCCGCCGACGATCAGCCGCGCGATCTCTGACCCGGTGATCGGAGACCCGTTTTCCGTCTGGATCACGATCTCGAGCGTCTGCCTGGTGATCGGGGTCGGGATTTTGGCGCTGCGACACATTGGGCTGATCCGGCGGTATGGTGATTGCGGCAGGTACCTGACCGTGGCGGCGCTGGTGGGCTGGCCGGCGGTCATTGTGCTGCAGGCTGCTTCGGCGTTGGGAATAACCTGGTTGAGCAACTACCGGTTTCCTGATTTCAACGACATGCATATGCTCGGCAGCTATCTGTTCTTCATCAGCCAGGCTCTGGTGGTTGTGTTGGTCACCATCTTCAACCACGCCCTGCTGCGCGACCGGAGCGGTCTGGCGCTGCTTGTCTCGGACGCGAGGGTCAGGCACGGCTGGGTGCGGGCGCGGTATTATGCGGGGCTGTTGAGCGTAACCATGTCGGTGCTCTACTTTGGGTTGTTCGCGCTTAAGGGTATCTACGAGGGGGCCTCGGCCCCGGTGCTTTATACTGCCTATGTCAGCTTTGAATTGGCGGCGCTTACCAGTTTCATGCTGGTGCTGGGGCTGCTTCATGGCGATTTGCATGGGTCGCGGCGATAGCGGCCTGGCGTCGGGGAGGGCAGATCCCGCCGGGAGTTTATCAGCCAGATCAAGGAGCCGGTGCTTTCAGTCGCCGGACCGGTCGCTTTGCCGCAGCATTGCCGCGGCGCGGGCGGCGCGTTGCAGGGCGGTGGCGTGGCACAGCAGCCCGTAGGCCAGGAGGCCCCAGAACATCAGCCCCATCCAGCCGGTGACACCTGCGACCACCAGCAGCAGGCACAGCGCGATGATGCGTTCGAGGCGCTCGAAGAAATCCGGCCATGCCTCGTTCCTGACGGGGATCTCGATGGCGGTGCGGGCCTTAGCGTAGCTGGTGATCATGGCGCCGGAAAATGCCAGCAGGGCCAGCGCCCAGAGCCCGGTGACCCAGGCGATGGCGCTCAGCACGACAAGTTCCTGGTAGCGGTCGACCATGGCGTCGAAATAGCCGCCCAGTTTCGACGACATGCCACGCAGGCGGGACACGGCGCCGTCGAGTGCGTCAAAGGCGAAGGCCACGGCCAGGGTCAGCCCGTAGATCAGCGGGTTTTGGTGCCACAGATAGGCCGCCGAAACCACCAAGATCAGCACCAGCCCTAGGGCCGTCACCTGATTCGGCGTCAGGCGCGCGCGCACCAGCGGCCGGGCCAGGCTTTCCCATAGCGGGTCGATATAGTCCTTCATCAGCCCGTCGATCATGGTGTTTCCTTGCGGTATAGTTTGACCAGCGTCCTGCGTATATGGCGCAGCCTCTGGTAGCGCTCGTCGGTGATTGCCACCTGTGCCGGGTCGGGATCATAGACCGGCCCGTCGCGCCCGTGCATCGTCTCGGCGGCGCCCCATACGGTCTTTGCCCAGCCCAGTGTCGGCGCGGCCATGGCGGCGGCGCCCAGAACGCCGCTCATCCGTGTGTCGCCGACCTGCACCTGGCGGTTCAGTGCGTTGGCCATGGATTGCGCCAGATAGGGATTGGCAGCGGCGCCGCCGACCAGGGGGATCGCCCCGTCGGAGCGGGCGCCGCGCTGCGCGGCGACCTTCTGAAACGCCCAGCGGGTGTTCAGGGCCACGCCCTCTACCACGCTGCGCTTGATGGCATCGGTGCCGTGGCGCAGTGCCAGACCGATGAAGGCGCCGCGCAGGCGTTCCTCGTCGACCGGCACGCGCTCGCCTGCCAGCCAAGGCAGAAAGAACGGGTCGTCGGGCTGCTTTTCGCCGAACCCGGTGTAAAACTCCGCAAGCTTGTCGTCGGCGTCGCGCTGGCGGACGTCGAACCCGTCGGCCAGCCAGGAAAGCGCGGCTCCGGCGCTTTCCTGGGTGGCGATCAGCAGCGGGCGAAAACCGATCGACGAGGTGATGGTGGCGTAGGAATGCGCCACGCTGAGCACCCGACGGTCAAAGAAACCCGCCACCCAGCTGGAGGTCGAAAGACAGATATGCAGCGCGCCGTCGCAAACGGCGCCGGATCCAATGGCGGTGGCGCTGACATCGCCGCCGCCGGCCACCACCGGAATGTCGGCACGCAGTTCCAGCTGTGCCGCGGCAGCCGGTGTCAGCCCGCCCACCACGGCGCTGCCATCGACGATGCGCGGCAGCTTGCCGGTCGGGATCCCCACATGCGACGTCAGGCTTTTTGACCAGCCCTCGCGTCCGCGCCGCGTGTCCATCAGCCAGGTCAGGTTGGCGCTGTCGGCGGTGGTGGCGAACTCTCCGGTGGCGCGATGCAGCAGCCAGTCCTTGACGTCGAGCAGAACGGCGCTGCGCGCGTAGGTTTCGGGCTCGTGCTGCTTGATCCACAGCATCTTGCCGATCGGGTCCATGCCGTTATGGCTGGGCGCGCCATTGGCCAGCGGCAACCAGCGCAGCAGAGTGCCGACACCATAGCCCGAGACCCTGGGAAAACCGCCCAGCACCTTCTGCATCAGCGGGGCAGAGCGTTTGTCGAGCCACACCAGCGCAGGCCGCAGCGGAGCGCCTCGGGCATCGGCGCAAACCAGCCCGGCCATCTGGGCACAGAACACGATGGCCCCGGTGCGGGCGGCCAGATCCGGTACCTCGGTACCGAGCCGGGCGATGCCGCGAGCCAGCGCGCTCCACCAGTCCTCGGGGTTCTGCTCGGCCTGGCTGGGTCCGGGCAAATGCAGCGGGTAACTGGCCGTGGTCGAGGCGACAAGACGCAAATCGGCGCCGACTGCGCCGATCTTGACGCCCGAGGTGCCGAAATCGGCGGCGATGATCAGGTCGGTTGTGGTCATCGGTCGGGCGTCGTCTCCGCAAAATGCGCCGCTACATCTGCCCCGATGGCGGGGTAAAGGCAACACCCCGGCTTGCAATCGGCCGATTGCTGGCGCATTGCACCGGCAAACGGGAGCACGGGTCCATGGACCAGATCGATATCGTCTATACTTGGGTGGATGACAGTTTTCCCGGCTATCTGGAGCAATTGAACCAATATGTGACCGACAAGCGCGACCACAATCCGAACCGGACGCGCGACAACCTCGACATTATCCGCTATTCGATGCGCTCGGTGGCGCGGCATCTGCCGCAGGTGCGCAAGATCCATTTTGTGTCGTGCCGACCGCAGGTGCCGGGCTGGCTGGATGCGGAACATCCTAGGATCAACGTGGTGCATCACGACGCGATCATCGCCGCGGATATTCTGCCAACATTCAATTCTTTCAGTATCGTCAGTCACTTGCACCTGATACCTGATGTTGCGCCGCGGTTTGTATATATCGAGGACGACATGCTGGTCATGTCGCCGCGTCTGATGCAGGCGATGTTCGCCCCAGACGGGCGGCCCCATGTGCATCTCAAACCCATGCGCGTGGTACCGCTGGCCAAGCTGAACCCGGCGACATCGAGCCCGTGGAACCTGGCGCTGGCCAATGGCGATGCGGCTTTGGCCGATCGGTTCGGGCCGGGGCCGCGGCGCCACGTGATCCACGGGCCTCAGGTGATGGATGTGGCGGTGAGCGAAGCGATGTGCCGCGATTACGCCGGGCTGATAGGGGCAACGCGGGCCTCGCGGTTCCGTGGTGGCGACAACGTGCCGCCGGAATGGTTGTCGCGGCATCTGGCGATCGAGACCGGGGCAGCGGTTGCGGCGGATTGGAATTTGAGCAAGCGCGTGCAAGGTTATGTCAGCATAGAGAATTTCGCGCTCTGGACCTGGTGGCAGTTGCAGCGCGTCAAAAGCCGCAGGCCGCTAAGCATCACGCTGAACGACAGTTTCGACGACGCGCCGAAGCCCCGGGTCGAGGCGATGGTGAAGGCCCAGTTGAACCGCTGGTTCCCGGACCCGGCGCCCTGGGAGAAGCTTGGGGCCGATTGAACGTTTTCAATCGGAGACATGCAGAGTAGATTGAGCGGTAATCCAAGCCTTGGGAGCCCTAGAAAATGGACCAATCCCCCAGCCAGTTGCCCTCGGGCGGCCGCAAGGTCGGTATCTCGGTGCAGGCCAGGCGGCACAATGACATGCATCGCGCGGCAGTTGCGGCGCATCCTGAACTGAAGACGGTCAACGGTGCAGAGTGGCGCACGGTGTTAGCCATACCGGCGCTGTTCGTGGCCCATTGGGGCATGGCCTGGGCGGTCAGCGACGCGCCGATCTGGGTGATCTTCGTGGCGGCGTTCTTTTGGGGCCAGTGGGCTATTCATGCCACCGGCGGGCTGGTGCACGAGACCGCGCACAAGCTGATCTTCCGCGGCGCCCGCGCCAAGCTGGCCGTCGATCTGGGTCTGGAGTGGATATTGGGCAGCTACGCCAAGCAGCTGACCTATCAGCACGAGCATATGACCAGCCATCACCCCTATATCGGCGACTATGAGCGTGACTATGAGCACGAGGATATCTGCGCTTTCACCAGCCGGATGCGGCTGCGCCACGACAACCCGGTGGTACAGCGCCTGCTGACCGGGTTCACGCTGTTTGTGCACCTGCTGCCGCTGGGCTTCATCATTGGTGACGAGATATTGCCGAGGCTGAACCGATGGGTGACCGGCCGGTCGCAGCGCGACCCTGAACGTGTCATCGAGGCGACCAGGCCGCCGGTCTGGCAGGTGAGGCTGTTCATCTCCACATCGCTGGTCTCGAACCTGACGCTGCTGTGGCTGCTGGGCCCCTGGGCGCTGCTCTATCATCTTTGGGCGCTGAGTCTGTTTCTGGGCAAGTTCGGCATCTGGAACCTGGGCCAGTCGCTGTCAGAGCATGAGGGCACCAATGACCAGACGCCGTCCCGGTCGACCTATGGCTGGATCAACATCCCGCTGCTGAACACCGGCTACCACAATGAACACCACACCTTCCCGAACGTGGCCTGGACCAGGCTGCCGTTACTGCACCAGACCGCGCCAGAGGTGTTCGATGCGAAGGCCGACAAAAGCTATTTCGGCTATTGGCTGGACCATGTGCGCGGCGATTTCACCGCCAGCCGTGGAACAGCGCTGCACGACGAGGACAACAGCGCACGCTGCGAGGGCAGCGTCGCGGGCTGAGGTCGGCCCGCGGCTTAGAGACGGATCTTCGGCGGGGATTGGCAGGCGTCGCGGATTGACGCGAAGAGGTGTTCATAGCGTGGGCCGGCGTGGTTCAGGTCGGACTGCATCGCATGCCCTTCGGCCCAGTGCCGCAACCGGTTAAGGCGGTCGCGATCTGCGGCCAACTGGATGACCCGGTCCGCCAGCGCTTGCGGGTTTGCGGGCGGCACCAGCAGGTCCTCACCGCCGCCGGCCAGCACAGAGCCATAGCCGGGGTTGGCCGCCGCCACCGGCACGGCGCCCGCCGCCATCGCCTCGGCCAGCACCAGCCCGTAGCTTTCGCCGTAGGGGGCAGGGGCCAGGAAAAGGTCTGTTGCGGCCAGCAGCGCGCGGGCCCCGGCGTCGTCGGGGCGCCCGGCATAGCGCAGTCGCGGGCCGGTCTGTGCCTCGACCGAGGCGCGCAGGGCGCCGTCGCCGGCGACGGTCAGCACCGCCTGCGGCAACGCCCTGGCGATGCGTGGCCATGCGTCCAGCAGGATATCGACACCCTTACGCGGCTCCAGCCGTCCCAGGAAGGTCAGCGACAGGCCCGGCCCCCTGACGCGCGGCGCGTCGCGCCAGGGCGAAAGATCGACGGCAGGTGGCAGAACATGCGCGTCGAGCCCCGGCGCCAGCCCGCGCAGCATCGGCAGTGGTGCTTGCGACGGTACCACGACCGCGTCAGAGGCCTTTAGAAAACGCCGGGCGGACCAGCGGATGTAGCGGTCGACAAGACAGGTTCCGGCGGCGTCGGGCAGGGTGGCGTGGATCGTCGTCACGGTTGGCAGCCGCAGCCGTCGCCAGATCTGCCCTACCAGCATCGGGGTCCATGGCGTGTGCATATGCGCCAGATCGGCACCCCATTCGCGTAGTTCTGCCGCCAGCGCTGTGGCCTCGGCGAGGCGGGCGCGGCTTAGCTCGAAAGCGGTGCCATGGGCGCCGAGGCTGCGCGCGCGTCCGGCCTCGAACAGGTTGCCCCGCCGCCGCGGCGCGGTGCCGGGGCTGGGCGGTGCGACGATACGGGTTGGGTGGCCGTTCGCCTCCAGCCAGGCCGAAAGATCTCGCACATGGCGCTGCACCCCGCCGGGGCGGGCCATGGCATAGGGGCAGAGTTGAACGATCTTCACCGCCGTTCGGCCAGCGGCACCAGAGCCTCGGCGATATCGAGCAGCGAGTAGATCACCAGTGCGATGACCGCGGCGCCGAGCCATTGGCCTGCAAGCGCAAGCAGGGGGATCAACCCGGAAAGTCCGCCGATGAACATCGACGGGTAGTCAAGCAGACGCGGCGGTCGCGCATCGCCACCGCCGGGGGGTCGCAGCCGGTCGCGTATCACCCTTGCCATAAGCCGGGCCCAGGCGGCGAAACCGGCGACGGCGGCCCAGGTCCCGCCGCCCCCCAGCGCCCGGTCGGCGAGGATGCCGATTGCGATGTAGAGCATCGCCCATTGCGTCATGTCGATGAAGAAATCGAGATCGGCTCCGGTCTGAGAGGTACAGTTGGTAACTCGTGCCAGAGTGCCATCGGTGCAGTCGAGGATCTGGTAGATTGCACCGGCAAGGAACACCACCAGCGGCGCGGCGCCGGGTGGTGCCCAGGCGGCGAAGGCAGGTATGGCAAGCGCCACCAGAAGCGCGAAGGAGGTGACGGCCATCGGTGTCAGGCCCAGGCGATTGCACAGCCAGGCCACGACAAGCCCCGGGCGGCGGAAACACAATGCCACAGCCCAGCTTCCACGCCACTCCTGTGCATAGTAGTCGGCGCGCAGATCGGCGGCGAAATCTGAAAATGACGGATGGTTCGGCTTGCTCACGGCTGCTCCCCTGCTTGAAGCCCGGCATCCTCTAGCATACCAAGGGCGCCAGTCACGAGCGCTATTGAAGACAATCGGGGAAAACATGGGCGAAATCACCGCAGTGATCCTTGCGGCGGGGATGGGTGTACGGATGGGGTCGCGCGGCAAGCTGATGCCAAAGGGCTTGCTGGAGGTCGGCGGCGAGAGGCTGATCGGCCAGGCAATCGCTGCCCTGCGCGGCCACGGGGTGGCGAAGATCATCATCGTCACCGGGCATCTGGGCGAGCAATACGAGGCTGTCTTCGCGGCAACGGATGTCGAGCTGATTCACAACCCCTATTACGCCACCACCGGTAGCCTGCGCACGCTGGCCACAGTGCTGGACCGGGTCGAGAGCGCCTGCCTGATCGTCGAAAGCGACCTGATCTTCGCACCGCAGGCGCTGGCGCCACTGGATGGCAGTTGCAGCCGGTTTCTGGTGTCGGGGCCGACCGGGGCCGGGGACGAACAGTATGTCTGGGTCGAGCCGGACAGTGCGGGCCGGCAGATGATGCGGATGATCTCGAAAGACCCGCATGCCTGGGACGGCGACCCGCTGGGTGAGATGATCGGGCTGTCTATTCTGAGCCGCGACGATACATTTCGCATGCGGCGGGTTGCAGGGGATGTCCTGGCGCGCACCCCCGACGAGCACTATGAGCCGGGGCTGGTAGCGCTGTCGCGCGAGGTGCCGATAGAGTGCCCCTTGTTGCCGAACACGCCCTGGGCCGAGATCGACGACGAGGACATGCTGACGCGGGCGCAAGGGGTTATCTATCCGCGGGTCGCCGCGGCGCGCGCGGCCTTCGGGCCGAGTTGACGGTGAAACAACCAGCCGCAAATGGCGACGATGTTGAGCAAAGAGCCGCAAACCGCAACCGGGGCGGGTAGGGCGCCCAGCTCTCCTATCGACCAGATCACCTTTAGCGAAATCACCGCAAGATAGCCTGCGAAACCCAGGGCGATAAGCCGGGGAATGTGCGCGCGCCGTCCCGAATACCCCCCCTGGGCCAGCAGCATGGCCAACAGCGCCACCGTTCCAGGTACGACCCAGGCCACATGGCGCCGCCAGATCGCCACGTCGGCTCCGAAAGAGGTTTCAGGGGCGTTGCGCATAGTGGCGATCGCGCGCAGGGGGGCGTCGGGCAGGTAGAAACCGGCCATGTCGTAATAGGCCAGCTGCTCGGGGATCACGTCGAGTGTCATGTCAATATCGCCCAGCGGCACCTTGTCTTCTCTGCCGGCCTCCAGATCCCAGAATTCGGCATTCCGCAGCCGCCACCGGCCGGGCGTTTCACCCGGCTCGGCGTACTCGGCCAGGTAGATCTGCCGCAACATGGGCGGGCGCAGTCCTACGAAAATCAGTACGTCGCGCATCGCCGGCGACTCATCGCGCAATATCTTTGCCCGAATAGCCGTGTCACCGCTAACGAACCAGACCGGGTTCGGAATCCAAAGTCGCCGGAACCGCTCTGCATAGCTGCCATGGCCCAGCGTGATCTGCGCTGCGACCGCGCGAGGCCGCCAATCGCTTTCCAGCTTGTATTGCAGCCCACCGATCAGCGCGCCGAAGATCAACATCGGCGCGATCAAACGCAGCGGCGAGGCGCCGACGGCGGCGAATATCACGGTCTCCAGCCGGGCGCGGCGCAGGAACTCGGCCAGGAACACGGCGAAAAAACAGGCCATCGGCAGCATCCGCGCCATCATGTCGGCGGTGCGGTAACTGAGATAGGGCATCAGCAGCTGGTAGATCGGCACCCCGCGAGCTTGGGCATCGACGCGAATGCCGGGAAAGTTTTCGGCAAGGTCGATGCTCCAGGCGATGCAGAGCAGGACGAACTGCATCACCAACAGGGTCTTGAGGTAGTCGGCAACCGCGTTTCGCGTGGCGATGCCGAACGCCACCGTGCGAAGGCGCCTCAATAACCCGGTCGCGCTCATCCCCGGCTGCGTCCCGGCGCGATGATGCCCTCGCGCCGCCGCGACACATAGGTCATCGGCAGGGCGGTAGATACCGTTCCAAAGAGGACGAAGGCGGGCCAGAACCAGGCGGGCCCGCTTGCCCCCGCGTCGCCTAGCAAAGCCCGGGCGGCCACATCCATGCCCAACACCAGCACCAGCGCTACAGGTAGGGCAAAAAGCCGTCCCTGGCGGGTTCCGGACCAAGCCACCGCGGCCACGGCGACCGACGCGGCAAAGACGCACAGCATGGCGCGGGCCATGATCTCGGCGAAATTCCGGTCGACGATGCGGGTGTTGCCGCCGCGAAGCCCCGCGGGCCCGACCAACACCCGCTCATTGACCTCGTGGGCGCGGTTGACGGCGCGAATCATCTCTCGCAAGTTGAAATCGAAGGAGAGCCGTTGCACCCGGATCTTGGCAAACTCCAGTTGCTGGGCCAGCTCCTGGCTCGGGCTTGCCTCGGGGTCGGAGACGCTACGATACTCACGATAGTCGTGAAAGGCGAGCAGCTTTACAGAATAAGCTGCGTCTGCCGTCGGACCCTCGACAGCCCAGTCGCTGGCCTGACTGGCTCGCCAGCCCTTGCCCTTGTCCTCCTCGAAGATGAACAGCCCGCCGCGTTTGGAATCCACCGTGTCCGGCGGAGTGGCGATGAAGGTGCGGTCTCTGGTGATGCGCAGTGAGCTTCGAGGCGAGGGATCGTTGATTTCCTCCAGGATGCGTCGGGACTCGATGGTGTAGATGGCGATACGCTGGGCGTATTTGGCAATCGGCGTCAGAAACCCGGCAAACAGGATGCTGGCGAAACAGCCGGCAACGCCGATGCGCAGCGCAAAGCCGGGGATGCGCCGCCAGGGCACGCCTGCGGCGGCGCAGACCACCAGTTCGTTGTCGTCGCGCGCGGCGCTGATTGCGAAGTAAAGCCCGATCAGGATCGCCAGCGGCAGGGCGAAATCGACCACTTCGGGCAAGTTCAGGGCAAGCAGCAGCAGCAAATCGGCGACCGTGCCGCCATTGCCCACCACGATGCCGATCAGGGTTTCGAGGCTCTCGGCGGTGAAAAACGCCTCTACCAGCACCAGCAACAGGAAAAGCAGCCGCAGGGTGCGGCCGGTTAGAAGACGGGAGATCGGATTGCGTCTCATGCCTTGGTCCGGCTGGGTTCGGGGTGGTCGTGCACGGGGGCGATACTGCGCCGAAGGGAGGGGACTTTCAAACCGGTTCTGCCGTCAGGTAAAGCCGAGCAAGGTTGCGAGAACCACTATCCCGGCTCCTGCGGTGATCCAGGCGTCGGTGATGTCCAGCAAGCCGCCCTGGCGCGGCAGCACGGGTGGATAGTCCTTGACCCCGCTCCGCCGTTTCAGCCGCGACGCGGTCAGGTCGCCGGTCAGCGTCAGTGCGCCGACGAAAAGCGCCACGGCTCCCGATGCCAGCACCGGCAGAGCGGCCAGCAGCGCCCCCACCAGAGCCGCTGTCAGCATCAGCATCAGCGCACCGATGGCCAGCCCCTCGACGGTCTTGTTGGGGCTGAGCACGCGAAAGGCCTTGTGTCGCCCGAAGAGCTTGCCGCCAAGCAGGGAGTAGCTGTCGAAAGTCTCGACCAGCAGGAAGGCGGCCAGGAGCCAGGGACCGTAGCCGTCCTGCAGCCCGGCCGCGGTGAAGACGACCAGCGGCAGGGTGGGAAACAGCGCCAGATCCAGCGCCACTGCCGCGGCACTGTCGGGGCCGCCGGGATTGATGCCGGTCAGCACGATCAGCAGAGCGGCGATGGCCAGCGCCATGGCGGCGAGCCAGATGAAGGGAACGAGCGTGGCCAGAGCCGCGAGCCCGGCGATGCCGGCGCCAATCAGGGCGGCGGGGGCCAGCGCGTGGCGCCGGTTGGCGACAAACGCCGCCTCGTACCCGGTGCGCGCGGTCAGGGTCATTAGCGCAAGCGTCAGCACCCAACCACCCAGCCAGAAGGCAGCGCAGGCGGTGCCAACAATCAGGGTTTCGGTATGCAGGATCGGCCATGCATCGCGGATCGTCGGCGCGAGCGACGGGATGCGGCCAAGAACCAAAAACACCAAGTAGCCCGCGCCCAGCAGGGCCAGGCAGGTCAGGGCAAGGGCGGAAACCGTCAGCCCCATCTAGCGCCCGTGGTGCTTTCGCACCAGCCCGTCCTGCCAGCGTCGCAGCAGCGGCGCGAGCAGGCTGTGCAGGCTCAGCAGCGCCTGCATCTGGAACCCGGGCGCGACCGCAAAGCGGCCCCTGGCGGCGCGGCGGACGATCAGGCTGGCCACGTCCTGCGGTTGCCACAGCCCGCCACCGGCGGTTATCGCCCTGGTCGCTGCGGGTTTGAACTGTTGTTCATGGGCCAGTTGAGCCGTGTCGGTGTCGGGCGGGTAGGCCAGTGCGACGCTGATCCTGTGCGGTTTCAGTTCGACCCGCAGCACCTCGGCCAGCCCGCGCAGGGCGAACTTCGTTGGCGCGTAGGCGGCGTAGCCATGGATGCCGAAAAAGGCGGCACCGGACGCGACGAAGACCAGCCGGCCGCCCAGTTCGGCCATCGCGGGCGCGACGGCCTTGGCGAAATAGAGCGCGCCCATGTAGTTGACCTGCATCTGCGCCTCAAAGCGGGTGATGTCCTGGTCCAGAAAGTTGCCCGGTTCGGCGATGCCGGCATTGGCGATAGCCCAGCCCGGAGCTCCGTGATCGGCAATCGCCCTGGCAACGGCAAGGTCGACCGCGGCGCGGTCCGAGACGTCGAGCGGATAGGCGGTGACGATGACGTCCGGATGGTCCGCTCTCAACTCGCGCACCGCATCCTGCAGCCGCGCGGCGTCGCGGGCGAAGAGCGCCACCGGGTGGCCGCGCCCGGCAAGCTCTGCGGCTAGGGCCAGCCCGATCCCGCTGGAACCACCGGTGATGAAGGCGGGGCCACTGCGGCGCATCTATTGGCGCCCCGGCGCATTGCTTTGGTGGTAAAGGTCAGGCATCGCCCGCAAAGGCGAGCAGCCGATCATAGGCTTCGGGGTCGTCGATCTGAATCGGAGGATGCTTGAAGAGAAAGGCCGAAGCATCGGGAATCGCACCGGAAAGTCCCTTTTCGCGAGCGATGCGCGCGCAGCGGATCGCGGTGATCGCCATGGCGGCGGCGTTGGGGCTGTCCTCGACCTCGAGCCGCATCTCGACGCTGGTGCGGGCGCCGCCCAGAAGGCGCCCCTCAAGCCGCACATAGGCGACCTTGCGGTCGTTGAGCCATGGCACGTAATCGGAGGGGCCGATGCGGATATCGCCGTCATCAAGGCGGTTATCCATCGCGGTCTGCACGGCTTCGGTCTTGGATTCGCGCTTCATCACCAGGCGGTCCATGTCCATCATGTTCAGGAAGTCGGTATTGCCGCCGACATTCAGCTGATAGGTGCGGTCGACCTTGACGCCGCGCAGGTCCGCCAGATGCGCCAGCGCGCGGTGCACCACAGTGGCGCCGAACTGGGCCTTGAAATCGTCGCCGATCAGCGGCAGGCCCGCGGTCTCGAACTTCTTTGCCCAGGCCGGGTTCGACGCAAGAAACACCGGAATGCCGTTGACCAGGGCGCAACCGGCGCGAAGGGCGCAGTCGGCGTAGAACTCCACCGCCCGGACAGAGCCCACCGGCAGGAAGATGATCAGCACCTCGGCACCAGCCTGTTTCAGCGTCTCTACCACCTTGTCGGCAGAGAGCGGCGGCAGGGCAGAAGTAACGAAGCTAACCTCGGGCGGCTGGTTGCGCATGAAGGCCGAGACCCCGTCGAGATCGGGGCCGCGGTGCACGGTTGCTGTCTGGTCGTCGAGCTGGTCCCAGAATATCTCGGTACAGTTTGGAGTGGCCATGACCGCTTCGCCCACGGGGCGGTTCACCTTACGGTCATCCACGTCGAAACCGGCGACGATCTCGATATCTTCCGGCCGGTAGCCGCCGAGTTCGGGAAAGCTGACACCGATAGCCTCGTGGCGCCGGTTCTTGCAGTACGACACGGCCTGCACCAGAGAACTGGCACAGTTGCCGACGCCGGCGATTGCCGTACGGATGGGTTCGCGCATGTATCCCCCAGGAAACGTCTTTTTTCGTTGCCGCTTTTTGGCACGGGGGAGCGGTATGCACCAGCCCGATTATTGCCTGAACCGCCCGCCCGAGACGCTAAAATACTCACTGATCGCGCGTCCTGTGCTTACGTCCGTGCCGTGCATCGATAAACCCGTGACGCGAGGCAGAAGACCGCTTTCGTCAACCTCGATAAAGCCATACACGGGCCGGGCGGTTCGACCGCCGATGCGGGTGAAGACATCGGCTTGAAATCCGCCCCTGTTACGCAGCAGCATCGGGAATTGCGGCGCGGCCATAGCGTTGATATTCCACTCGCCGGGTTCGGGCCGCGAGTGAATGCGCATACCGTAGGCAATGCGCCGTTCGAAGGAGCGCAACGCCATGCGTTCACCTCCGCTGGCGTAGCGCCGCCAATAGGCCTGCGCCGGCGTATTGCGGTCAAGATTACCGTTCCGGTCGAACCGACCAGTATAGACCACGGTATTCTTGTTGGTCGAGCGCTGGACGTAGAACAGCTGGTGCGGCTCGCCGGGTATCGGCCAGTCGGGGCGAATCAGCGGCACCCGGGCGCCTTCGGTCACCTTGACGCTTCGCAGTTTGGCACCAGCGCTGGCAGGTGCCGCGGCGCAAAAGGATAGGGCGCCGGACAACATGGCGCGTCGGGAAAGCAGCATCGGCAGGTCAAAGCCTTTCGTTCAGGAGGAAACCATCTGAACGGGGAGACTATCATTCACGGCCGCCGCCGCAATGCCGATGGCGCGAAGGATGTCGCGGTCGCGATGTTCCGCCGAAAAGAAGAACCGGATGCGCGGCTGATCCTTGGGCACGCCGACCTGGACGATGGGCGGCGCGTAGATGCCGTGCTCCATCAGCACCTGGCTGACCATCATGGTTTGCTCGGGGCTGTCGAACATCAGCGGCACCACCGCCTCGCCGATGGCGTCGCCCGGGTCGAGCCCCGCCTCGCGGGCACTGTCGCGAAACAGCAGCGACTTGCGTTTCAGCCGCGCCACGCGTTCGGGGTCGCCCTTCAGCACCTTCACCGCGGCATGTGCGGTGGCCACCGTCATCGGTGCCAGGCCCACCGAATAGACGAAACCCGGCAGAGTAAAGCGCAGCCAGGCGATCACGTCCTCGGAGGCGCAGATGAACCCGCCGGAGGACACGAAGGATTTCGAGAGCGTTCCGACGCTCAACTCGATTTGGGAGGGATCTATGCCGAAATGCTCGGTGATGCCGCGCCCGGTCTTGCCGAGCACACCGAAAGAATGCGCCTCGTCAACCAGCAGCCAGGCGTCGTGGCGTTCCTTCATCTCGACCAGCCGGGGCAGATCGGGGATGTCGCCGTCCATTGAATAAAGCCCCTCGACCACCACCAGAACTTGGCGGTACTGGCCGCGGGCCTTTTCGAGCTTGCGTTCCAGATCATCGAGATCGTTGTGGATAAAGGTCTGGCATTCCATCTTGCCGGACTTGGCGCCAATAACGATGGAGTTATGTGCCAACTCGTCGATCAGCACCAGATCGCGGGGCCCCAGCAGGTGGTTGATCAGTGAAACATTGGTCAGATAGCCCGAGATCATCGTCAGCACGTCGCCGACGCCGAAGAACTCTGCCAGTTCACGCTCCAGCGCGCGATGGGTGGTGCGCTCGCCACCGACAAGGCGCGAGGCGCCGGCGCCAGAGCCCATCTTGTCGACCGCTTCGTGGGCCGCGGCCAGCACTTGCGGGTGACGGGCCAGACCGAGATAGTCGTAATGTGCGAGGCTGACATAGCCGTCGGGCTTGGAGGAGTACATCTGCTCCAGACGATCCACAGGCACGAAATAGGGGTGGCCCCTTTCGATGATTGCCTTGCCGGCCAGTCTGAAACGACGCTCCGCGACAGCCGCAAATCCCGGCCGCTCCGGCTTGGCATCGAAACCCATTCTTTCCCTCCGTGGCAGTTCGCCTGCCTTGTCCCGCCCTCGGGCCATTTCTTTGCGATAAACACAGCCCTTTGTCTACCTTCACATGAACCGGGTTTTCTTTGCCAAGGGAAAATTCACTGACCGGGTCCTTGTAATGAGTTGAAACGATTGGTGACCGCCGGGCGTCTGCGCTGTCGACTGGTGTCGGTTGTCTTTGGACCGGTGGGGCCGGGTGCCCGCCTGACGAGCGGCGGCGGGTGTTTTTGGGCCAGGGAGGGTACCGGCACATGCCAAATGCTGTGAAATCTGTCATTAATCGCACCACATTGTCAGTTTTTCCAGTCGGGCGGCTCCGTGCGTCGGCGGGCGTCTGTGCCGCGACGGGTCGTCTGTTGCCGCATGGCGGTGGTCAATTCGCGTTCGCCGATGGTCTGATATGTCGGATCCACCCGCTGGATTGTTGTCCGGGCGACATTGAGGCGCCCGGGAGGGGCTGGTGGAAGGTCCCGGTCAGGGCGCGCCTTGGTCGCGGTCGGCAAGAAACTGCCGATCATTACTTTCCGCGCTGCGCGCACTTTTTTCGATGCTGTTGTCTTTCGGTAACATGTCGCGGTCCGTCGGGCTAACCGAGCGGGGGAATCTCCGAATCTGCACCGGGTCAGTTGCGGTGCGGCTCAGGCAGACGAGGCGGCGCCGAGCGCCGCGAGGTGGCTGGCGCAGCCTGCCAGCGCGGCGAAATCGTCCTCGATGACGCTAACCCCGAAATTGCCCATGAACCCCGCAAACCGGCCCTTGTCGCGGAACGCTTCGGCAAACCCGAGACCGGCGAGATGCGGGGCAATGGCACGGGCGACGCCGCCCGACAGGAAGACCCCGCCGAAGGGCAGGTAGATCAGCGACAGGTTACCGGCCACCGCGCCAAGGACGCGGGCAAAGAACCGCGCGGCCTCGGCGGCGCGTGGGTCGCTACCGGTTTCGAACCCGGCGACGAGATCGGCGGCGGCGGCCTCACGCGGGTCGCCCGCCTCGGCCCCGAGCCAGGCATAGATACGTTCCAGGCCGCGACCCGAAAGCACATCCTCGACGGCAGGAAAGCCATGCGCGGTTTCGACGAATTGCAAGAGCCTCAGTTCGTCTCCGGTTCGGACCGGCATATTGGCGTGCCCGGCCTCGGAGGGCGGCACCAGCAGCCCCGTGGGTGTTCGGTAAACCGGGGCGGCGTTAAAGCCGGTGCCGATGCCGATCACCAGCCGGGCCGCATCGGGGGCGGGATCGGCTGCCGCAATGACCTGGCGCAGGTTCCCGGCGCCGATGCGGTCCAGCGCGTGCCCCTGTGCCTGCAAGTCGTTCACGATTGCGACGGTTTCGGCGCGCGTGGCGCGGGCCAGCGTATCGTTGTCCATGTGCCAGTCGAGATTGGTCAACTCGCCCACCCCGTTGCGCACCGGTCCGGCCACGGCCACGCAGGCGCCGGAACAATCGACATCGCCCTCGGCCCGAAGATAGGCGCGCAGCACGGTTTCCAGCCCGGCGAACTCGGTATTGCGAAAGCGCCTCACACTGTCGGGCAATAGCCGCGTACCCTCGGCCAACGCGACGCGGGTATTGGTGCCGCCGATATCGGCAACCAGCGAATAGGTATCGGCGGGGCGGGCAGGGGACATGGGCTTATCGCTTCAGAGCTTGGGTGAGCGCGTGATAGGATGCTTTTGGCGTCCGTTCCAGTGTATCGAAGTCAACATGGATCAGGCCAAAACGCTTTTCATAGCCAAGCGCCCATTCGAAATTGTCCAAAAGCGACCAGGTGAAATAGCCGCCGACCGGAACGCCGTCGCCGATGGCTCGGGCTACGGCAGCGACATGAGCGTCGAGATAGGCGATGCGGTCGGGGTCGTCGACCTGACCCATGGTCAACCGGTCGTTGGCGGACATGCCGTTCTCTGTGACGAAAATCGGCAGCCCGCGCCCGTATTCGCGGTTCACCCAGGTCAGGAAGTGGTGCAGCCCGTCGGGATAGATCTCCCACCCCATGGTGGTTTGCGGCAGGTTGCCCAAATGTTCGGCCAGATCGCCCCAGAGGCCGCTGGGTCCCGGGCCGATCAGCTTGCGGGTATAGTAGTTGATCCCCAGCCAGTCGAGCGGGACCGAGATCGTGGCCATGTCGTCCTGCCAGCCCGCCGGCATGTGGGGGGCGAGCCCCTGCAGTACATCCGCCGGGTATTCGCCGTTGCGGATGCCGCCCAGGAACCAGCGATTGTAGATGCCGTCATACAGCCGCGTTGCGGCGGCGGCCTGGGGGCTGTCGTCGAACGGGGCGGCGAATTCGTGGTTGGTGATGCAGCCCAGATTGTCCATCCCCAGCGCCCGCATCGCCTGGATGGCGCGGCCATGGGCCAGACCCACATGGTGCATCGCGCGGGCGGCGGCGCGGATGTCGCGCATTCCCGGGGCGTGCAGGCCCATGAAATGTGACAGCCAGGCCACGCACCACGGCTCGTTGATTGGCGCGGTGGCGTGGACCCGGTCGCCGATGCGGCGCATCACGGCTTCGGTGAAATCCGCGAACCAACCGGCGATATCCCTGTTGCGCCAGCCGCCGAGATCGGCCAGTGCGGACGGAAGCTCCCAGTGATATAACGTGGCATTGGGGCTCAACCCGCGGGCCAGCATCGCATCGACCAGCCGGTCGTAGAAATCGAGCCCCTCCGGATTGGCCGCGCCGCGTCCTTCGGGCAGTACCCGGGCCCAGCTGATCGAGAACCCGTAGGCATCCAGCCCCATTGCGGCGGCAAGGTCGAGGTCTTCCTCGTAGCGGTGATAGTGGTCGCAGGCGAGAACGCCGTTTTCGCCGCGCACCACGTTTCCGGGAGTGGCGGCGAAGCTGTCCCAGTGGGTGGAACCGGCGCCTCCTTGGCCGTGGCCCTCGATCTGGTACGAAGAGGTGGAGGCGCCGAACTGGAAACCTGCAGGGAAATCGGTGCGCGTGAAGGTGAGGGTCATGGGGTCATCCTGTTGTTGTGGTCACGCAGCGGCGGGAGGGGCGGAAGGGCGTGGTGCGGGGCCCGTCGAAAGGCCGACGGTCAGCTCTGCCTCCAGCAGATGGTGGTGCGGCGGTTGGTCCGGGTCGGCGATGGTCTCGATCAGCCGCTCGGCGCAAAGCCGCCCGGCCTGGCGCACCGAAGAGCGGGTCGCGGTGAAGGTGGGCACGTCGCTGCCGTTGCGCAGATAGCTCAACTCGTCGTCATGGGTGATAACCGAGACGTCGCGTCCCATGTGCAATCCGGCCTCTTCGATGGCGCGCCGGATGCCCAGCGCGGCGATGATCGACGAACACAAGAACGCCGTCGGCGCAGTGTCGCCCGCCAGAAGGGCGCGCGCCGTGTCGTGGCCGTAGGCCTCTGTCATCTCGTCGCTGTGGATCAGCAGCGGGTCGGCGGCAAGGCCGCGCGCGGCCAGCCCCTGCTGATACCCGTCGCGCCGCCGCGCGGCGAAATCCATCACCTCAAGCCCGTTGATCAGGGCGATCCGCCGGTGCCCGAGATCGACGAGGAATTCGGTGGCACGCTGAAAGGCGCGGCGGTTGTTGACGTCGACCCAGTTATAGTCGCCGGTCTCGTCCGACGCCCGGCCATGCACCACGAAGGGCAGGCCGACCTCGCTTAACAACCCGATCCGCGCATCGGCGATCCTGGGCCCGTGCACGATGATACCGTCGACCGAGCCTTTGGCGGCGAACTCTCGATAGGCGTGTTCCTCGCGGTTGTCGGCCACCGCAGAAAGCACCATGTCATAGCCGTGGCGCAGGTAAATCTCGGAGGCGCCGGCGATGAAATCGGCAAATACCGGGTTCACCATCTCGTGGCTCGATGACACCGGGATCACGTGACCCACCGCCATCGCGCGCCCCGTGGCCAGCCCCTTGGCGCGCGCGTTTGGGCGGTAGTTATGCGTCTTTGCGGCCTTTCGAACCCTCTGCCGCGTTGCCTCGGCAACCTCGGGATAGCCGTTCAGCGCCCGGCTGACCGTGGTCTGGGAAAGGCCCAGGATTTGCGAGAGTTCCTTTAGGTTCATGTGGCGTGCGGCTTTCAAAGCGCTTTGGTTGCCGGGGACATTATCGTCCATTCCTGTTCTGGTCAAAGGTTGTTTTTTTGGTGCAGCAACAGCGCCAGATTTCGCTGAAAACAAGTTGATAGTTTGAGTTGGGTCATTGACAGGCCCGGCTTTGTGAAAGAAATTGATCATGTTCAAAGCGCTTTAAAAGTGATTCCCTTCACTGCGCATTACAGAATTCTGGAACCGGTGCGGCGCGCACCGCGATGGGAGAGGATCTAGATGAAACATGCACTTATGACAGGCGCCGCGGCGCTTGCGCTGACCGCAAGCATGGCCCAGGCCGAGCAGGTCACAGTGTTCGGGCCCTGGCTTGGCCCGGATCAGGCGAACGTCGAAAAGGTTCTGGCGGGCTTTGCCGCGGCTTCGGGCCATGACGTGCGCTATGTCGGCTCGGACAGCTTCGAGCAGCAGGTCATGGTGGATGCCGAGGCCGGCTCTGCCCCCAATGTTGCGGCGTTCCCGCAGCCCGGTCTTGCCGCCGGCATGGCCGCACGCGGCTTTCTGACCCCGCTGGCCGATGGCACTGGCGACTGGATCCGCGAAAACTATGCCGCCGGTCAGTCCTGGGTAGATCTGGGTACCTATGCGGGCGCAGACGGCAACAAGGCGCTTTATGGTTTCTTCTACAAGATAGACGTGAAATCGTTGGTCTGGTACTCGCCCGAGAACTTCGAGGATGCGGGCTATGAAGTTCCGACCACGATGGAAGAACTGAAGGCACTGACCGATCAGATCGTCGCCGATGGCGAGACTCCCTGGTGCATCGGTCTGGGCTCTGGCGGTGCCACCGGCTGGCCGGCGACCGACTGGGTCGAGGACATGATGCTGCGCACCCAGCCGCCCGAAGTCTATGACCAGTGGGTGTCGAACGAGATAAAGTTCGACGATCCGCGCGTCATCGCCGCGATCGAGGAATTCGGCGCCTTCGCGCGTAACGACGATTATGTGGCCGGCGGTGCTGGTGTCGTCGCCTCGACCGACTTCCGCGACAGCCCCAAGGGCATGTTCAGCTCGCCGCCGCAGTGCTATATGCACCGCCAAGCGTCGTTCATCCCGGCCTTCTTCCCCGAGGGCAACATCGTGGGCGAGGATAGCGACTTTTTCTACTTCCCGGCCTATGCGGGCAAGGATCTTGGCACCCCGGTTCTGGGCGCGGGCACCGTCTGGGGCATCACCAACGAGAACCAGGCCGCCCATGACCTGATCGCGTATCTGCAGACGCCCAAGGCACACGAAGACTGGATGGCGCTGAAGGGCTTTTTGACCCCGTACAAGGGCGTCAATCCGGACGCTTTCGGCGACCCGACCCTGCGCAAGATGAACGATATCCTGCTGGGCGCCACGACCTTCCGTTTTGACGGTTCCGACCTGATGCCGGGTGGCGTCGGTGCGGGCAGCTTCTGGACCGGAATGGTTGACTACGCCGGTGGTAAATCCGCCGCCGACGTGGCGGCAGAAATCCAGTCGAGCTGGGACGCGCTGAAGTAATCACAGCTGACAAGGTGCCCGGGCCGCCACCATGGTGGCCCGGGGCAACTAGCCGGGCGTTCCCCGTTTTCACGCAGCAACTCCGGGAAGATCGGTAACGTCCAGCAAGAAACGACTAATACGGGGAGGGGCGAGATGCATCCGGCATTACAGGGCCTTCTGACCATCGTCATTGGCGTCGGCGGTTGCGTGGGGTACTTTTATTTCTCCAACGTGCTGCTCGACAGGGTGATCTTCCCGGCCCGTGGCCGGGACATGGGCCGCAACATCAACCGCGCCAACATGGTGCGCCCCTGGCTCTTCCTGTTCCCGGCGATCTTCGCGTTGGGGCTCTATCTGGCCTACCCGGTGGCAGAGACCCTGCGGCTAAGCCTTACCGATCGCGCCGCCGGCGGCGCCTTTGTCGGGCTTGCAAATTACCAGCAGATGATGGCAGAGCCGAAATTCTGGGAGGCGCTGCGCAACAATTTCATGTGGCTCCTGATAGTGCCCGCCGCAGCCACCGGTTTTGGCTTGCTGGCCGCGCAGCTGACCGACCGGATCAGGTGGGGCAACCTTGCCAAATCGCTGATCTTCATGCCGATGGCGATCAGCTTTGTCGGCGCCGGCGTGATCTGGAAGCTGGTCTACGAACAGCGTCCCGTCGATGTCGAGCAGATCGGCGTCCTGAACGCGATCTATCTGGCTCTAGGCGGGGCCGAGCCGCAGACCTGGATGACGATCCCGCTTTGGAACAGTATTTTCCTGATGGTGGTGCTGGTCTGGATCCAGACCGGATTTGCCATGGTGATCCTTTCCGCCGCCCTGCGCGGCATCCCCGAGGAAACGGTAGAGGCCGCGATCATCGACGGCGCGGGTCCGTTCCAGATATTCTTCAAGATCAAGGTGCCGCAGATCATGGGCACGATCATGGTGGTCTGGACAACCATCACGCTGGTGGTGCTGAAGGTCTTCGACATCGTCTTTGCCATGACCAACGGTCAATGGGAGACGCAGGTTCTGGCCAACTACATGTTCGACAAGCTGTTTAGCGCCAATGACTGGGGCGTCGGTTCGGCCAGTGCGATGATCATCATGCTGCTGGTGACGCCGATCCTTGCCTGGAACGTCTACAACGCCCGCAAGGAGATGCGCTGATGGCCCGCGACGGTAGGAGCAATACCAATGGATAACATCGCCGGTTCCAAGAGCTCACTGACATGGGCGGTCCACATCTCTGTCGCCGTGCTGGTATTCCTGTGGCTGTTTCCCACCGTGGGGCTGTTCGTCAGCTCGTTCCGCACCTCCGATCAGATCGCCACATCCGGTTGGTGGAAGGCCATGTTCCCGTCGGTTCAGAACCTTCAGTTGCGCGCCAAGGCGCCCGAGTTGCAGGTAGAGACGGATGGGCTCTATGTCATCGAGGGCAATCTCTTTGCCGAGGATGGTCGCGATCAGACGGAAATCAGCGTCTACGGCATCTCGTCGCGCGCCATCGACGCGTTCCGCCCGGCAGAGACGGCAGAGCTGCGCAAGGGTGGCACCATCACGGTCGAGGCCAATGGCGATTATCTGATGGAGCATACCGAGGCCTTTAGGGGCAGTCGCGGGCAGCGTGTCTTCGTAACCGCCGAAATCCCACCCGAGTTCACGCTGACCAACTATGACACCGTGCTTGGCAAGGACGTGGTCAAGCGCCTGGTGATCTATTTTGCCGCGGCGATGATCTTTGCCTTCGTGTTGCGATACGTGGTGCGGGACCGAGCCGGGATAATGGTGGCCGCCCTGCCCACGTCAGGCGGGCTGGCGCTACTGCTTTTGCTGATCCTGGTCTTCGGCCTGTCGACCGGCACGGTCGAGGGTGCCCAGACCGGCGACAGCATGGCCAAAGCGTTCTTTTCAACTTTGACGGTGACGATTCCGGCCACCATCATTCCGATCCTCGTCGCCGCATTCGCGGCCTATGCGCTTGCCTGGATGGATTTTCCGGGCCGTGCGCTGCTGATCGCCATCATCGTCGGACTGCTGGTGGTACCGCTGCAGCTGGCGTTGATTCCTCTCTTGAAGCTGCACCTGCAGGTCGGCATCGGCAAAGGCTATCTGGGTGTCTGGCTGGCCCATACCGGGTTCGGCCTGCCGCTGGCGATCTATCTTCTGCGCAACTACATGGCTGGCCTGCCGCGCGACATTATCGAAAACGCCAAGGTCGATGGTGCCACCGATTTCCAGATCTTCGTGCGTATCATCCTGCCGCTTTCCTTCCCGGCACTGGCCAGCTTTGCCATCTTCCAGTTCCTGTGGACCTGGAACGACCTGCTGGTCGCAAAAGTGTTCCTGATTGATGCCACCGGCGAGACCACGGTGATGACCAACGCCATCGTCGAATTGCTGGGCACCCGCGGCGGCAATTGGGAGATCCTGGCGACGGCGGCCTTCGTAAGTATCGCCGTTCCGCTCATCGTGTTCTTCGCGATGCAGAAATACCTCGTACGCGGCCTGCTGGCCGGATCGGTAAAGTAGATGAACCTTCTGGACACAACCCTGCAGACCCGTGCGCAGGCGCCGGTCGATGCCGACTGGTGGCGCGGTGCCGTGATCTACCAGATCTATCCGCGCAGCTATCAAGACAGCAACGGCGACGGTATCGGCGACCTTGTCGGCATCATTCACCGGCTGCCGCATGTTGCCTCTCTGGGGGTCGACGCGATCTGGATCTCACCGTTTTTTCGCTCGCCAATGCTGGATTTCGGCTATGACGTCAGCGACTATTGCGATGTCGATCCGATGTTCGGCAGCCTGAGCGATTTCGACGCGCTGGTGGAGCGGGCGCATGAGCTGGGGCTGAAGGTGATGATCGACCTGGTGCTGTCGCACAGCTCTGACCAGCACCCGTGGTTCGCCGAAAGCCGCGTCAGCCGCGACAATGCGAGGTCCGACTGGTACGTCTGGGCCGACGCCAAGCCCGACGGAAGCCCGCCCAACAACTGGCTCTCCATCTTCGGCGGCCCGGCCTGGGAATGGGACGGCGAGCGCATGCAATACTTCCTGCACAATTTCCTGCGCGAACAGCCCGACCTGAACCTGCACAACGCGGATGTACAGGACGCCCTGCTGGGCGTGGTGCGGTTTTGGCTGGAACGCGGCGTCGACGGGTTCCGGCTGGATACCATCAACTTCTACTTTCACGACCCCAAGCTGCGCGACAACCCCGCGCTGGCGGTGGACACGCGCGACGACAGTATCGCGCCGGCGGTGAACCCCTATAACTGGCAGGATCACCTTTTTGACAAGAACCGGCCCGAGAACCTGGAGTTTCTCAAGCGGTTCCGCGCGCTGCTTGACGAGTTCCCCGGCTCTGCTGCGGTGGGCGAGGTCGGCGACGCCCAGCGCGGTACCGAGATCCAGGCGCAGTATACCTCTGGCGGCGACAAGGTGCATATGTGTTACTCGTTCGAGTTCCTGTCGGGCGGCGTGCCCTCGGGGCTGCGGGTGGCCGGGGTGATGGAGGATTTCGAAACCATCGCCACCGACGGTTGGGCCTGCTGGGCGTTTTCCAACCACGACGTGGCGCGGCACAGTTCGCGCTGGGGCGCGGATGACGCCGCCCTGCGGGTCTATGCGGCGCTGCTTTTGTCCCTGCGCGGTTCGGTCTGCCTTTATCAGGGCGAGGAACTGGGTCTGACCGAGGCCTATGTCGATTTCGAGCATCTGCAGGATCCCTACGGCATCCGTTTCTGGCCCAAGTTCAAGGGCCGCGACGGGTGCCGTACACCGATGGTCTGGGTGCAGGATAACGCCAATGGCGGGTTTACCGACGGCAAGCCCTGGTTGCCGGTGGCGATGGAACATCTGCCGCGCGCCGCGGGAGCCCAGGAGGCCGACGTTGGCAGCATGCTGGGTTTCTACCGCGCCATGCTCGGGTTCCGGGCCGGCCACCCGGCGTTGGCCAAAGGCAGCTTCGCCGTGCACGAGGCACGCGAGGGTTATCTGGCGATCATCCGCGAGTATCAGGGCAGAAGGCTGTTTTGCGCCTTTAACCTGAGCGATGAGCCGCAGGCGATGAGTTTGCCCGCGGGTGATTGGACCCAGGACGAAAGCGCGCCGTTCACGGCGCCCGACAGCATGAAATTGCCGCCCTGGCAGGCCTGGTTCGGCCTGGCAGAGGCGTGAGAGGAGGAACAAAATGGCGGAACTGAAACTGACGAAAGTCGGCAAGACCTATGGCGGTAGCGTCGAGGTGCTGAAGGATATCGACCTCGATATCAAAACCGGTGAGCTGATTGTTTTTGTCGGGCCGTCGGGCTGCGGCAAGTCCACGCTTCTGCGGATGATCGCCGGGCTGGAAAAGATCACCGGCGGCACGCTGGAGATCGACGGCATGGTGGTCAACGACGTGCCGCCGGCGCAGCGTGGTATCGCCATGGTGTTCCAGACCTATGCGCTCTATCCCCACATGACGGTCTACGACAACATGTCGTTTGCGTTGAAGATCGCCAAGAAATCCAGGGAAGAGATCGACGAGGCTGTTCGCAAGGCGGCGAAGATCCTGCAACTGGAAGAGTATCTCGACCGTCTTCCCAAGGCGCTTTCGGGCGGCCAGCGGCAGCGGGTGGCTATCGGCCGCTCTATCGTGCGCGACCCCAAGGTATATCTGTTCGATGAGCCGCTTTCCAACCTGGACGCCGCGCTGCGTGTGGCAACCAGGATCGAGATCGCGCAGCTGAAGGAATCGATGCCCGACTCAACGATGATCTACGTCACCCACGACCAGGTCGAGGCGATGACGCTGGCCAGCCGTATCGTTGTGCTGGCCGACAAGGGCATTGCCCAGGTCGGATCGCCGCTTGATCTCTATGAGAGGCCCGAGAACGAATTCGTGGCCCAGTTCATCGGCTCGCCCGCGATGAACCTGATCCCCGGAGAGATCGTCGGTACCGGTGCGCAGACCACGATCAAGCTCGACCGCGAGGGCGTCGCCATGTCGAACGTGGCCACAACTGAGGCCGATGTCGGGCTGAAGGTCAATGCCGGCGTGCGGCCCGAGGACCTGGTCGAGGCCACCGGTGAAAGCTATCTCTATGACGGCAAGGTGGCGTTGCTGGAGGCGCTTGGTGAGGTGACGGTGCTCTATTTCGAACCCGAGCATGGCCGCGACCCGGTGATCGGCAAGCTGCCCGGCATCCATGACGATCTGCGCGGGCGCGAGGTAAGGCTGACCGCCGACCCGGCCAAGGTGCATGTGTTCCACCAGGGCCAGTCGTTGCTCTACAGGTAGACGCTCATCAAGCCCTTACGGGCTTTCCTCGCTGCCCTGGCACACTGCCCGACACAGGGTGGTTGAGGGCACTAAAAGGTGGTTTTCTGGGGGACTCTTTCCCGACAAAGGAACGTCCCCTTGACCCGCCAAGCAATCACCGCCCTCGCCGCGAAGTTATCGCCCCACATCGAGCTGAGCAAGACACGGCTTGAAACGCTATGCCTTCTGGTTGTGGCCGTGATCAGCGCCCGGACTGTGAACCTCACTCACATCGCTGCCGAGCGTGC
>JAAELR010000297.1 GCA_024226455.1 Paracoccaceae bacterium
TGGGGCGTTCATGCTGTGATCACCCCCTCTTTGACGGCCTGGGCGATCACGCCGATCACCGTGGCCGGTTGTGGCTGCCCAAGCACGGGAACGCTCGACAGGCTTTTCTCGATAGAGCCGTGATCGACGCCGTATTGGAGATCCTCGAGGCGGACACCTCTTCTTCTTGGCGTAGCACCTCTTCGCGCAGGACGGTTGCGCCGGGCACGGTTTTGAGCGCCGCAAGCAGGGCTTGCAGGATGGTTTCACGGATTGTGGGCATGGGGTGCTCTCGCCGGGTTGTGACTTTTCAAATCACCGTGTTGATGTTATAGGTAATACTAATGAATACCTGCAAGGAGTCGCCTGATGAATGCTATTCGTCCCGTCGCCGTAAAACTCGACCCGAAAACCCATGATCGCATCAGGCAGTTGGCCGAGGCCAGAGACCGTTCTACGCATTGGATGCTGCGCGAGGCAGTGGTCCAGTTTGTCGAGCGTGAGGAAAAGCGCGAGGCATTTCGTCAGGCCGGTCTTAAAGCTTGGAATGAGTATCAGGAAACGGGTCTGCATGTCAGCCACAGCGAGGCCGATGAATGGCTGGCCAAACTGGAAGCCGGTGAAGAGGCGGACCTTCCTGAATGCCACAACTGATCTGGTCGCCCGCCGCGCTGCGGGATGTGGAACGGCTTTACAATTTTCTGGTCGAGAAGAACCCCGTTGCAGCGCGCGGGGCGGCCAAGGCGATCCGGCAGGGCATGAATATACTGGAAACACAGCCCGCTGCCGGGCGGCCGGTTCCGGATATGGACCCGGAGTTTCGCGAGTGGTTCATCAATTTTGGCGGCAGCGGCTATATCGCGCTTTATCGGCTTGATGGCTCAAAGGCGGTCGTTCTGGCGGTCCGCCACCAACGCGAAGCTGGCTATTGATTCTTCCGGCTATCAGCTTCCGTCCATCCACTTTCCCACAATCAACCCCGGCACGGACCCCGCCACCTTTTCTGCATCCCGCGCCAGATCGAGCCGTTTGCGCAGTTTCACCTGCGGCACCAGCAGGAATATCGGCGCGCTGACCTGCCCGCGCCCTGTCTTGGAGCGCGAGGCCACGGCCAGACCCCGGGTGTTGATCCGCGCTTTTTCGGCCACCAGCAGGCTCGGCCCGTTGCGGCGATAGATGAACCGCAGCCGCATGCCCCGGCGGCGCTCCCATTCCGCCGGTGTCAGCCGCGCACCACCCCGGCCTTTCCCGGCGGCCTCGGTTGGGATCGCCAGCCAGAACCCGGATTTCGAGCGGATCAGCGCGCCACGATCATGGGCGTTGAGGATCTCCGGGGCGTTGCTCCAGATGAAAGCCGCGGCATTGATGCTGTCGCCACTGGTCGGATAGGTCTTGTTGCGAATGGTGCGCGGCAGGCGATGACCTAACCCTGCGCGGGTGATCTGCTCGCGCCAATCCTGCTTCAACCCGGCCCCGGCAGATTTCATCGCGGCGGTGACGGCACGTTCCCCAGCCCTGATCTCCTGTTCAAGTAAGGCCACCAGATCGGGCGAGAACTCCACTTCAAGCTTCATGCGGGCACCAGTTCCGCCGTCCAGATCAGCCGTTCGCGATCCCGCACCGGTTCGCCCTGCACAGTGTAGGACATGCCATCGAGGTCGATAAGGTCGCCCGGTGCGAGCGTCGGGGCCTCCGCCACCCGAATGTCGGCCAACA
>JAAELR010000298.1 GCA_024226455.1 Paracoccaceae bacterium
TGGGTTCCTTGGACGGCATCCCAGAATTCCGGCTGTTTGCCCGCTACGCGAAACTGACAGTCGGCCGTGAGTTCGGCCCCGCTCCGGTTGGCCACGAAATAGAGGTCCATGTCGCCGGCGCGCCGATGGATGAAGTCGATCACCGGTTCGGTGGCAGGCCACGTGCCGGCGGGCGCGGGCTGGGTGTTGACCTCCACGCCCTTTGGGCCGTAGCGGTAGAACTTCTCCGCCTGCGGCACCATGGATTTGATTTCGTAGGTGAAATCGGATCCGACGCGCATGGAGGCCAGCACCTCCCTGGGTTCGCTTCCCCAGACGATGCGGCCATCCCCATAGCGGTGCTCGCGCACCGTTTCGCCGTTGCAGTTCCCCCACAGCCCGGCCGCCATCTTCTCGATCTTGGCATCGCACTCCGGATAATCCCTGAGTCCGGGATCGCGAACCGGCCGCGGCCCGATCACGGTGGCCCCGGACTTCACCAAGGCCCCGATTTTGGCGAGCACTTCGACGGGCATTTCCTGCCGGTTGGGCAAGACCAGAAGCCGGTAGGACATGCCGTCGGGCAGGACCAGACGGCCGTCTTTCACCTGCACCCGGTCCAGGAGAGCCTCGGCGTTGATGACATCGTAGTCGTAGCCCGGGCCGCGGGCCGGATCGATTTTCTTGCGGGGCACGCGGTTGGGCACCTGGTCCCCGTAGTAGTACAGCACATCGGCCACAAAA
>JAAELR010000299.1 GCA_024226455.1 Paracoccaceae bacterium
CGGCGGCCGAACCGCATATGGACCGGGGCAAGACCGTGCTGATCGACCTGTCACCGGGGGCTGGCGCCAACCCGGCGCACCCCTCGGTCGCCCGCCGGCCTGAGATCATACACGGGCTGCGCAACCTGGTGCAGAATGCGGTAGATTTCGCCGAAACCTCGGTCTGGGTCGATGCGGTCTGGACCGCCGACAATATCCAGATCCGCATCATCGACGACGGGCGCGGCTATCCGCATGACCTGCTGGGCCGGATCGGCGACCCGTTCGTGCGCCGTCGCAAGACCCGGCAAGAACGCGAAAAACGCCCCGAATACGAAGGCATGGGGCTGGGGTTGTTCATCGCCAAGACGCTGCTTGAACGATCCGGCGCCGAGCTGACCTTTGCCAACGGCAACGACCCGGTGACCGCCCGCAGCCTGCCAGGCTCCCGCAGCGGCGCGATTGTCGAGGTGGTCTGGCCACGCGCCCTGATCAGCCCCAGCTCCGAAGAAAGCGGTGGGGGACTGGGCGAAAACCGCCCGATCGAGGCGTGAACTTGGGCTTAACCTCGCTTTAACTTAGCGCAACATATCCTTGACCCGTATCGAAAAAGGCGGGCCATGACGTTTGACATGCTCTCACTTGCGCAGGCGGCCTGGATCTTGCTTGCCGGGGTCGCCGTCGCATTCGCGGCGCTCTGGCTGGTGACGCGGCACACGCAGTGGCGGGCCGGGTCCTGCGCCGCCTCTGACCAGCCTGACATTGCCTTTCTGTTCCGGGCGGGCGAACTGGTCGATGCCTCCGACGCCGCCTGGAGGCTTTTCGATTTCACCGAACCGGACGGTAGCGACCTCGACCGCATTGCCTGCCTTCTGGCACCACGCTTCGCCGGGCTGGCAGAGCATCTTGGCACCGGAACCCAAGAAGCCAAACTGGCCTCGCAGGACGGCCGGTCCCGGCTTTGCCTGGCCGCTGAACGGGGCAACCTTCGCATCACCTTGCGCGACCTTGCCCCGCTCAAGGCAGGACCGTCACTCGACCGGCACAGCCTTGCCGTGCTGGCCGACGAGCTGACGATGCTTCGCAGGCTCTGCGGCAATGCACCCTACCCGGTTTGGCGCCAGGACGCCGATGGGCAGGTGACCTGGTGCAACACCGAATGCCGCGCACTCGGCGCTTGCCTGCACTCCGGTAAATCCACGTCCGCCCCGCAACGGTCTATCTTCGCCGACGAGCCGGCGCCCGGAGACGGGCCCGGCGTTCGCCGCGTGTCACTGAACCTGCCGAACGAGGCAGAGCCCCGATGGTTCGAACTGCAAACCGACCGGATCGCCGATGACCTGCTGGTCACCGCGCTGCCGGCCGACAGGATCGTGCGCGCAGAGCGCAGCCTTTCCGATTTCATCCAGACCCTGACGCAGACTTTCGCCCATCTCAATGTCGGGCTGGCGGTGTTCGGACGCAACCGTGAACTGGCTGTGTTCAACCCCGCGCTGACCGATCTGCTGGGCCTGCAGCCAGAGTACCTGATCTCCCGTCCGACGTTGTTCCAGGTCTTCGACCGCCTGCGCGAGCGGCGCATGGTGCCCGAGACCAAGGATTACAAATCCTGGCGCCGGCGCATGACCGCGCTAGAGGTCGCGGCTGCCGACGGTGCCTACTCGGAAACCTGGAGCCTGGTCGACGGCCGCACCTTCCGCGTCACCGGCCGGCCGCACCCAGAGGGCGCGGTGGCGTTCCTGTTCGAGGACATCAGCGCCGAGATCTCGCTGGAACGCAAGTTTCGCGCCAAGCTGCAACTCGAGCGGGCGGTGATCGACAGTGTCGAAGAGGCCATCGCCGTCTTCACTCCGCCGGGCAGACTGGCCCTGTCGAACCGGGCCTACGCAGCGCTGTGGCAGATCGAGGCAGCGGGCCAGGAAGCCGAGCCGAATTTCATCGAAGCCTCGCGCATCTGGCAGAAACACAGCGTTCCGACGCCGGTCTGGGGCGATGCGCGTGATTTCTCGGCAACGATCAGCGAAAGGTCGAACTGGACCGCCGATGTGCGCTTGCGCGATGGTCGGACCCTGTGCTGCCGGTTCGATGCCTTGCCGGGCGGCTTTACGTTGGCAGGGTTCTCGGAACCGCTCACCCTGGCCCTTCCGGCGCCGTCCAAATCGCTCAGCGCTTAGGCGGCACGGGTGTTTATCTTGCCGGTGGGCTCCTGTATGACGCGCTCCATTGCCTTCGGAGACGCCAGATGCCGGCCACCACACCGATCACCCAGGATGTCCGTGCCATCCCGCGCAACCTGCCCGAGGACGGGCGGGCGAACCTTGTCGGCCAGACCCGCAAGTGCCTGCTCGAAACGCTGATTGCCGCCGGTACGCCGGAAAGACAGGCCAGGATGCGCGTCGGCCAGATCTGGCAATGGATCTACCACTGGGGTGCGCGCGATTTTGCGGCGATGACCAATCTGGCCAAGGACTACCGCGCCATGCTGGCCGACCGGTTCGAGATCGCCGTGCCCGAACTTGTCAGCCGTCACGTCTCGGACGACGGCACCCGGAAATACCTGGTACGCATCGCCGGCGGACATGAGGTCGAGGTGGTCTATATACCCGAAACCGACCGCGGCACGCTGTGCATCTCGTCTCAGGTCGGCTGCACGCTGACCTGTTCCTTCTGCCACACCGGCACCCAGAAACTGGTGCGCAACCTGACCGCCGGCGAAATCGTCGGTCAGATCATGCTGGCCCGCGACGATCTGAACGAATGGCCCGAGCCGGGCGAGGGCACGGGCGCCCGTCCCCGCCTGATCTCGAATATCGTGCTGATGGGCATGGGAGAGCCGCTCTACAATTTCGACGCGGTGCGCGACGCGATGCAGATCGCCATGGATGGCGAGGGCATCTCTCTGTCGCGCCGCCGCATCACCCTGTCGACCAGCGGCGTGGTGCCCGAAATCGCCCGCACCGCCGAGGAAATCGGCTGCCTTCTGGCGGTCAGCTTTCACGCCACAACCGACGAGGTTCGCAACCGGCTGGTGCCGATCAACAAGCGCTGGAACATCGCCGAATTGCTGGATGCCCTGCGCGCCTATCCGAAACTCAGCAACTCTGAGAGGATCACCTTCGAATACGTGATGCTGAAAGGCGTCAACGACAGCGACCAGGACGCCCGGCGGCTGGTGAAGCTGATCCAGGGCATCCCCGCCAAGATCAACCTGATCCCGTTCAACGAATGGCCCGGTGCGCCTTATCTGCGCTCTGACCGGGAACGGATCGAGGCCTTCGCCCACATCGTCTACCAGGCCGGCTATGCCAGCCCCATCCGTACCCCGCGTGGCGAGGACATCATGGCCGCCTGCGGCCAATTGAAATCGGCCACCGAACGGGGGCGAAGATCGAATGCGCAGATAGCGGCGCAAAGCCGGTCTTAACCCGGCATTTACCTTGTTGGCGCAGAACTGACCGCATGAAACGAGAGATCGACCTGGCTCCGGCCACATGGGCGGCGTTATCGCAGGTTTCCTCCGCAGAGGGCACGGCCATCGATGCGCTTGTCGCCGATGCGGTCCACCGAGACCTGTATCGCCGAACCCGAGCGAGGAAGGCCGAAAGGCCTGATGAGCGGCTCATCGCCGATGACTTCGCTTTCTCGTCGACGTGGGAGGATCTGCAGGCCAGGCTTGACGCCAAAGGCTACTGGCTGATGAAATCCGGGGCCGGGCTGGCGGTTTGCGACAAGAGCAATGGATGCCGGGTCTGCAAGGCCTCCGACCTGGGCAACAGCCATGCTCGCCTGGCCCGCAAGCTTGGTACCGCCTTTCCCGGACACACCCATCCGCAGGCCATCGGTGCTGTCTAGCCGGCCCATCCATCGATTGCCGCCAGCGCCTCTTCAGCCGTCTCGACAAAACGGAAAAGCTCCAGATCGCTCTCGGATATCGTTCCGGCATCCGCCAGCGCCTCCCAGTTGACGATACCGCGCCAGAATGCCTCGCCAAACAGGATCACCGGGATCGCCTGCATCTTTCTCGTTTGGATCAGGGTCAGCGTTTCAAACAGTTCATCCAGTGTGCCAAATCCGCCCGGAAAGCCCACCACGGCCCGCGCCCGCAGCAGGAAATGCATCTTTCGGATGCCGAAATAGTGGAAGTTGAAACACAAGTCAGGCGTCACGAATTCGTTCGGCGCCTGCTCGTGCGGAAGCACTATATTCAGCCCGATCGACACGCCACCGGCCTCTGCCGCACCGCGGTTGCCGGCCTCCATCACTCCCGGTCCCCCGCCGGTGACGATGACATTCTCGCGGTCGTTGCCGAGATTGCTCTCTGTCACCATTCGGGCAAAGCGTCGCGCCTCGTCATAGTACCGGCTCAGCTCTGCCAATGTCTCAGTCCGCGCGCCCGCCCTGGCCTCGGGCCGAGGGATACGCGAGCCGCCGAACAGAACGATGGTCGATTTTACCCCGTATTCGGCCTGCAGCATTTCGGGCTTCAGCAGCTCCAGTTGCAGCCGCACCGGGCGCAGTTCATCCCGGCACAGGAATTCCGCGTCGTTGAATGCCAGCCGGTAGGCCGACGCTCGCGTCTGGGCCGTATCGGGAATGTCCTGCCAGGTCTCGATATCCTGGTGGGCGTCCGGAAAGGGGGCGATGCGGTCGTCTTTCATTGTGGATCTTCCCTGCTTGCACGTTTCAACCAGCCCTATAGGGTCCGCACCTGCATTGCCAGAAACCGGAGCATGGGATGGACTGGAAAGCCGATATCGACGCCGCCGCCTTGCGGATACATGACCACATCTTACGCACGCCCACCGCGCGGGTGAATGGCTTCGGTCTGGATCGCGCCATCGAGATGAAGTTCGAGCAGACCCAGCACACCGGCAGTTTCAAGGTGCGCGGCGCGTTCAATTCGATGTTGGCCACCGATGCACCCGTTGCCGGCTATGTTGCCGCTTCGGGCGGCAACCATGGCGCCGCGGTGGCCCACGCAGCGCGGGCACTGGGGCGACGGGCACATATCTTTGTGCCGGAAATGGCAGGCCCCGCCAAGATCGCGCTGATCAGATCCACGGGCGCCGAGTTGACCGTGGTCCCCGGCGACTATTCCGGGGCTCTGCGGGCGGCGCAGGGCTATGAGGCAAGGACCGGTGCCGCCCAGATCCACGCCTATGATGCGCCGCTGACCGTGGCCGGGCAGGGCACCTGCCTGCGGGAATGGGAAGAGCAGGGGCTAGAGGCCGACACGGTGCTGATTGCAGTCGGCGGTGGCGGACTGATCGGTGGCGCGCTGGCCTGGCTGCAGGGTCGCCGCAAGGTGGTGGCGGTCGAGCCCGAGACCGCGGCCACGCTGCACAGCGCGCTCGCCGCGGGTCCCGACACGCAAGTCGAGGCTTCCGGCATCGCCGCCAACGCGCTGGGCGCGCGGCGTATCGGGCGGATCTGCCACCGGCTTGCCACGCAATACGCAACAAACTCGATCCTCGTCCCCGATGACGCCATCGCCGACGCCCAGCGATTGCTCTGGTGTGAACGCCGTCAGCTTGTCGAACCGGCGGGGGCGGCGGCTCTGGCGGCGCTGACTTGGGGCGCTTATCGGCCCGGCCCGGGCGAGAAAGTCGCGGTCCTGGTCTGCGGCGCCAACCCCGAACCCGACCCTTTTGCGCAAGCTGGGCAATTGCCGGCCGCGGGCCAACCGACTATAGGGGCGGCGACCCGAGATATCAGCCGAGAGTGACCAACATGTCCAACGCCCAGCTAGAGATTGCCATCGACGCCGCCTGGGAAGAGCGCGACGCGATCACGCCTTCAACCGGTGGCGAAACCCGTGACGCCATCGATGAAACCCTGAACGCGCTCGATTCAGGCACGTTGCGGGTGGCCGAGAAACAGGAGAATGGCGATTGGCATGTGAACCAGTGGGCCAAGAAGGCGGTGCTCTTGGGGTTCCGGCTGAAGGATATGGAACAGCACGATGGCGGCCCGCAGGGCGGTCACTGGTGGGACAAGGTCGACAGCAAGTTCAAGGGCTGGGGCGACAATGAATGGGGTGCCGCCGGGTTTCGCGCAGTGCCGAACTGCATCGTGCGCAAGTCAGCATTCATCGCGCCGGGCGTGGTGCTGATGCCGAGCTTCGTGAACCTCGGTGCCTATGTTGACGAGGGCACCATGGTCGACACCTGGGCCACCGTCGGCAGCTGCGCCCAGATCGGCAGGAATGTGCATCTGTCCGGCGGCGTCGGCATCGGCGGCGTGCTGGAGCCGATGCAGGCCGGGCCGACCATCATCGAGGACAATTGCTTCATCGGTGCGCGGTCGGAAGTGGTCGAGGGCTGTATCGTCCGCGAGGGTTCGGTATTGGGCATGGGAGTCTATGTCGGCCAGTCCACCAAGATCGTCGACCGCGACACCGGCGAGGTGATGTATGGCGAGGTGCCGCCCTATTCGGTGGTCGTCTCGGGCACCATGCCGTCGAAAAACAACATCAACCTCTACTGCGCGGTGATCGTCAAGCGCGTCGACGCACGGACCCGGTCGAAGACCGGGATCAACGAGCTGCTGCGCGACTAAATGCCTTTCCGGAGGGGCCGCTCATCGGTCCCTCCGGCCCCTTTTCGCGCGGCCCGGCGTTCGGGCGCGACGGTCGCGAGAAGAGCCCGGAAGGGCTCGACAAGCGCCTGCCCCGCAACCTAGGGTAGCTGCACCAGCGTCACGAATGCATCCTTCGGAGCGGTCGCCGGATCGACCAGGTCAACCAGCGGGATCGAAACCATGGCGGTGGTGCCGTCATCGGAAACATCGCCGGTGGTCTCGACGATCTCGGCGCCGCGGACCCGGAACACAAAGTTGTGGCCGACCAGCATCTCGCGCATCTCTGCGTCGTCGCCGGCGCCGGCGGCGTCCTTGGTCAATACGGCCAGATCCACGGTTACCCGCACCTGGTCGGAACCGACACGCTCGATCGTCATGCCCTCTTCCATCTCGAACTCGCCCTCGCCAGAGACGATCTCGTCGATCGTTCCGCTAGAGGTGACAACGCACAGGAATTCGGTATCCGACAGCGACGGCACCCCGTCTTCGCACATCGCCTCGGGCGATTGGCCGAACATGTCGAAGGTTTCACGCGACATTCGCATTTCGGCGGTCGCAGTGCCGGCGTTAGAGCCGGTGAAGTCGAACATCATGTCGACGTCGATACATCCCGTCAGCAATAGCAGTGACGAAAACAAGGCAGCACGGAACATGGGAAATCTCCATTCAGAGGTTGATCGACTGCCAAGTTAACCGTTTTGCGCCGAATGCAAAGACCAAGGACCCTTTGCCACACCCCCCCGGAATGCGCCGGGCGGACCACCCTGTCTCAGCGCATGTGCCCGAACCACTTTTCGACCAGTTGCCCATATGCGCCGGACTCTTTCAGCCCCAGAAGCGCGCGGTTGATCGGCTCGCGCATGGCACTGCCCTGGGGCAGCGCGATGCCGTAATTCTCTGGCCGATAGACCCGATCCAGCAACCTCGCCCCACCCCTGGGTGGTCACGTAGTGCGCCAGAATCGGCCCGTCGAACACCACCGCGTCCAGCGTGCCGGTCTCGAAGGCACTGATCAGTTCGGCAAGGCTGTCGTGGGTCAGATGCGGAACGTTGCGGGCCTCCAGAAAGGCGCTGGAGGTAGACCCGGTGGTGGTGGCCACCTTGCGGCCATCCAGATCCTCCAGTGACTCGATCGGGCCGGAGATTGCCTCGACGGTCAGCGAAGCGGTAATGTTGGCCACGAAGATCGACACCACGAACAGGCTGGAGATCACCATGATCACGCCCAGCAGCCGCCCCATGATCGAGCGCGGCAACCGCTCCTCGAAGCCGCCATTGACCACCAGGTTCAGCGCCCACCAGAAGGCCGGGAACATGGCCTCACGCCCGGACCGGTCGAAATAGGGTTCACCGCGCCGCTCGAAAAACCACATCAGCATACCCAGCACAAAGAGCGCCGCAAACGCGGCCAGCACCGCCAGCAACAGATCATAGCTGAACACCGCGGCCCAGATACTGGCCCCGCCGCTGCCGCCCATCACCATGATCTGCAGCCCGCTCTCGAATATGGGCTGGCTGAAATCCATCACCTTCTCGCGCGCCGAGGTGATCGAGATATTGGCGACGGCGCCGTCCACCGTTCCGGCCTCGACCGCGCCCAGCATCTGGGGGAAACTGTCGGACCAGCGAAACTGGATCTCGCGGCCCAGTTCTTCGGCGACGGTCCGCATCAGGTCGATGCTGAATCCCGTGGGCTGTCCGTTTTCGAGATAGGCGAAGGGCGGGCGCTCGATGGTATTGAAGACCAGCGCGCCCTGCTGAGCCCAAACGGCACCCGCAGTCAACGCGGCCCAGAGCGCGGCCAGTACAAATGCAAATCTGCGCAAAAGTATCCCCATGCTTTTGCCGTCGCCTCCGGCAACGGCCTAAACTGCGGCGCGGCGCCTGCCAAGAAAAAGCCGCCCCCGGGCCCCGATCTGCTGGACGCCGGGCGCCAATGTCGCCAAAGACTGGGCGGGAAAGGGCAGGGGATTGCCATGGGCGAGCGAAAAAGGGCGCAAGCTGTCTATACGCTGCTGGTCGAGGTCGGCCGCAAAGAGGGCGACGGGCTGCCCAAGGGCGCCACCGGCGCGGCGCTGATGTGTTATGCCAGCGGCGTGGACGAGGCCGAGGCGGTGCGCGAAACCGTGGCGATTCTGAAGCAGGCCGATATGGCACCGCTCGACGTGTCGGGCTACGGCACGCTGCAGGACCGGCTGGACGAGGGCCACGATATTTCCGATGAGGAACGCGCGCTGATGCAGAGGGCGGCGGATGAGAACGCGGTGATCGTGGCGCAGATGACGCCGTTCTTTCAGGATTGATCCGGGTGGCAACGGTATTTCTCGATCTCGACGGCACGCTGATCGACCCCAGGCCGGGGATCATCGGCTCGGTGGTCCATGCGCTGACCGCGCTTGGTATTGCGCCGCCGCCGGCAGAGGATCTCGAATGGGTCATCGGCCCGCCGCTGATCGACAGTTTCGCGCGGCTCGGGGCGCCCGACCCCGCCGCGGCGTTGGATATCTACCGGGCGCGTTATACCGATGGCGCCATGTTCGACCTGCGCATCTATGACGGTATACCGCAGGCGTTGCAGGCACTGCGGCGGGGCGGCCACCGGCTGGTGCTTGCCACCGCCAAGCCACATGTCTTTGCCACCCGCATCACCGCCCGGCTGGGGCTCGACCGCCACCTGGCGGCGCAGTTCGGGCCGGAACTGGACGGCACCCGCAACGACAAGGCGGCGCTTCTGGCCCACGCGCTGCCGCTGGTGGGCGCCGATGCGGCGGCATCGGTTATGGTCGGCGACCGCCACCACGACCGCGAGGCGGCGCAGGCCAACGCCATGGCTTTTGTCGGCGTGTCCTGGGGATATGGCTCGCCCGGGGAACTCTTCGGCGCTGCCGCAATCTGCGACGCCCCGTCAGATCTGCCAGATGTGATCACAGCCGTCGCCAGTGGGCTTCCACACGCAGACAGTTAGCGCTAAACAAAATTATTACAACAGTTTACCGATGTGTCCCCATGGGGACACTCAGGCGCACATCGCCGAAACCAGCACCATCGCCTCATAGCTGCGCAGCTCTCGACTGGCCACCCGCGTGTGCCGCGGCAACGCGTCTGCGGGCGTTTCGGCCACCAGTGACGTGGCATGGCGCAGCGACCGGTCCGCCAGATCGCCCAGAAACAGGCTCTCGCCATATGCCCCGGCCACCGACAGGCACATATGCGCATCCAGCAGCACCTGAACGTATCGGATGGTACGGGTCTTTTCACCGCGTGGCCGCGCCGCCAACCGGGCCAGGTGACGCGCCTCGACCAGCACCGAATCCGACCCGAACAGGTATTCCGCATCGGTGCCCGAGATCAGCAGCCGGTGATCCGGTGCCACCGTCAGATCGCGCCGCAACCCGACGAACGGCGCACAAAGCTCTATCGGGGCAAAGCGCCCCACCGCCGGAACTTCGTGGCTGACCACGCCGCGGATCGGCTGGTGGCCCAGATCGGCGGTCATCACCACGTCGCCCGGGCGCAGCTCTTCCACCGGCCGCGGCCCGGTGGAGGTGTCGATCAGCGTTCCTGCAGCGAAGCCCGCGTTCAGCCCCACAGGCTCGACCCGGTCCGAAACCGCCAGCAAAGCCACCGAGCCATCGATGGTGCAACCATCGTCCTGCCGGATCAGGGCTGCAATGTCGTCCATCGGCCACGGGTTCGGTTCCTCGATCACCGCCTGATTCAGATCGCCACTGTCGAGGTTCTCTACCGTCAGCAACCCCAGACGCCCGGGCGAGTGCCACGAAACTGTGATCCGCAGGGTGGCCTCGCGATCGGGCTGGGGGAATTTCAGGATGGTGTTGGTGATCGTGTTGCCCTGCCGGTGCTCGACGAGCATGTCGCCCGCTTCGCCCAGCGTCACCCGGAGCCGACGCGGCCATAGCTGTTCGCGCGCCAGATTGATCACGGTCTGCCGCGTGCCATTCTCTGCCGAGAACCCTACCTCGATCACCAACGATCCGGTGGCCACCAGCGGTGCTGCCACATCCGGCAGGCAGCCCGGCGAGAGCAGCACCCGGCGCCCGTCCGATATCGCGATCCAGCTCATTCGGGTTCACCCGCCCGGAGGTTGCTGATTTGCCTCACGCTGCCATTGCCCCCGACATCAGCACCGCCGCCTCATGCGCCCTCAGCGTCCGCCGCGCGGTCGGGCTGTAGCCCGCACCGGTTGCCAGGTCGAGTTCGGGAAACAGCGACGTCAGCTCTTGCACCGCCGCCTGATCAAAGCTTGCCTCGGCTTGCGGCCCCGGCAGGAAACTCTCGGTCGGCAAGCCTTCCGAGAATACAACCTGATGCTCGTCGAACATCAGGTGAAAATACTGTACCAGCCCGCCGACCCGGCGCGTCACGGTCCGGTCGTTCAGCAGATGCTTGGCCGCCACCAACACCTCTGCCTCTCCGAACAGCAGTTCCGACAGGCTGTCGCGGATCAGGATCCGGTGCTGCGGCGACACCAGGATCGTGCGATGCACCCCGAAGGTATGCGCCGCGATCCGTATCGGCGCGTGGCTGCCTTCTGCCGGCACGGTCCGGTTACCGATCCAGCGCAGGGGCTGGGCGCCGTGGTCCTGGGTCAGCACCAGGTCACCCATCTCCAGCGTCTCGACCAGCCGTTCGCCTTCGGGTGTCCGGATCAGGGTTCCGGCCACGAAACAAGGCACCGTGTCGACCGTGACGAACCCGGTATCGGTGTCGGTCCCGTCGCTGATCGTGTAGGTGAAGCTCGCCAGTTCCTCATCGAGATCGGCGGTGATGTCAAAGGTGCCGTCGACGTTCAGCGTCACAGTCTGGCCATTGGGCAGCGTCACCATCTGCCCGGCGACTACTGCCACTCCGTTGATATGGGTGACCGTCAGTGTGGCGCCCGGGGCATAGCTGTCATTGGCCAGGGCATCAAGGGTCTCGGTGGTGCCGGCATCGATATGGACCGCGTCGTCATTGGCGATCAGAACCGTCTGCATGCTGTCGCCGGCAATCAGCAGATTCGAGTCGTATGAACTGTCGCCGACATCCGCGATCCCGATCCGGATCGAGTTCACCACGCCGGGGTTGACCGCCATGGTCAGCGTCAGCGTCACGGTGAAGCCATCCATTTCGGTGTTGAACTGGTCGTTGGTGTTGTCGTTGTAGAGGTTCAGGTTGTCGATCTGATTGACGTTGCCCACCGTGGTCAAGCCATCGCCGACCGAGAGTGTCGCGGGCGCGCCGTTGATCCAGACCCCGACCGCGTCGTTGTAGATAGAGTTGGTGTATTCCGGGTACTCCTCTGACGAGAACACGAACTGCATGGTTAGCGTGTCGCCGGTGGGGATGAAATCGATGTCCAGCCAGGCGGCATCGTAGGTGCTCGCCCCCACCAGCGCGTTGAAATCCGCGTCGTTGTTGACGCCGCTGGTGTTGGACGACTGGTTGGTGTCCTGGTTGTACTCTCCGTTGCGGTTGGAGAAATTCTGGGCTCGGCCAGTGGAAAGGATCACTCCGCGGTCCGATGGCGTCACGCCGGGCGAGACGGTGTCGCCGTTGCTGTAGATCCCCGACGATCTGGAATCTCCGGAGTAACTGGCGCCGACGACGGTGACGCCGTTGCCGAAGATCTCTTGCGCCATCTGCGTGGCGCTGGCGTTCTGGTCAACTGGTAGCCTTGGCATGCCGCTCTCCTGCCTCTGTGAGGTCAGGACGGCGACAGTCAGCGCGGGCGGCATGTCTCATGCCGACCGAATAGGTCGATTGCTGCTCTCACCAGCCGTCTTTGCGGCCGTTAACCCTGCCTCAGGTCTTTTGTTAACTATTAGGCATATCTGTCTGAGGATGTTTGCAAAAAAAGCGATTGTCCTGGTTTCGCCAAAAAATTGTTTCGATTTCGCCACAGGGTATTCAGCATGTAGTGGAATTGTTTTTCCAAGCCGCAAGGTCTAGAGAGATGTTGTTAGAAGGAGGATGCGATGTCAGACCCGGTCGATCCCGTTGATCTCACCGCAGAGTTGATCCGGTGCCCGTCTGTCACCCCGGCTGAAGCTGGTGCACTGACGCTGTTGCAGGAGCGTCTGGAACAGGCCGGCTTCACTTGTACCCGGGTCGATCGCGGCGTGGTCAGCAACCTTTTCGCCCGCTGGGGAGCCGCGGGTCATGCCCGGACCTTCGGCTTTAACGGTCATACCGATGTTGTGCCGATCGGCGATGCGGCGGACTGGACCGCGGATGCGTTCGGTGGCGAGGTCCGCGACGGCTGGCTTTGGGGCCGCGGCGCCACGGACATGAAATCCGGGGTCGCCGCCTTTGCCGCCGCGGCGATGGATTTCGTGACCGAGACCCCGCCGGACGGCGCCGTGGTGCTGACCATCACCGGGGACGAGGAAGGCGACGCTCTGCACGGCACAACCGCCATTCTCGACTGGATGGCGGATCAGGGAGAAGCCATGTCTGTCTGCCTGGTCGGCGAACCGACCTGTCCGGACAATCTGGGCGACATGATCAAGATCGGCCGCCGCGGCTCGATGACCGCGCGGTTCACCGCTACCGGGATACAGGGTCACTCTGCCTATCCGCACCGGGCCAGGAACCCGGTTTGCGCGATGGCGCGGCTGATGGACCGGCTGGCGCGGCACGTGCTGGACGATGGCACAGAGTTCTTCGACGCGTCGACGCTGGCGGTCACCACCATCGACACCGGCAACCCGGCCAACAACGTGATCCCGACCAGCTGCCGCGGAACGGTGAACATCCGGTTCAACGACGCGCACAGCTCTGCCGGCCTGACGAGCTGGCTGGAGGACGAGGCCGATCTGGTGGCAGGCGAAACCGGTGTCGGGATTGCGATGACGACGCAGGTTTCGGGCGAAAGCTTTCTAACCCCGCCGGGGCCGCTATCCGATCTGGTGGTGCAAGTGGTCGAGGCCGAGACCGGTCGCAGGCCGGAACTCAGCACCACCGGCGGCACCTCGGATGCTCGGTTTGTCAAGGGCCACTGCCCGGTGGTAGAGTTCGGGCTGGTGGGAAAAACCATGCACCAAGTCGACGAGAGGGTCGAGGTGGCACAGATCCACGCGCTGAAGGCGGTTTACCGCAGGATCCTTGATGCCTGGTTCGCCTGACCGGCCGCTCATCGCGCGCTTCGCAGCGCTCCTCGCTGAAAACCGGGCGCGACGGCAGCGAGGAAAGCCCGGCAGGGCTTGATGAGCGCCCGCCACCTGATCGTCATGCTCAAGGAACCGCGCGTGGGCCGCGTGAAGACCCGGCTCGGTCGCGAGATCGGTATGGTACCGGCCACATGGTGGTTCCGCCACCAGGCCACACGCCTGCTGCGGCGCCTCGACGACCAGCGCTGGCGGCTCTGGCTGGGCGTCGCTCCCGACAGGGCGCTGCACTCGCGCGCCTGGCCGGCGCATCTGCCACGTATTGCACAAGGCCGCGGCGATCTTGGTGACCGCATGGCCCGGTTGCTGGCCGCCCCACCCCCCGGACCTGCACTGATTGTCGGCGGCGACATCCCCGATATCAGACCCGCACATATCGCCCGCGCCTTCCGGGCGCTGGGGCAAAACGACGCCGTCTTTGGCCCCGCCGCCGACGGCGGCTATTGGCTGGTCGGCCTGAAACGCGCCGTGCCGCCGCCGCCCGGTCTGTTCCACCACGTCCGCTGGTCCACCCAGCATAGCCTTGCCGACAGTCTCGCCACCCTGCCCGGGGCTCGTATCGCATTTACCGACACGCTGCGCGACATCGACACCGCCGCCGATCTGCAATCAGATATGTCCCGAAGAGCCTAACCTGGCGATGCCCTCCGGAGGATCTTGTCGCCCCCGCCCGCATGAGCTTTCCGCATGACCTCGGGCACAGCGCGTGCTACCCCGGCCGCATGAGCAGCCTTCCCAGCAAAGTCCAGATCCTTCAGTGGATCTCCGAAAACCCGACCCAGACCGGCAAGCGCGACATCGCCCGTGCCTTCGGCATTCGCGGCGCCGACCGCATCGACCTCAAGCGCATGCTGAAAGAGCTGGAAGCCGACGGCCACCTGGAAAAGCGCCGCATGACCTATCGCGACCCCGACAAGCTGCCCCCCGTCGCGGTACTGCAGGTCGAGGCGCCGAATGCCGATGGCGATCTCTTCGCCCGCCCGCTGGAATGGCAGGGTGAGGCGCCCGAACCGCGTGTGCTGGTGATGCCGCGCGCCTCTGACCCGGCGCTCGGGCAGGGCGACCGCATACTGGCCCGGCTGACCGAGGTCAACGCCAGGGACCACACCTATCAGGCCCGCCTGATCCGCCGTATCGGCCAGAACCCGCGCCGGGTGCTGGGTGTCTTTCGCAAAGGTGCCGAGGGCGGCCGCATCGTGCCCATCGACAAGGGTGCCGACCGCGAGTGGCGCGTCGCCGGCGACGCGACCTATGGGGCCAAGGACGGCGAGTTGGTAGAGGCCGAACAGAGCGGTCCGAAAAACCGGCTCGGTTTGCCCTCCGCCCGCATTACTGCGCGGCTCGGCGACCCTAGCGCGCCCAGGGCTGTGTCGCTGATTGCCATCCATCAGCATGGCATCCCCGACGATTTTCCCGACGAGACAATTGCCGAGGCCGATGCCGCCAGGCCGAAGGGTCTCGGCCACCGCGAAAACCTGACCGATTTACCACTGATCACCATCGATCCGGCCGATGCGCGCGACCATGACGACGCTTGCTTTGCCCGCCCCGACGACAACCCGAAAAACCCCGGCGGCCATGTCGTCTGGGTCGCCATTGCCGACGTCGCCGCCTATGTCAGGCCGGGCACCGCGCTCGACCGCGAGGCACGGCATCGCGGCAATTCCAGCTATTTCCCCGACCGGGTCGTGCCGATGCTGCCGGACCGGTTGTCGGGCGACCTTTGCAGCCTGCACGAGGGCGTTCCGCGCCCCTGCATCGCGGTAGAGATGGTGCTCGACGCCCACGGCGAAAAGCTGAAGCACCGTTTCACCCGCGGGCTGATGAAATCCGTGGCCTCGCTGAACTATGCGCAGGTTCAGGCCGCCCGCGACGGAACCCCGGACGATAAGTGCGCAACACTGATGAGTGACATCATCGATCCGCTGTTCGACGCCTATGAGGCCACCCGGCACGCCCGCGCCAAACGCCAGCCGCTGGACCTTGACCTGCCCGAACGCAAGATCGTGCTTTCCGACGATGGTCAGGTCGCCTCTGTAACGATGAAGGAACGGCTCGACGCGCACCGGCTGATCGAGGAATTCATGATCCTCGCCAATGTCGCCGCCGCCGAAGAGCTTTTCACCCGCAAGCGCCCGCTGCTTTACCGCGTGCACGAGGAACCCGCGCCGGAACGGCTGGAAGCCTTGCGCGAGGTGGCGCAGGCCAGCGGCTTTGCGCTGGCCAAGGGACAGGTGCTGCAGACCAGGCATCTCAACAGCCTGCTCGCCGCCGCAGAGGGCAGCGAGTTCGACGAGTTGATCAACATGTCCACCCTGCGCTCGATGCAGCAGGCATACTATCACCCCGAGAATTTCGGCCATTTCGGGCTGGCACTAAAATCATACGCGCATTTCACCTCGCCGATCCGGCGCTATGCCGACCTGATCGTGCACCGGGCGCTGATCTCGGGACATGACTGGGGCGATGACGGGATGAGCCCCGAGGATGCTGGCCAACTGGAGCAGACCGCCAGGCACATCTCGGAAACCGAACGCCGCTCAATGATGGCCGAACGCGATACGACCGACCGGTACCTGGCCGCCTATCTCAGCGAACGTGTGGGCAACGAGTTCGCCGGGCGGATCAGCGGCATCCAGCGCTTCGGCGCCTTTGTGCAACTGGCCGAGACCGGTGCTGACGGCCTGATCCCGGTGCGCACGATCGGGCGTGAGTATTTCCGCTTTGACGGCAAGGCGCAGACCCTGATGGGAGAGGATACCGGGCTGGAACTGTCGGTGGGGCTGCCGGTGACGGTACGGCTTTGCGAGGCGGTGCCGGTGACCGGTGGGCTGATGCTGGAACTTCTTGAGGTGAACGGCAAGGCGCTGCCTCGCGGTCCGTCTCGCGGCGCCAGGGGCGGCGCGCGGCGCAAACCGGCAAAGGCGAAGAAGAAGGCGGCCAAGACGGCGCGCAAAGTGACGCGCAAACGGCGCTGACCCGGCGCTCATAGCTCGCCTTGTTTCACTCCTCGCGGGGCGGCAGCGAAGAAAGCCCGGGAAGGGCTTGATGAGCGCCACCCCGCCACCCGGTCGCCCGACTGCTTCCGGATCGGTTGCTATCGGGCTAGGATGAAGCTGCGGAAGGTTTCAGGTGACATGAATGCGAAAACCGCTTTTTCTGGGTTTGCTGCTGTTGTTGGTCGCGGGCACTGCACCGGCCGAGACGCTGGCCGTCGATCACTCTCTACGCCCGCCCGCAAGGCCCGGCAAGGCGCGGGTGGCTGAGGTACCTGTCACGGCCCCGGCAACGGCAAGAACCGGGTTTCGGCGCTGGGTCGGCCAGTTCCGCAAGCGCGCCCTGGCTCAGGGTATCCGGGCGGATGTTTTTGACCGCGCCTTTCGCGGCGTGCGCTACAACGCCGCCATCGTCGCGAAAGACCGCAACCAGTCGGAATTCACCAAGCAGATCTGGGATTACCTCGACAGCGCCGTTTCCGCCGCCCGAGTCCGCAACGGCCGTGCCGCGCTGGCCCGCTTCGGCACGGTTCTGACCCGTATAGAAGCCCGCTACGGCGTCGAAAAAGAGGTCGTCGCGGCGATCTGGGGGCTGGAAAGCTCTTATGGCGCGGTGCGTGGCAGCACTCCGGTGATCGAGGCGCTGGCCACACTGGCCTATGACACCAGGCGGCCCGCCTTCTTCGAGGCCCAGGTGCTGGCCGCCCTGCGCATCCTGCAGGCCGGCGACACAACGGCGGGTAACATGGTGGGCAGCTGGGCCGGCGCAATGGGGCATACCCAGTTCATGCCCGGCTCCTACCTGGACCACGCCCAGGATTTCGACCGCAACGGCAGGCGCGACATCTGGGGCGACGACCCGACCGACGCGCTGGCCTCGACCGCCGCCTATCTGGCACATCACGGCTGGACCAAGGGCCAACCCTGGGGGATGGAGGTGCTGCTGCCCGGGGGGTTCGACTATTCCATCACCTCTGAACGGGTCAAGCGGCCGACCCGCGACTGGGTCCGCATGGGGGTGAAGAGCGCGCACGGCTTGCGCCTGCCAAACCACCGCCGCAGTTCGATCCTGCTACCTGCGGGGCACAAGGGTGCCGCGTTCCTGATCTTCGACAATTTCCAGGTGATCGAGAAATACAACACCGCGGACGCCTATGTGATCGGCGTCGGACATCTGGCCGACCGGCTGGGCGGCGGCGCAGCGATCCGGTCGGGCTGGCCGCGTGGCGACCGGGCGCTGTCGTTCTCGGAAAAGCAGGAAATGCAGCGGCACCTTCTGGCACGGGGTTTTGACCCCGAAGGCGTCGACGGCATCATCGGTCCACGCACCATCGCGGCGGTGCAGGAGTTCCAGAAAACCATCGGTCTGGTGCCAGATGGCTACCCGTCTTTGTCGGTTCTGAAGCGGCTCCGCTAGCGGCGGGCTGGTATAACAATGCCGCGCTGCCGCGCGAAGTCTGTTTCAGCAGGTTGCCTGGCGACGCTTCATTGCGGGCCGTATCGTGCGGGGCAAAGCCCACCAGCCAGCCGGACCTCTGGTGCATTGTCGTACGATGCACTGTCGATGCATTACCCAAAGTGCCGCACCGACCGCGGATGCCGGCGGATCGCCGGTTTCGGGGCTGGCCCATCCGCCGGGGGCCCGGCTTGCGGCGGCGGCAGGCTTGCGGGGGGCGTCAGCTTGTCGCGCAGCAGCGCCAGCGGATGGGCCCGCAGGGTCAGGCGCATCGCCACGTAATCCTCGACCACCTCTTCGCCGAGGCTCATCGGCGGCAGTTCGACCCGCGGCTCGTCGAGCCCCTCGCCGTCGAGGTCGCTGGCAAAAAGCGGCAGTTCGCCGCTTGCGACCCGCGCCTTGGCGGCCCAGAGCGCCTCGCGCCGGGAAAGCCCCAGCGAGGCGAAGGCGTCGGCCTCGGCCAGTACCCGCAGCAGCCTCGGCGAGGTGCCGGCGCGGCGCCAGACATCCTCGACCGACAGATAACCGTTGCCGCGCGCGCCGGTGATCCAGCCGGCCTCTTCATCGCCCATGGCGCGAATCTGCCGGAACCCCAAGCGAAGCGCCAGCCCGCCATGGCCATCCGGTTCCATCACGTTGTCCCAAAAGCTGGCGTTGATATCGACAGGCCGCACCGTGACCCCATGTTCGCGTGCATCGCGCACGATCTGGGCCGGCGCGTAGAACCCCATCGGTTGCGAATTCAGCAGCGCGCAGGCGAAGATGCCGGGGTGGTGCCGTTTCAGCCAGGCGCTGGCATAGACCAGCAGCGCGAAGCTGGCCGCGTGGCTTTCGGGAAAACCGTAGGACCCGAACCCCTCGATCTGGCTGAAACAGCGCCCGGCGAAACCCTCGTCATAGCCGTTCTCGGCCATGCCCCGCATGAACCGGTCGTGAAATTCGCTGACGCTCCCGTGCTTTTTGAACGTCGCCAGCGAGCGGCGCAGCCGGTCGGCCTCTTCCGGACTGAACCCCGCCCCGGTGATGGCGATCTGCATCGCCTGTTCCTGAAACAGCGGCACACCCAGCGTCTTGCCCAGCACCTGGCCCAGCGCGTCGGAGGGAAACACCACCTTTTCTTCGCCGTTTCTCCGGCGCAGATAGGGGTGCACCATATCGCCCTGAATCGGCCCGGGGCGGATGATGGCGACCTCTATCACCAGATCGTAGAAACTGCGCGGCCGCATCCGTGGCAGAAAGTTCATCTGGGCGCGGCTTTCCACCTGGAAGACGCCAAGACTGTCGGCCTTGCACAGCATGTCGTAGACCGCCGGATCCTCTGGCGGCAGGGTGGCGAGGCTGTAATCGATCTGGTGATGCTGGCCGATCAGGCCGAACGCCTTGCGGATGCAGGTCAGCATGCCCAAGGAAAGCACATCGACCTTGAGGATGCCAAGCGCGTCGATATCGTCCTTGTCCCAGGGGATGACCGTGCGGTCCTCCATGGTGGCGTTCTCGACCGGCACCAGCTCATCAAGCCGCCCCTCGGTCATGATGAAGCCGCCCACATGCTGGGAAAGGTGGCGGGGAAAGCCGATGACCTCATGGATCAGCGCCATGGTCTGGGCCAGGCGGCGGTCGGACGGATCGAGCCCGATCTCGCGCATCCGGTGTTCTTCGAGGCCCTTTGCCGAGAAGAACCCCCAGAGCTGCGAGGAAAGCGCGCTGATCGTGTCGTCGGTCAGCCCCATGGCGCGGCCAACCTCGCGGATGGCGCGCTTGCCGCGATAATGCACCACCGTGGCGCAAAGCCCGGCGCGGTGTCGGCCGTAACGCTGATAGATATGCTGGATCACCTCCTCGCGCCGCTCATGCTCGAAATCCACGTCGATATCGGGCGGTTCGCCCCGGGCCTCGCTGACGAACCGCTCGAAGACCATGGTGCCGATCTCGGGGGAAACGGATGTGACGCCGAGGCAGTAGCAGACCACGGAATTGGCCGCAGAACCGCGACCCTGGCACAGGATGCCGCGATCACGGGCGAATTTCACCACGTCGCGGACGGTCAGGAAATAGGGCTCGTATTCCAGCGTGCCGATTAGGCGCAGCTCATGGGCCAGCATGTTGCGAACCTTTTCCGGTGCGCCCGAGGGATAGCGCCAGCGCAGCCCCTCATGGGCAAGGCGGGACAGGCGTTCTGGCGGCGCCTCGCCCCTGGTGATCTCGGACGGGTACTCATAGCGCAGCTCTGCCAGGTCGAACCGGCAGCGGCCGGCGATTTCCGCGGCGCGGTCGATGGCCTCTTCGTGGCCCTTGAAGATACGCCGCATCTCGGGTTCGCAGCGCAGGCGCTGCTCGGCATTGGCCAGTGCCGCGCGGCCCAGCCGGTCGACGCGGGTGCCGGTGCGGATGGCGGTCAGCACGTCGGCCAGCCTGCGCCGCGAAGCCTTGTGCATGACCGGGCTGGCCGAGGCGACGGTGGCGATGCCCAACTGGTCGGCAAGGTTGCCGAGGTCGCCGAACCGCGCGCTGTCCTGCCCGTCATAACATGGCGCCAGCAGCAGCGAGGCCTGCCCGGCAAAGCGGCGCGTCAACCGCTGCGCTACCTGCACCCACGGGCTCGCGCCGCACCTCACCGCCTGCGCATCCGGCGGGGGATGCAGGATCAGTTCCTGTGCTGCACCCCATTCGCGCAGGTCGTCGAGCCGCAGCAGGCAGTTGCCCTTCTTGGCGCGCAGCCTGCCAAGCGACAGCAGCCGGCAGAGATTTGCCCAGCCTTGGCGATCCCATGGCAGGGCGGTGACGGTGAACCCATCCTGAAGCACGATGCGCGCGGCGGGAATCAGCCGTGGGACGTTATCGACAGGCGCCGAGGGCGGGCGGGGGATATGCGCGGGCCGTGGCGGGCCGATGGGGTCTTTTGCCCGTAGACGCACCAGGCGAGCGATTTCGCGCATCTCGGTATGCGCGCGCACGACCCCGGCCACAGAGTTTTCATCGGCGATGGCGATGGCGCTCATCCCCATCATGGCGGCGAGCTGCATGTATTCCTCGGGATGCGACCCGCCGGTGAGGAAGGTGAAGTTCGAGGTTATATTCAGCTCGGCACAGGTCATCACCAGGCACTATATTCCTGTTTTGTTCTCGTTTGGAGTCCCATTGTGGCGGATGCTGCCCCATGTCCCTGTTGCGCGGGCGAAAAGGTATCGCAGCCGTGTTTTACACCAACAGGCAACCGGGCATTTTCCTCCGCCTGACCGCGATGTGCGCAAGATCCGAGCGCGGAACAGGCCGCCGGGTTGACGACCGCACCGAGGAAAAGCCCAGCCGTTTCGTGCGTCAATCGGGGCAAGCCGGGCGAAGCAGTTCGGCGCGCAGGTGCTGCGCAAACCCTGCCGGAGACCCGCGCGGGTCAGCAGGCCCCGAAATGCAGGCAGGTCCGCAGCGTTCCCACCTGACCGGCTGTCGGATGGAAAAACGTGTTGCCCCTGCAGGCGCCGATGGTGAGGCTGTAGCTTTTGCCATGGACCCGGAGCCATGTCAGAACCTGGGTTCCGTTCGGGATGTTTCCGCACCACGAGGCCACGCAGGTTTCGGTGACCCAGACCGGAACGTTCATCGCAATGTCGACGCCACGCTGGGTCAGGGCAATTCCCTTGAACCGTGCCGAATAGGAACGGTCCTGCGGCATCGAACTGCCGGCGTCCATCCGCGCCGGGACCCCGGAGAATCTGCCAAGGACCGGCACATAGGCCTCTGCCGCAGAATGCGTGATATTGAACGCCTGCTCCACGGTCGGTTGAACGCAGCTTAGCGCCAGGACCGGGGCGGGCAGGACCGCCAGGATGATCGCCAGTATCCGTTTCATGTCAGATGCTCCTCAAACGCCTGGAAAACTTGCGTATAGACCGCATGTTTAAAGGGTACGATACTCTTGACCAACCGATCCGGCAAAAGCCATGTCCATTTTGAGAACTCGGGATACTCTGTCTCGATCAGGATCTGGTCGTTATCACCGTGAAACCGCATCAGGAACCAACGCTGTTTCTGGCCCCGGTAGCGCCCCTTCCAGATCCTGGGCACGATGTCATGCGGCAGGTCATAGGTCACCCAGCCGGGGGTTTCCGCCTCGACCGTCACCAGATCGGCGCAAACGCCGGTCTCTTCCCACAGCTCGCGCAGGGCGGCCTCGCGCGGCGTTTCGCCCGGGTCTATCCCGCCCTGGGGCATCTGCCAGGCATCGCCGCCTGCGTCGATGCGCTGGCCGGCAAAGACCTCGCCCGCCGGATTGAGCAGCACGATGCCTGCGCAGGGTCGGTAGGGCAGGCGAGAGATTTCATCTGGTGTCATGCATTGTGCATGCCCCGCGCGCCGGTACGGACGCAAGGGCTAATCACCGGGCCAGCGTATCAGTCACATTTTGCGGCGGGTACCGACAAAACCCGGAGGCGCCCGCTTTCTATTGCCCGGCGCACCTCGACGCACCCGGCTTCGCCAATTTGACCGGTCAACCATCCGGATCGGGTTGAAGCCGCATGCTGACTGCCATCCGCGAGTTTGGACAAGTACTGGATCCGCGCGCCCATTTCAGATTGGATTGCGACCGAACTCACGACCTGTGCAATCTCGAGCCGCAGGTGTTGGTGCGGTTCCGGGGCCATCCAGATCGCCGCTCCCGCCAGAACAAGGCCCGCGACGGCGGCACCGGTGACCGGTTTCAACCATCCGAATTGCCACGCGATGCGCAACCGGTCCCTTAACGACAGCTTCACGGGCAACCCCCCGGCGAGTGGGTGATGCCTCGCCGGGATCGCCTGTACCGGAACCGACGAGCGTCGCGCTGGCTCACTCGGCGGGGTTGCCCAGCGCGCTTAGCCCGCGCAGCAGGTCGATGGCATAGGCCAGCTGATAGTCATCGTCGCGCAGCTTGGCGGCCTCTTCGGCGGCGGCACGCTCTTGCTCGATCTGGCGGCGCTCGTCTTCGGTCAGCGAATCGTTGTCCAGCGAGCCGCGCAGGTCGGCCTCGGTGCGCGCCGGGCGGTCATTCTCGGCCTCGTTCTCTTCGTCCGGGCGGTGGCGCGGTTGCTCGACGACAATGTCGGGCGACACGCCCAGCGCCTGGATGGAACGGCCCGACGGCGTGTAATACCGCGCCGTGGTCAGCCGCATCGCACCGTCGCCGCGCAGCGGCATCACCGTTTGCACCGATCCCTTGCCGAACGATTTGGTGCCCACGATGATCGCGCGGCGGTGGTCCTGCAGCGCGCCGGCGACAATTTCAGAGGCAGAGGCAGAGCCGCCGTTGATCAGCACAACCACGGGCTTGCCCATGGCCAGATCTCCCTCATTGGCATTGTAGCGCTCGCCATCCTGCGGGTCGCGGCCGCGGGTAGAGACGATCTCTCCGGCATCGAGAAACGCGTCCGAGACCTTGATCGCCTGGGTCAGCAGCCCGCCGGGGTTGTTGCGCAGGTCCAGCACCACGCCGTTGACCTTGTCCATACCGCCGATTTCCTCGACCGCCTCGGCCAGACCGCTTTCCAGATTGGGATAGGTCTGGTCGTTGAAGGTGGTGACACGCAGCACCACCGTGTTGCCCTCTGCGCGGGTGCGCACGGCCGTAAGCTTGATGGTGTCGCGGATGATCGAGACGTCAAAGGGCTCGTTTTCGCCTTCGCGCACAACGGTAATGATGATCTCTGATCCCACCGGGCCGCGCATCAGCTCGACCGCTTGGTTAAGGGTCAGGCCCAGCACCGACTCGCCGTCCACATGGGTAATGAAATCGCCCGCCTCCATGCCCGCGGCATCCGCCGGCGTGTCGTCGATGGGCGACACCACCTTGACGAAGCCCTCCTCCTGCGTGACCTCGATGCCCAGGCCGCCAAAGCTGCCGCGGGTCTGCACCCGCATGTCGTTGGCGTCTTTGGGGCTGAGATAGCTGGAATGCGGATCGAGCGAGGTCAGCATGCCGTTGATTGCCGCCTCGATCAGCTCTGCCTCGTCCACATCTTCGACATATTGCGCGCGAATGCGCTCGAAGATGTCGCCGAAAAGGTCAAGCTGCTCATAGACGGATGTCCTGCGCTCGCCCTCCTGCGCCACCAAAGGCCCGGCGATCTGTGTCGTTGCCACGGCGCCTGCCAGAATTCCGGCCATCGCGGCCATCACGAACTTTCTCATCGCATCCTCGCGTTATTCGAAGGCGAACCAGATGCCGGGGTCTACCGGCTCTCCGCCCTGTCTCAGCTCCATATAGAGCGTTTCTGTCCGGTCTGCGCCACCTCCTTTGGCGGCATTCGCCAAAATCAGCCCTGCTTGCGGTGTATTTCCGCCCATAAGCCCCAACGGGGCGCCCGCTGGCAAGACCTCTCCTGTGGCTCCATACACTTCTGCCAGCCCGGCCAGAACCAGAAGATAGCCATCTCCGGGCTCAAGGATCATCACATTTGCGTAGTCCAGCAGTGGGCCGCGATAGCGGATCGTGGCGGGCCAGGGCGTGGCGACCAGGGCCCGCGGCTGGGTGGCAATCACTAGGCCGGGGCGGCGGATGCCGGCGGCGTCCGCTTCTCCGGCCCGGCGCAGCACGGTGCCGGTAACCGGCAGCGGCAGGGCACCGCGCGCCTCGCCGATATGCAGCGGCGCGTCAGCGCCGGTAACCTGCAGGTCGGCCAGCCCCTCGGCAAAGCTGCGCAGCGTGTCGGCCGAATTCAGCAAGCTCGACAGCGCGGCGGGATCCTGCAGCAGCCGCTTGGGCAGGTCGGTGCGGTTGGAAATCGCCTGGCTCAACGCGCTGCGCGCCCGCTGCACGCCGGCAAGTCCCTCTTCCAGCGTCAGGGCCGCACTCTCCTGCAGCGCCCGCAGCAGGGCGATCTCTTCCAGTTCCGCCTTCAGCTTGTCCGCCTCACGGTGCAGCGCCGGGGTGATGTCGCTGACGATCATGCCAGACCGCGCGGTGCCGGCGGGCCCCGAAGGGTGCAGCAGCAACAGTGGTGCCGGCGAGGTTTCTATCGATTGCAGCACTCCCAGCAGGCGCGAGACGCGGTCGCGCTCTGCTTCGAAGCGCTGGTGCATCGCTGCCTCGCGGATCGCGGCGCGGCGCAGGCCCTCGCGCAGAGCGGTCAGCCCATGCTCGTAGGCGCGGATGGTCCGGGTCAGCGCGGCGACCCGGTCGCCGCCGCGCTCGGCCAGGATCAGCGCGTTCTGCGCCGCCTCAAGCTGCCCGGCGGCGCGTTTGGCGATCATCGCAGGGTTCTCCTGCGCCACGGCGGGAAGGGCAAGGAGCAGCAGGATGGCGAGCGCGGGGAACGTCGGTGTCATGCACAAGCCGAGCCTGCGGCAGACCGGCGGGGCGGTCCGCCGCTGACCCGGCGGCCTGTCGGCCTTGAGACCGGGCCGAAGAGGCCGACAATACCGTTTTTCATCCAGACCTCTCCAGCAGGTTGCGCCCGGTCATCTCTGGCGGTTGCTCCAACCCCATCAGCGCCAGCACCGTCGGCGCCAGATCCGCGAGCCTGCCGTCGCGCATGCTGGCACCCTCTGGCCGGCCGACCACGATCACATCCACAGGCCCGACCGTGTGTGCCGTATGCGGCCCACCGGTTTCGGGGTCGATCATCATCTCGCAATTGCCATGGTCGGCGGTAACGATCATCGCGCCGCCCGCCGCCTCCAGCGCCTCCAGCGCCCGGCCCAGCCCCGTGTCGACGGTCTCGCAGGCGATGATCGCCGCGGCCAGATCGCCGGTGTGGCCCACCATGTCGGGGTTGGCGAAGTTCACCACGATCAGATCAAAGCCGGCCTTGATCGCTCCAACCAACCGGTCGGCGACCTCCGGCGCGCTCATTTCCGGCTGCATGTCGTAGGTCGCGACCTTGGGCGATGGCGCCATGTAGCGGTCTTCGCCATCCTCCGGCGCCTCTTTGCCGCCATTCAGAAAGAACGTGACATGCGGGTATTTCTCGGTCTCAGCCAGCCGGAACTGGCGCAGCCCATGGCTCGCCACCCAGGCGCCCAGCGTATTGACCACCTCTTGCTTGGGATAGGCGGCAGTCATGTAATTCATATGCTCGGTGGAATAGTCGACCATGCCGAGCAAGCCCGCAAGAGCTGGTCGAGGCCCGGTGTCGAACCCGGCAAAGCCCGGCTCGCCGATGGCCCGCAGGATCTCGCGGGCCCGGTCGGCGCGGAAGTTGATGAAAAACACGCCGTCGCCGTCGCCGATACCATGGTAATCACCAACCACATAAGGCTCGATGAACTCGTCGCTCTGGTCGCAATCGTAAGAGGTGGCAATCGCCTCGACCGCATCGTCATAGCGCTCGCCGTCGCCCAGAACCATGGCCCGATAGGCCTTTTCCACACGCTCCCACCGATTGTCACGGTCCATGGCGTAGTACCGCCCCGAGACCGAAACGATCCGTGCGCCCTCGGGCAGATCGTCCTCGAATTGCCCGACCTGGTCAAAACCCGATTTCGGCGGTACGTCGCGCCCGTCGGTGATTACGTGGCAATTGACCCGCAGGCCCCTGCCGGTCAGCAGCCTGGCGGCGGCGACGATATGGTCCTGATGCGAATGCACCCCGCCCGGCGAGGTCAGCCCCATCAGATGCGCCGTGCCGCCAGCGGCTTTCACCTTGTCGGCGAAACCCAGAAGGGCGGGGTTTTCAAAGAACGACCCGTCCTCGACCGCCAGATCGATCTGGCCCAGATCCATCGCCACCACCCGGCCCGCGCCGATATTGGTGTGACCGACCTCGGAATTGCCCATCTGGCCAGAGGGCAGGCCCACGTCCGGCCCGTGGGTCGCTAGCATGGCGTGTGGGCAGGTGGCCATGATCCGGTCGAAGGCTGGCGTTGCGGCCAGCCTGGGGGCGTTGGCGGTGGGGTCGTCCCGGTGTCCCCAGCCATCGAGGATGCACAGGACAACGGGTTTACTTGCGGACATGCTCTGGCCTTTGAGTGTTGCAGCGCCTTGTAACGCCGGGATGTGCCGAGGGGAACCGCTCATCGGCCCTCGCGGGGCTCTCCTCGCTGGCGAGAAGCGCCCGGAAGGGCGCGACGAGCCCCTGGTCAGGCACGGTGATATGGCGAACCGGCCAGGATCGACACTGCGCGGTAGATCTGTTCGGCCAGCATCACCCGGGCCAGCATGTGCGGCCAGACCATCGGCCCGAAGCTCAGGCACAGGTCGGCCCGGGCCCGCAGGGCCGGGTCGAGCCCGTCGGCGCCGCCGATCACAAACGCCACGTCAGCGCAGCCGGTGTCGCGCCAATCCGCCAGCCGTTTGGAAAAATCCGGGGAGGACATCAGCTTGCCGCGCTCGTCCAGCGCCACCACCCGGGCGCCCTTGGGCACCGCTCGGCTCAACAGCGCCGCCTCGGCGCCCATGCCGCCGCCCTTACGATCCTCGACCTCGGTCACATTGACCGGCCCCAGCCCCCGGCTGCGTCCGGCCTTGCTGGCCCGGCCCAGATAGTCGTCGATCAGCGCGCGCTCCGGTCCGGCGCGCAGCCGACCCACCGCACAGATATGCAGCCGCATGGGTTCTGCCCTGCCTTGGCCCGCATCTGCGGGGCGTGGTTCGATCAGTTGCGGGCGACCACCACCTTGGCGGGGCTCATCCACATCTTCTCGAGCTGGTAGAACTCGCGCACCTCGGGGCGGAACAGGTGGACGATCACGTCGCCCGCGTCGATCAGCACCCAGTCGCCGGCGATCTTGCCCTCGACCTTGCAGAGCCGGCCGAATTCCTGCTTCAGCCTGTCGGTCAGCTTCTCCGACATCGCGGCAACCTGGCGTGATGACCGGCCCGAAGCGATCACCATGTAGTCCGCCATTTCCGACTTGCCCTTCAGGTCAATGGAAACAACGTCTTCGGCCTTGTCATCGTCGAGAGAGGTCATGATGCGGTCAAGCAAAGCTTCGCTTGAGACGCTGGCGGGATGCGCGGCCATTCTTGCCGCCATTTCTGCATCCGTCACGGCCGTTTCCCCGACCGCAGTGGCACTATTTGACAGGACATGGTCCTCCTTGGTTGCACGCCCGGCGCCGGGCGTGCGGAAAAGATAGCAACGGATGCGTGAAATCTCAATGACGATGGCCCGGCACGGCGGCAACGTGCCATTTCCGCCGCGCATCGCCGGCAACGGGGCCGGCGTCGGGCACTCCCGGTTCGCCCGATGGCACGGGGCGCCCTTGCCTCCGTGTCCTGAAGATACCCTGTCTTTCGCCCGGCGTCCGAACCTACTGCCGGGGCAACCAATCTTCGGACAAACCACACAACCTCAACCTATCCAAGCGGTACTTCCACCGAAATTCAGGCGCTGATTCCAGCACAATCCCCCTAAACAACCACAAGAACCCCGGCGACCGGAAACGGTCCAGCCGTTCACGAAGCACAAGGAAAGCTCTGTGCAAACCAAGGCAAAGGACACTCGGGTGAAACACTTCACACTGCTCGCAACCGCACTCATGTTGCCTGCCTGCGGTCCCGCCATGGCCAACGATCAACTGGCCCGCTCCCCGGGCGTCGAGCACGAGGGCTTCCCAACGGTCGAGCTCGTTCAGCTGAAGGCAACCATGAACCATGGCAAACAGACCCGGACCCCGTCCATCGTCGAGGCCCACCCCATGGCTGAAAGCGACCCGAACCCAACCCGCTCTACCGGCGCAACCACCGCCCGGCTGTGACCTGGGCATCCGGGTCGAGCCCTGTCAAGGACCAGCAGGTTACCGGGCCGCCGGCCGGGCCGTCAACCAGGGGCGGTTGCAACGGACACGCGCCACACACATGTGATAGGGCAGCCCCATGTCTGACGTTGCCGAAGAACCCGCACATCTTTCGCTGCGCCTGCTGCGCGGCGTGATGCACTCCATGACAGAGCGCAATCTCGACCTGATCGCCGCGGGGGTGGCGTTTTATGCCATGCTGGCGGTGTTTCCCGCCTTTGCCGCGGTGATCGCGCTTTGGGGCTTTGTGTCCGACCCGGCAGTGGTCGAAGAGCAGCTGCAGATGTTGCGAGGACTGATCCCGGCAGAAGGGTTTTCCCTGCTGGACGCGCAGGTGCGGGTGCTGGTCGAGGCGAACTCGGCGACGCTGGGCTGGGCGACGGTCTTGTCGACCGGAGCGGCGCTGTGGTCGGTGCGGGCCGGGGTCGGCGCTCTGTTGCGCGGGCTGAACGTGATCTACGGCAACGCGCCGCGGCCGGGGTTTTGGCATTTGATGGCGGTCACGGCGGCGACGCTGGGGCTGATCGGACTAGCGTTGGCGGCGCTGCTGGCTGTGGTGGTGGTGCCTGTGGTGCTGGTGTTCCTGCCGCTGGGGCTGGCAACCGGCTGGGCTCTGACGGCGGCGCGCTGGGTGCTGCTGGTCGCGGTGGGGCTGGCGGGGCTGTGGCTGATCTACCGCTTCGCCCCGAACCACGCCGAACCGCACAGCCGCTGGGTCAGTCCCGGTGTCCTGTTCGCGCTGGCGCTCTGGGTCGCGGCAAGCTGGGGCTTTACCGTCTACCTGACCAGTTTCGGCAGCTACAATCAGGTCTACGGCTCGATCGGCGCGGTGATCGTCCTGCTCTTGTGGTTCTATCTCACGGCCTACGCAATCCTGCTTGGCGCGGCCCTGAACGCCGAATTGTCGCGGCATCTCGACCCGGATCTGGAACCGGCCAGCGGCCCGGAGTGATTGGACCAAAAGCCGTGCGGGGCAGGTTTCGGCCCGTAACCTGACGCAAACCCTGCCGCCTGAGTCTGTCTGACGTCAGCGCTTGTGGGATCAGTGAAGGAGCCACCACCACACAGTGCCCCGCGAGCCGCCAATTGCCGCTGGATGCCGTAGTCGCATTGCCCGGCCTCATAGCAAAACCGCAGCACCGATCCGGTCTGCGAGAGCTTGCTCGAAAGGCGCGTCAAGGCTGCAGGTGTATTCGCAATCTGTCCATACCCGCGCACCACGCCACGCCCGCGCCCCCCAGCAAGCACCACCGCAATCGTCTCTTTGTGAACATCCAAACCAATGCAGGTGATACACTCGCTCATGGTCAGTCTCCTATACCAGAAGCCCTGCGCCAAAGCATCCGGCGCAACCTTCGTACCTGTATACGGTGAGACCGGTCGCCCTATCTCAGGCGAACATGTGGTCTAGCTCACTCTCCAGTGCCAGCGTAGACCCAGCGGGTGCCAATCGGCGCTGAATCCACCGGGGGTCGCCCAGATCACTTGATCGGGATTCTTCTGACGATCGATGCCGCCATAAGGCGCAGATCGAAGCAGACATTGCGGTTCCTCGCATAGATCAGATCGAGCCGCATCTTGCGTGGGATGCATCGCCGGACATAGGCCGCCTCGGTCGCATCCGACGTCGTACATTCCTGGAGCATCTGCTCTTCGGCGCGATGATAAACTAGGGTAGCAAGGCCGGTCAGCCCCGGTTTGCACCGCAGAACTTTGCCGTAGATGTCGGGAAACTGCTCGACATAGCGGGGCAAGGGGGGGCGCGGTCCGACAAAGCTCATGTCGCCCCGCAGGATGTTCCACAGCTGTGGGATTTCATCGAGCCGGTACCGACGGAGGAGCCTGCCGTTCGGGGTGATCCGGGCCACCTTGTCGCCGCCGGTTACACCGCTATCGTCAGTGGCATGACTCATGGTGCGGAACTTCCACAATTGGAAAATGCGATCAGGCGCGCGGGAGCGTGCCGATTTGTAAATCACCGGTCTACCGTCGCGCAGCAGGATTAGGGCCGAGATCAATATGATGGTCGGCACTAGTAGAACGCTCAGGACCAGGGCCACAAAAAGATCCATCAGCCGCTTGCTCATGTCTCCCCCCTCGTTCGCCAGCGCCGCCAGTCGGCTATTGCCCGCGCGGCATCTCCGCTGGCCCCCAGCCCACCGGTTATTGCGCAAAGCCTGCCGGTGTCCAACGACATCAGCGGCACCGCCGACTGCGGCGCCGGACGCCAGGCGATCTCCGCTTGGGTCTGTTCGGCCAGATCCTGCATGGCGATAGGGGTTCTCCCGGCAACATTCAGTACTCCGGGTATGTCGTCTGGCGAAAGCTCTAGCAACCGCTCGAAGACGCGCGCCAAGTCCCCGGGGGCGATATAGCTCCGGACCGGACCAAGCCCGGATACGAACCGGTCGAGATAGATCGTGCCGCCTCGCTGCAATGATGCAAAAAGACCGTCGGCTCCAACCACATTTGCCAGTCGCAGGATCGAGAGCCCCGGGCCGTTGTTATGGCCGGCCCACCAATGCTGGACCGCGCTTTCAGCGTCGAGTTTACTACGACCATAGTCGTTGGCCGGTTTCAGCTTACCCGAGTCCTCTCGGATCGGAAGCGGGTGTGGTGCATAGACCGCTGCGCTGGAACAAAAGAGAACCCTGTCCACATTGAGCGACTGTGCGAGCCTAAGTGCCTTTTGCGCCAAGTCGGCATTGCCCTCGAGTTCGCGCGTAGTTCCGGAGGTAATTCCCCATAGAACAACAAGATCCGAAACAGAGGCCAATTCGTCCATCGAATCGCCGTCACGCCATCGGATCCCATCTGCCGGGGCACAGTTGCGAAACTGATAAAGCGGCAAAAAGCCGCAGGGTGGATGTAACTGCCAGTATCTTCGCACCATGCGGCCCACCTTGCCACTGGCTCCAAGGATCAGTACTTGGCGTGAGTTCTTGTTTTTTGTCACTCCGGTCGTCCGCTACTGGTTTGACTCTAACGCTTGGATCCCACGATTCCGAGAAGTGATGATCTCATCGGGGTCGGCACACCAGATGAATCAGGGCAACCGATTGAATAGACTGGTGACGTGGGCGTGGTTTTCTGACTCAAAGCCATTTGAGTTTGAACCACATGGATCTGCATCATGCCCAGAACTGTCGCTACCAACCACCCCCCGCATTTTCTGGGCAATTTTAGCAGAATAGATGGCCCTCGTCAGGCTGCAAAGGTTCTTTTTCCACTCGAAGAGATCTTTTTTCTGGTGCTTTGTGCCGTGATATCAGGGGCCGGCGGTTGGAGCTCGATTGCACTCTACGGCCGCAAGAAGTCGACTTTCTGCGCCGTTTTCTGCCCTTTGCCAATGGAACGCCCAGCCATGACCAGCTCGGCATCTTGTTCTCAAGGCTCGATATGGAGCAATTCCAGCGCTGTTTTGTAAAGTGGACGACGCGGCTTCAGGGAACAC